>NZ_JACTOJ010000022.1:0-75866 GCF_032335695.1 Clostridium sp. 19966
TTGCGGTTGGCTAGACCTGCATTTATTTTAACATAGGAGTTTTTTTCTACTCAACGGCATAAGCCTTTTTTCTTCCACTTGCTTAGCAAGTGGTTTACTTTGTTGCACAAAGAGTTAAAGAGAGGAAAAATCCTCTCTTTATTATTTGTTTCTATTTTGATTTAGTATAAAAACCAACTCTTATTTAAACTAGGCTCTAATTATTCTTACTGGTTTTTATTTTAAGAGCATTTATAAGTATTTGACTCAAAATAGTTCCTACTATAACTCCAAAACCTGCTTGTATAACATTTCCAATTACACCTTTAGCACAATCTAATAAAGCGGCATATATGCTCATTTGTCCACTAGATAAAATAATATCTACAATTATTCCTGCTCCGAAGTATGCTGCCACCATCCATACACCAGCCACTATAAAAGCAAAAACATTATTAGCAATATTCGTGCCATTGTTATATTTTCTATGGGCAATCCTTGCTGCTATATAAGCCATTACAGCTTTTATCACTAAAGTGAAAGGAGCCCAAACAGCATAACCTGAAAGTAAATCTGCAAGTCCCATTCCTATGGCTGCTGCCAAAACACTCTTTTTTCTGCTTAAAATAATTGTGGCAACAAAAACCATGGCATCTCCTGGATGTATATATCCATTTCCTGTCTTTATTTGCATTGCAAAGGTAGCTACAAAAATTATAGCTGCCATTAGCGCTGTCTCCACCATATCTTTTGTTGCCATAGAATTTTTCTTAATTTGTCCCATTAATATCACTCCAAACTTTATATATAACCCTTATTTAAATTATTATATTAAAAATTATTTATATTGCAAATGTATCGGTACAGTTCTTTTAAATCATGATTTTATTCACTAATAAAGCTTTAAATTAGTTTCAAGATAGCAAAAAAATATAATTCATATTTTTTTTAATTATGCAAATACTATATTTACAAGCTGGATTATTCACTTGACTAGTGTGCAAGGAGGGATTTACATGGTTTTTTTAAGGTGGCTTGGCGGATTTGTGGTATTTTTTTGGATCATCGGATTGTTATTTAGGATAGGTGGTTCAATGATTAATATTCTTCTAGTGGTTGCTGCTATAATATTTATAGTAGATGTTATATTCGGAAGAAATAAAGTTAAATGACAAAAGCGGCTTAAGCCGCTTTATGTTTAACTATCTTTACCTATATCTGAAAGTATCATACCTTTATTATGTTCCAAGGCCCAGTTAATTCCCCAGTCATTTTGGAATAATAAAAGATTTCTTTCTTTTAAATCTTTAACTTTCTTTGTATCGCTGGTTATGTTTATTGAATCCATATCTACATTTTCATTTTCTATCCATCTTATGTTTCTAAACGGAAGTCTATCCAGCTTTATATCTACGCCGTATTCATTCTTAAGCCTATATTCTAAGACTTCAAATTGGAGCACGCCAACCACGCCTACAATTAATTCTTCCATTCCAACATATATTTCCTTAAAGACCTGTATGGCACCTTCTTGAGATATCTGAGTTATACCTTTGATAAACTGTTTTCTCTTCATAGTATCCACAGCTCTTACTCTTGCAAAATGCTCTGGAGCAAAGGTAGGAATACCATCAAATTTAAACTTCTTATTAGATTCACACAAGGTATCACCTATGCTGAAAATACCTGGATCAAAAACGCCTATAATATCACCAGCGTAAGCTTCTTCGATGATTTCTCTATCTTGAGCCATAAATTGTTGAGGCTGAGTTAATCTTATCTTGCTTCCTGCCTGCACATGATTTACTTCCATACCCTTAGTAAACTTACCAGAGCATATTCTCATAAAGGCTATTCTGTCCCTATGAGCAGGATTCATATTAGCCTGTATTTTAAATACAAAAGCTGAAAATTTATCTTCAAAAACATCTATTTTTCCTGCATCAGAATTTCTTGGAAGAGGAGGCAGGGTTAGTTTCAAAAATTCCTTAAGAAATGGTTCTACACCGAAATTAGTAAGCGCACTTCCAAAGAATACTGGAGTAAGTTCTCCTACCCTGACCTTATTCAAATCAAAATCATCACCAGCTATATCTAACAGCTCAATATCATCAATAAGCTTATTGTGAAGAGCTTCACCTACTAAATCTTTGAATATATCATCATTTACATTTCCTTCTACGGATTCAACCTCTGACTGACCATGGTTTCCTCCCCCAAAGACCTGAACCTTGTTGGTTTCTCTTTCGTAAACGCCCTTAAAATCTGCTCCAGATCCTATTGGCCAGTTCATTGGATAAGATTTTATTCCCAACACATTTTCTATATCCTCTAATAATTCAAAAGGATCTTTACTTTCTCTATCCATTTTATTTATAAAAGTAAATACAGGAATTCCTCTTAAACTGCAGACATGAAACAGCTTTTTGGTTTGCTCCTCCACTCCTTTAGCTGCGTCAATTACCATAACGGCACTATCTGCTGCCATAAGAGTTCTATAAGTATCCTCACTAAAGTCTTGGTGTCCAGGTGTATCCAATATATTTATACAAAATCCATCATAGTTAAACTGCATAACAGATGATGTAACAGAAATTCCTCTCTGCTTTTCTATCTCCATCCAGTCAGAAACTGCATGCTTAGAAGCTTTTCTTGCTTTAACAGATCCTGCTAATCTAATAGCTCCTCCGTAAAGCAACAATTTTTCTGTTAATGTAGTTTTTCCCGCATCAGGATGAGATATTATTGCAAAAGTTCTTCTTTTCTCTATTTCTCTTATAAAGTCTGTCACGACATTTCCTCCTATTTTTATATGCTTAAGTTCTAAAATTCAAAATCCAAATAATCAATATATATAAATTAAAATATTTATATTTTGCTTTTACATTTAATAATTTTTTGGTATAATACCATGAGGGTTTACATGGGTAAACACCACTCCAATTCTTAATATATTTAACTATACAACTAGTAAATTATATCAGTTTAAAAATAAATATACAATACTTTTATGGAGGAATATGAATGTATAAACTATTAGCCCTTGACATGGATGGAACCTTACTTAGAAGCGATAAAACTATTTCTGAAAAAACTCTTGATGCTATAAAAAAGGCTAGAGAAAAAGGAGTAAAAATTGTTTTAGCTACAGGGAGACCAGTTCATGGAATATTAAGTTATATAGAACAATTAGGCTTAAATAATGACGATGAATTTGTAGTAACCTTTAATGGCTGCACTGTGCAAACAGCTAAATCCGGTGAAATATTATTTGAAATATCCGTTAAAGGAGAAGATCTTCATTATTTATACGAAATAAGTAAAAATCTTAATATAGATATACATGCTTTCACTTCACCAGAATTTTGTATAACTCCTAAAATAAATGAATATTCTTTAATCGAAGCAAGAATAAACAAAATAGATTTGGTGGAAAAAGATTTCTATGATATAAAGCCAGAAGAAGAAGTAATAAAAGTTCTAATGGTAGCCTCAAAAGAAAACTTAGATGCTGCATACTCTAAGCTCCCAGAAGAAGCCTATGAAAAATATTCTGTCATGAGAAGCTCAGATATATTCTTAGAGTTTCTTTCAAAAGGAATTAACAAAAGCAGAGGAATTGATTTCCTTGCAAATAAATTAAATATTAAAAGAGAAGAGATAATCTGCATAGGAGATGCAGAGAATGACATAGCCATGATTGAATATGCTGGTCTTGGTGTGGCAATGGGAAATGCTTTTACAAAGGTAAAAAAAGCATCTAATTATATAACTTTTACCAATGATGAAGACGGTGTAGCTCATGTTATAGATAAATTTGTACTAAGCGAACCAGTTTCATCTTAATAAAAAGCTCTGTTTTAAAACAGAGCCAGATAAAAAAGGAATTGCTTGCATGCAATTCCTTTTTATTTAGCTATGCCTTAAGCCTTCCACAATCCATGTATGTTACAATATTCCCTAACCGCTACTATTTCTCCGTCGATTTTAAAGTCAGCTTCTGGCTTTTCACCTGGATTTAGATATTTTTTATAAACTTTATTTTTAGTAATAACTTCAATCCACATTATATAGTGCTCAGGCTGCATTGGATGTTCTACTGAACCCACCTTTACTTTTACAGTTCCATCTTCTGCCTTTTCTACTACAGGAATATGCTTTTCAACTGCAGCATCAACAGTATTTTCCTCAACATGAACCATTGGTTTACCGCAGCATACCAATGTTCCGCCGCCTACATTAACCAGCTCAACTATATTGCCGCAAACAGGACACTTATATATTTCTCCTCTACTTGCCATAAATATTCCTCCTTTAATTTTATTTAACGCATACTTTTAAATATATGATATAAATATATTTTATATTCTTCATACAAATATATTTTCCTGCATTTTTTTAAATTTTTATATCCACGTTATGATATCCACTTTCCAAAATCGGTATCACACCATTTGGAATAAACTTTCCATCTAAAGCAACAGATTTCTCCTCATTCCTTTTAACCTTTATATTATATATACAGTTTCCATTCTCATATTTTATGCTGTATTCATCCCAGTAAAAAGGTATCTGAGGTTCTACCACGAATCCCTTATCACCCATAACCTTAAGTCCAAGTATTGCCTCAATTCCAACCCTGTACATCCAGCCAGCGGCTCCTGTGTACCACGACCATCCTCCTCTTCCTGTATAAGGTTCCCTCATGTACACGTCAGCACTCATAACATAGGGCTCTACCTTGTAAGTTTCACATTCAAGCTGAGTTTCTGAGTGATTTATTGGATTTATCATATTAAAGAATTTATACGCTTTATCTCCATTTTTTATCATGGCTTCTGCTAATATGAACCAAATTGCTGCATGAGTATATTGGGCACCATTTTCTCTAACTCCTGGCACATATCCTTTTATATAGCCAGGTTCTAAAGAAGAGTTATCAAAAGCTGGTGTAAGAAGCAATATGGTTCCTGCATCCTCTTTCACCAAATGCTTTTCAACAGATTCAATAGCTTTTTTGCATCTCTCTCTATTGCCTGCACCGCTTATAACTGCCCAAGATTGAGCTAAAGAATCTATCTGACATTCATCATTCTGAATAGAACCCAATGGAGTTCCATCATCAAAGTAAGCTCTTCTATACCAAGCTCCATCCCAGGCATTTGATTCTAGATTTTCTCTTATGAAATCCGCCATTTCACAAAAGTGGTGATAATTCATATCATCCTTTTTATATTTGCAGATTTCTTTGAATTTATTTAATATATCATACAGGAACCATCCTAGCCATACACTCTCCCCAGATCCTTTATTTCCTACAGTGCTCATTCCATCATTCCAATCTCCGCTTCCCATAAGAGGTATATTGTGAGTTCCAAATTTCAGAGCTTTTTCAATTGCCTTTAAGCAGTGCTCATATATGCTTCCTTCTACAGAGCTCTTTCTTGAAATATTATATCTTTCATCTTCATCTTCCTTAAGCGGTTCATCTTCTAAATAGTTTACTGACTCATCTAAAATACCATAATCCCCTGTTCTCAATATATAATCGGCTGTAACATAAGGAAGCCATAGCAAATCATCAGAAAATCTGGTTCTTATACCGCTGTCTACTATAGGATGCCACCAATGCTGAACATCACCCTCCAAATACTGTCTTGATGCACTTCTTAAAATTTGTTCTCTTGTAAAATTGCTATCCAAAATTCCTATGGACATGGAGTCCTGAAGCTGATCTCTATATCCATAAGCACCTCCAGACTGATAAAAGGCTGTTCTGCTCCAATATCTGCAGGATATGGTCTGGTACATAAGCCATCCATTAAGCAGTATATCCATAGATTTATCGGGAGTTGAAACTTTAATCTTCCCTAAGATGTCTTGCCAATATTTTTTAACATTGTTAAGTTCATTAAAGGAATAAATATAGGAACCATATTTTTTAATGGAATTTTCAATTTCTTTTTGGCTTTCATATTGCCCTAAAATTATAATTAGATTCTTTTCCTCACCTGGCTCCAGACTAATTTTAACATTTTCCGCAAGACAGGGTTCCATTCCAGCTCCGCTGAAGGAAGATAGTTTTTCCTGCATCATAGCTGCAGGGGTATCGTAATCATTGCCTCTTCCTATAAAATCAGTTCTAGAGCCTGTGAAGCTTTCCTCATATCCTCCGTTTATACTCAAGAAAGCTTTTAGTTTTCCAAAGTTTTGGCTATAGGAATTTTGAGCATATATATAATTTTTATCTTTTTCTATTTCCGTGTATATATATTGGGCAGTTTGTTGAGGCACAACACCAAGCACTATATCGCAATAATATGTTAACGAAAGCTTTCTGCTCTTTTCACCTTTATTTTTTAATGTAACAATGCATATTTTACAGCTGTCATGTCTAGGTGCAAACATTATCTCGCTTCCCTCAATTCCATTTACCTCATGCATAAAGCTTGAATATCCAAACCCATGATTTATAACATACATTCCATTATCTCTTACAGGATTGCGAGTTATGCTCCAGTACTTCCCATCCTCCTCATCTCTAATAAATAAAAATTCTCCTCCTAAATCAGTAACGGGATCATTGGACCAGGTGGTAAGTTTATTCTCTCTGCTGTTTTTGTTCCAAGTATAAGCACTTCCACTTTCAGAAACATTAAAGCCGAATTCTTCATTGGATATTACATTTATCCAAGGTGCAGGAGTATTTTTTTCTCCATCCAGCAATATGATGTAGCTATTATCCTCTTTGCTGAATCCTCCGTAGCCATTATAATAGTATAAATCTTCAGGTTTAAATTTTTCTTTTAATATTCTCCTGCTTATCTCTGTAATTTCCTCACTGAATTCAGTAGAAAATCTTCCGCTGTTTTTCCATGTCATTTTGCCTATTTTTTCTGCCGCATTTTTTATTTTAGAGCCCATAATTTGAATAGTACTTTGTTCTCCGCTTCTGCTTCGTATAAAGTTTACGGCATCTTTGCCTGCTGCGCTTTTCTCTTCCTCTTCTACTTTAATAAAATTTAATGCTTCTTCATTTTTAGTTCTTATCTGACTCATTATACTTCCTTTGTCTGCATCTATAACCAGCCTTGAAATAGCCATTATAAAATCTGCAATATCCTTATCTATAGTACTTCTGTTATAAAGAAAGATTCTTGCGGCACTGGCCTGATTCCTTCTCATATTTATCATATCTCTTACTGTACTATGCAGAGGCTGAGAATAACCTGGTTCTTCCAAATTTATTATTACAAAATCCACCGTAAGCCCTTTTATTGCCCAATATTCATGAGCCTTTAACATCTGCCTTACAACATCGATATCTCTCTCATATCTTATAATCAAAGAAACTATCGGTAAATCACCGGAAATACCATAGGCCCACAAATCACTTTGATGCTTATTGATATTTTTAATGCTTTCCTGGCGGCTGTGAAGCTGGGTATTGATATATATAATTTTTGATGCCATAAGCTGATATAAATTTACCTGCGTAGATCTTATCCCCATATATTTCATTTCCAAAATACTTTTGGTCCATGCCAATTCAAATACTCTGGTGGTATTTTGAAATTCTTTATATTTTTTAGCCATTTCTATTACCTCGGCTCGGGAATTAGCTGTTGCCGTGGTATAAGCTATTTTTACACTTCCACCAGGCTTCAATCTGAAGCTTCTTCTTATGCTTATGATTGGATCAAGAACGGCTCCAACAGTATTTTTAAGATTTACCTTTTCCAAAGCTAAAGGATTGGATATGCTCCTTCCTCTTCCTATGAAATTAAGCCTATTAGTTTCATATTGTATCCCCCCTACAGCTTCTCCCTCATAGGACATAACCTGCATCATCCACGGCCTTTGCTGTTTTTTAGCTCTGGGCCGTCTGCTGGCAACTATACAGCCAATATCCTCCACATACTCTGTTTCCACAAATAAATTGCTGAAAGCAGGGTGAACTATATCTGAGTTGTAGGTAGCCAAAATTACTTCCAAATAGCTTGTTACCTCTAAAATGCATTCCTCTCCATGATTAGTTAGGGTAATTCTCCTTATTTCAGCATCTTCTTCATTTGACACTGTAACTTCCATATGAGTAGATATGTTTCCATCTTTTCGTTTAAATTCAGCTTTATCCATAGAAAAAACTGCATTATAATCTTCTGGAGCTTTATTGCAAGGTTCATAGGTTACGCTATAGTAATCATTATTCATTTGATTCTTTACATAAAAAAACATACCACTGCAATCTCTAGTTACATCTTCTCTCCACCTATATAATGTAATGTCATTTCTCTTAGCATATCCACTGCCGCTGTTTGATATCATCATGCTATAGGACCCATTAGCTAATAGATGTGTTTCAGGTGTGGTAGTGAGTGCAGTATCGTAAGATCTTACCACCATGCTGTGTTTATTTTCGCGTGCATCATGTACTTCATGTTTCTTTTCTTTATCATAGGTTATATTCTTAGATACTTTTTCTTGCAGTAACAATTCTGTAGCCTTTACCATTGGTATGCTGTGAAAGCTTTCAATTAAAATATTATCATTCAGCACATTATCCATAGCCATGAGGCTCATGCCTTCATGATGAATCATAAAGGATTTAACTATCAGCTTATTTTTCCCTTTTGTTAATCTTTCTTTTGTAAAATCTACAGCTTCATATAGTCCATATCTTCCTTCCATGCCGATTTCTATGAGCTTTCTTAGGTTTTTAATAGATCCCTTTAAGTCTGTACTTAAAGCTAATACTGTAGCATAAGGTGCCACTACAAGCTCTCCTGATAATCCCCTTTTAAGTCCAACACCGGGAACTCCAAAGGCTTTATATTGATAATTCATGGCATTATCAAAATGATAAAAAGCACTTTCTGATATTCCCCAAGGCACATTTTGATTACTGCAATATCTCTTCTGTGCTTCTACAACAGTGGTGTAGGTTTCATCAAGCAAAGTGTTAGGATAATTTTTCATAATAAGAGCAGGCATAAAATATTCAAACATCGTGCCGCTCCAAGATATCAGACCTTTCCTTTTCCCGACTTTCATCATAGAACGATTTAACTTAAACCAGTGCTTCTGATCCACATCACCCTTTGCTATAGCCATGAAACTAGCACATCTAGCTTCTGAGGCAAGAAGATCATAATAGCTGTTATTCAGTGCATCCTTTTCTATATCATATCCTATGGAAAACAAATGTTTTTTTCTGTCATACACAACTTTAAAGTCTGTATTGCTGACAAATTTATTTAACCTTAAGGATAAATTACGGTTTTTTATAATTTCTTTTTCAATTTCTATACATCCATTCTCTATGAGAAGTATTATTTCCTTTATATCCTCGGATTTTTCTGCAATGCCTTCTTTTAGATTTGCTGCTACTTTTCTTAATGAATAAGCGACCTCATTTAAAGGACTGGAAAATGGTATATCCTTCAATTGATTTTTCAAATAATCATATTGCTTATTTAAACTTGAAGCCTTATCTGCCCATGGAAAAAATCTTTGAATATCTCCCAAAAACTTGCTGCAGCAAGTTTTTAGTTTCCCATTCCAGTATAAGCTCTTACCTTTATTACTTTTTTCATAATTAAGCAGGGTACTCCATAATTTCATTAAGAATTCTTTCCAGCTAATTATGTCTAAATCTGATCTTTTTACTTCTTCAATTAAATTTTCATAAGTAACATTATCTTCAAATTCCTCCTCTGCAAGCAGAGCCGTATCTTCTATTCCTCTGATGAATTCCCTTCGCATAAGAGGCATCTTGCTATGTTTATCTATGCTGGAATAGGCAAGCCACATATAAGCCACTAAGTTTCCGCTGTCTACTGTGGAAACATATCTAGGATACAGAGGTTGTTTTGACACAGTATCGTACCAATTGTAAAGATGCCCTTTGAACTTAGTAAGACTTTCACTGCTAGCTAAAGTTTTGTCAATTCTATCCGACATTTCGTTAAAGGATATGTATCCCAAATTATAGGCATTTAAATTTGAAGTTATAGCCATTCCTATATTTGTAGGCGAAGTCCTTTTTGCTAATCCATTTGGCGGTTCCTGCTGAAAATTATCTGGTCCTAACCAATTATTTTCACTATTAACGAAATCCTCAAAATAGGCCCAGGTTTTTCTGCTGATTCTTCTAAGCAATTTTGTTCCTTGCTCATCTGTTTCCTGCTTTTCTTCTATTATGTCTTGACTTATGTAGTAGGCTATACTTGGGCTTAGAAACCAAATTATACATGCAGGTAAAATAGAAATACCTATAGCGTAACCTTTATTAAAAGCCAATATTTCTAATACTAGTGCAATTAAAGATCCGCTCCACATACTTTTTATATAGCTTCCAAAACTTTTTAAGCTTCTTGCTTCAGCTTCAGCAGAGGTCTGCCACTCTAAAAGTTTCATTTTACTAAAAATCATTCTATATAAAGTTCTTACAATGGCATCTATCATCAAGTAAGCTTCATAAGGTATAAAGCAGAACAATAAGAAAACTTGATCAATAACCATTCCCACATTTTTAATTTTTCCCGTGAGACTTATTCCTTTAGTTGGTGTTACCACAGCCTCTGATACATCAAATAAAATAGGGCATATCACCGATAGGAAGGTAGCTACAACCCATGGCCCTCTCACGTCAATAATAGTTATTGCATATATCAAAAGCAGCATTATAGCTGGCATAAGCAGACTTCGACGCAAATTATCAAATATCTTCCATCTTGATAATTTATTCAAAGCAGACTTTTTTATAAGCCAAGGGATTAACTGCCAATCTCCTCTGACCCATCTATGTAGTCTTCTGCAATAGGAATGATAATAGGCTGGATATCCATCCACAAGTTCTATATCACTAACTAAAGCTGTCCTTCCAAAGCTTCCCTCTAATAAATCATGGCTTAAAACCAAATTTTCAGGAATAGAATTCTTTAAAACTGTTTCAAAGGTATCCACATCATATATACCTTTCCCAGTAAAAATTCCTTCCGCAAAAATATCTTGATATGTATCAGATACGGCAGTAGTATATATGTCTATCCCTGTTTCTCCTGAAAATATTCTAGAAAACATGGTTTTATTTGCGCTTATGCTTCCAACGTTTACTCTAGGCTGCATTATTCCATACCCTCTAGTTACTGCCCTAGAATTCTCATGTATGTAAGGTACATTTAGTATATGGCTCATAGCTCCTATAAGTTTTTTAGCTGAATCTCGTGGAAGCTGAGTATCAGCATCCAGAGTTATGACATATTTTATATTTCCAAGTTCCTCTATATTACCGCTTATTACATCATAGCTAGTGTTTTTATTTCCTCGCAGAAAGGAATTAAATTCCATGAGCTTTCCTCGTTTTCTTTCCCAGCCCATCCATTTTTTTTCTTTATCGTTATATATTCTCCTTCTAGATAGGAAATAAAAAATATCAGTTCCCTCTAATGCAAATTTGTCATTTAATTCTTTTATGCCTTGCAAACCAGATTTTATCAAAAGCTCATCCTTTTCCTCTTTTTCCTTGTCGCTGTCTGGAAAATCCATCAATAAAGTAAAATATAAATTTTTTTCATGGTTCGCTAGATAATATATCTCTAAATCATTTATTATATCTCTTATTTTCTTTTCATCACCAGTTAAAGCTGGTACTACAACTATACTTCTGCTTTCCTCTGGTATTCCTTCTTCCATTGACAATTTTGGAACAAATCTTGGAGAAAACAATTGGCTTATACTCCAATTAAAAATTGAAATCACTATTTCACTTGCTGGCACTAATAGCAAAACAGCCCCCAAAATATATTTCCAGGCTATCGGATTGGAATCTTCATTTACGCCTAAGGCTAATATCAGGACTTCAAAGAACACTATTCCAAGACAAATTATAGTAGCATATAATCTTACAGAAATTTTTCCTTCAAGATTATTAAAAACTTTGAACAACCCTACTTTGCTCTTTATTTTATTTTGCAGCTTATATACTCCATTATCTATTATGTAATATCCTATATGCTTTTCATAATCCTTTATACCTTCCTTTGCACATTCTAATACCTTTTTTGCGACATAGGCTTCACCCACTCCAAATTTTCTAGCCAGCATCTCCAGTTTATGTCTGTAATAGTCTCTAGATTCAAAGTCCATATTGGCATAAACCCCTGATGGGTCAGCTCTCAATATAGCTTCTGCATAATTTAACCTTTCAAAAGTATCCTTCCAATTTAAAGAAGTCACATTTCTGATTGATGTTATACTATTACCCAAGGACAGCTGAAAACCTGCTTGCTTTTGATGCTCTCCGCTTATAACCATATCTAGATTTTTCTGATTGCTTTCCAGATTTTCATTTATCCAAGCATATATATTTTCATTGTCCACCCCATTGTCTCTAAGGACTTTTATAAGGCTTTCTACAAAATGAGATGAGAAAGATATACTTTTCTTCTTCAAACTTTCTAAATTAAAATCCAATTTTTTTTCCGTATATGCATTTATTATATTTTCCCCAAACTGCTCTCCCCTTTTTTTCTCTTCTATAGCATATACTATCTTATTTACTATTTGGCTTATATTCTGTATCAAGGCTATTCTTATCATTATAGGGAGAGCCCAAAGTTCACCGCTGCTCAATATGGTATTTTTCTGATATGCTCCAATAAAGGCTTCAATCACGTTTTCATCTATAAGCCCATCCGTATGGCACACTAGTTCTATAGCTATATGATAAACTCTAGGATATCCCTTCATCATTCCTTTGCTTATAGTTGGCAAATTTCTATAGTAGCTGGATGGCATGCTGCTCTTTATATCCTTGTATTCCTTTTGTATTAAGTACAGATTGTCTAAAAGCCATTCCGCTGCTGGAACCATATCATATTTTTCATCTATTTCTTTATCTATGTAATCGTGACCTTCTATTATCTTCTTATAACTTTCATCTAGGCTCTTTATAAGCTTTCTTCTGTAAGCTGTTTTTTTTGTTTCGGAATAGTATGTAGATATTTTTAATGCATGCTTCTCCATGTCATCCTTATTAACATAAATGCTAGGTATATCTTCCATGATATTCTGATTTTCTTCTTCACGGCGAATCCATATTATATATATGGACACAAATGCAATAGATACCAGCAGTAAAATATATAGGTACATTATTTAATCACACTCCCCAATAATATAACGTCAAATTATTATGAATAACCGCTTTATTGCTTTTTATTTAGTATACCCAACAGTATTTTAATTATTTATATGAAAGGATATATTTTAAATCAGTGTAAAAATCAACCCTCATCTAAAATATGGAGTGAATATATAAAAAAAGCTGCCTGGCAGCTAACTTAGGTTAGTCCAAACAGCTATTTTTATATGTTTTATTAATTTTCAGCTATAAGTAAGTCCTTTTCGATTATATGGTCCGTAAGCCATTTTGCGACAAATTCTAACAAATTCATTAAGTACTCATCCTGATTATGATCTAGTTTATTAAAATCAATGGAGTTTACTTTATTCATAAACTCTTGATGGTCTATGACCTGAGTAAAAAGTTTTTTATAGTTTATACTTTTCATGTACTCTTCTTCATTTTTAAAATGTATCTGGGCGTATTCTCTTAATTCATACACTATGCTGACAATATCATCGTATTTATCAGGGCTGTATGAGTTTTTAATCAGTTGAAATGCCCTTTCTCCGATTTCGAATAACTTAGTGTGCTCTGCATCAATTTGTGCTATCCCAGTTTTGTATTCTTCCTTCATTTCAAACATATTTATCCACCCCGCTCTAATTTTTCAATTTGAGTATATATTATTTTACATAAACCGTCTATATAAATTTTATTATAAACGGATTATATTGACAGTTTCATAAAAAATTAGTCTTATTTTATCGAAGCAATAACAATTTATTGCACTAATTATTTCTATTTTTAATTGAAATTTGTTTATTAGTTAAGAGGTAAAATTAAAAAGGTAAGAGTTTAGGTAGAAATCGTCTCTTTGGAGAGCCGATTTCAATTTATAAATTCGCTTCAAGCGAATTTTAACCATAGCTCTTACTTCTTACCTTTTATGTCTTAATTTTTATTTCTTACCTCAGTGGAATAAATTACAGTATTTCATTTTTTATGATATCATCATAAGTTTCTCTTTTGCATACTAATCTGGTTTCTCCATCCTTTACCATAACCACTGCAGCTTTAGGTATTTTATTGTAGTTGCTGGCCATGGAATATCCATAGGCTCCTGTAGACATTACTGACAATATATCGCCGCTCTTCACATGAGGAATTGTTATATCTGAAAGTAAGATATCTCCAGATTCACAGCACTTTCCTGATATAGTGACCTTCTCATTTATGCTTCCTTCTATGTTGTTCGCAATTCCGCATTCATATTCAGCTCTATATAAGGCTGGTCTTATATTGTCTGTCATTCCTCCATCTACTGCCACGTAAGTTCTCACTTCTGGTATTTTTTTTATTGAACCTACTGTATAAAGAGTAATTCCCGCATTTCCAACTATAGATCTTCCTGGTTCAATAGTTAAAATCGGAGGATTTATATCAAGCTGCTTACAGGTTTCATCAAATTCTTCTAGAATAACATTAGAAAACTCTTCTATGCTCTTTGGCTTGTCACCCTCGCTGTAATATATGCCAAAACCACCGCCTAAATCTAATTCCTTAAGCAGATGACCTGTCTCTTTATATATACTTTGAATCAATGTGAGCATAACCTTAACTTCATCTTTATAGGGTTCTATTTCAAATATTTGAGATCCGATATGGGAATGAAGGCCTACCAGCTCTATATTAGGTAGCTCTAAAGCTTTTTTTACTGCTTCCATAGTTTTATTATTAAGCACTGTGAAACCAAATTTAGAATCTATTTGACCAGTTCTTATATAATCATGAGTGTGCGCTTCAATGCCTGGAGTTATTCTTAATAAAATTTTCTGTTTCACGCCGTATTTTGCCGCTATTTCATTTATATTGTCTATCTCATAGAAATTATCCGCCACGAATCTCCCTACTCCCAATCTTATTCCCATGTCAATTTCTTCAATTGTTTTATTATTTCCATGAAAATATATTCTTTCCATTGGAAAATCACTTTTATAAGCGGTATAGAGTTCTCCTCCAGATACCACATCAAGCCACATATTTTCTTCATTTAACAGCTTACACATAGCCATTATAAGAAAAGCCTTACCTGCATAAGCCACTCTATTACCTTTTTCAGAAGCTTTAAAGCTTTGATTGTATCTCCTGCATTTCTCTCTTAATAAATTTTCATCAAATACATATAGTGGAGTTCCAAAACTTTCCGCCATGCTGCTGCAGCTTACTCCTCCTACCGTAAGTTTATTGTCTACTACGGCCATTGTACCAAATAACTTCATTTTCCTTCCTCCAATCACAAAAATTAAAACTAAATATTCTTAAAATAGCTATGTTTTAAATGGATGCTTTAAGATTAAATGCCTCTCCCGTTATATCGATTGCTTTAAGCTCATCTTCTCGCTTTATGGTACAAGTAACTCTTATCTCAGAAGTAGTTATCATTTTAACCAATATATTATTCTCGCTAAAAAGCCTAAACATTTTTCCTGCTACTCCAGATGTGGTTTTCATACCTATACCCACAATTGAAAATTTGGTTATATCTTCATCTATTATAATATTTTCCTTACAGGCTAATTGATATAGTATTTCCATACAATCTGAAACATCTTCTTTAGGTATAGTAAAAGATATATTTACCTTATCATCTATCGGAGCCGTCTGGCTTATCATATCTATGTTTATCTTTCTCTCTCCTATTTTACCAAATAATTCAGAGATAATATTTATATCTGAGGATATATTTTTTACTGTTATCGAAATATCATCATTGCTAGTGGCTATTCCTGTGACAGCTTTGGTTTCCATATTGTTAGTCCCTCCTATTATAGTTCCTTTAATATCGCTGCAGCTTAACCCTACATAGATGGGTATATTATATTTTTCTGCAAGTTCTACAGACCTGGAATGCATAACCTGAGCACCTAAACTTGCTAGTTCCAGCATTTCTTCGTAATGAATATCGGATAATTTTTTTGCACTTTTCAGCTTCCTAGGATCACAGGCATATATGCCATCTACATCAGTATATATTTCACAGCTTCCTTTAAGTTTATATGCTAAAGCTACTGCAGAGGTGTCTGAGCCTCCTCTTCCTAAAGTAGTTATGTCTCCCAAATCATTAACTCCCTGAAATCCAGCTACTATTACTATGTTGTCCTCTTCTAAGCTTTCCACAATTTTAGTAATATCCATATCTTTTATAAGTGCTTTGCCATATTGTCCTCTGGTCTGTATATTAAGCTGATAGGCACTATAGCTTACAGCCTTATGTCCCATGGCATTGACAGCCATAGCTAGCATTGCACTTGATACCATCTCTCCTGTGGATAGCAAAGCATCCATCTCCCTTTTATCGGGATTTTCTGTTATTTCTTTTGCTAAGGATATGAGCTCGTCCGTGGTATCTCCCATAGCAGATACTACAACTACCATGCTGTTTCCCTTTTCTTTTCTCGCTATAACAGTTTCTGCTACCTTCTTTATCTTTTCGGAAGTAGCTACGGAACTCCCCCCATATTTTTGTACTACAATATTCAATTTATCACCTCTAGATTGCTGCCCTCCACCTTGAATAGTCACTACATAAAACAAATGCAGCAAAGGAACACCTTTGCTGCTTAAAAACAATTTTAATACAACTACGTGTACCTTGTAGCTCTCCATGGAAAACCATGACAGCCATACATATATTTTATGCACAGCCAGGGAAGATTTTTGCAGTTTCTTCTCTTCGGCCTAAATCCCTTTCCTCTTGCCTCTACGCCCGCCAGCTCCGCAAAAGTACTATTAATTTAGGCACCTCTACCCTAGGTAAAGTTCATTATTTAATTTACATTATGGTAACACAATTATTATATTTATGCAACAGCTATTTACATTGAAAAAAACTCAATCAAAGATTTAGTAATATAAAAATGGTCATATACTCCTCCAAGCTCTCTTACAGAATGCATAGCTAAAAGAGGTGCTCCTATATCCACTGATTTAATTGGAAGATGGGTAGCTGAAAGCGGTCCTATTGTTCTTCCACCTGGTTCATCAGAACGATTAACAAATTTCTGCACAGGTACCTTTGCTTTTTCGCATATCATTTCATATGTACCTATAGATATGCTGTCAGAGGTATAGCTTTGAGCTGCGCTGATTTTTATAGCAGGTCCTTGGTTTAGAATAACCCTGCAGGTTGGATCAAATTTTTCTGTATTATTGGGATGAAGACCTTGAGCCGCGTCTGTAGATATCATAAAGGATTTAGCATAGGCTCTTAAAAGTTCCTCTCTTCCTTTGCCAAGGCTTAGAGCTATCCTCTCTAAAGTATGCACTAATATTTCGGAATTAGCTCCCTGCTTAGTAGAGCTTCCCACTTCCTCATTGTCAAAGCATGCTATAAGGTTGGTAGCTTTCCCAGGTTTTGCATCCAATATTGCATGAATAGCACTGTGCACCATGCTAAGATTATCTATTCTTGAAGAAGATATGAATTCTTCATTTACTCCTAGTAGGCAACCTCTTCCATATTCATATAGAAATAAATCAAAATCCAGTATATCCTCGGCTTTAACCCCTAGCTCCCCTGCTATAAGCTTAACTAAAAACTCATCCTTTTCAAGCTCATCATTTATACAGCCTACCATAGGTATTGTATCCTTCTGAGGATTTAATTCAACACCATGATTCACTTTTCTATTTAAATGTATGGCTAAATTAGGTATTATAGTTATTGGTCTTGATATATTTACTAATCTGCTTTCTGGAAACATTCCAGTACTTTTTACTGCCACCCTTCCAGCTATAGATAGAGGTCTATCAAACCAAGTATTTAAAATCGGTACCCCATATACTTCTGTATTAAGCTTTAAGAAACCCTCATTGCACATCTCAGCATGGGGTTTTATTCTGAAAGTTGGGGAATCTGTGTGTGATCCAGCTATTCTGAAGCCTTCTGCTTCCATCTCTCCTGTACCCACCACAAATCCAAAAAGTGAAGAGTCGTTTCTAGTAGTAAAATATTTTCCTCCCTTTTCTATCTTCCAAGCTTCTTCTTCCTTAAGCTCACTAAAGCCTGCTGACAATAATTCCTTTTTAGCAGCAGCAACAGCATGAAAGGCTGTGGGACTTTCATCTATAAAATCTAATAAATTTTCAGCAAGGCTTTTAATTTCCTTTTCCATCTATATCACTCCGTATCATAAATTATAACAAATTAAAATTTCGATTAATTATTAGTCGACATATTTTATGATATAATATGTACAGAAGTTAATCAATAGAATAAACTATTTTGGGGTGATAATATTTGTTTATTAATACTTTAATTAAAAAGTTCATTAAGAACTTCGAAGATACAAAAAATGAAACTGTAAGAACCAAATATGGATTTTTTGCTGGAATTATAGGTATAGTTATTAATTTAATATTATTTTTCATAAAGATTTCAGTTGGAATTTTGACTAATAGTATTGCTGTCACTGCGGATGCTTTTAATAACCTTTCTGATAGTGCTTCTTCTCTTATCACTATAATTGGATTTAAGCTTTCAAATTTACCTGCTGATGAAGAGCACCCTTTTGGTCATGGAAGAATTGAATATCTATCCGCATTAGTAGTTTCCTTCATGGTTATGTTTGTAGGCTTTCAATTTGTTAAATCTTCTTTTGAAAGGATATTTCATCCTAGCAGAGTAGTATTTCAATTGATTCCATTTTTGCTTATATTACTATCTATGGCTGCGAAGGTATGGCTTTCTTTTTTTAATAAGAAAATAGGATTTATTATAGATTCTGCTGCTTTAAAAGCTTCTGCCTTAGACTCCTTAGGAGACGTAATAATTTCAGCTGTTGTTGCTATATCCCTTATTTTTTCTTTATTCTCTTCCTTTCCTCTAGACGGATATTTAGGAATTTTAGTAGCCGCATTAATTCTTTATTCTGGTTTCACGCTGATAAAAGAAACTGTAAATCCTTTGCTGGGAGAAGCTCCAGATGCAGAGCTGGTAAAGGATATAAAGAAGCGGGTGCTTTCCTATGAAAATATAATAGGTGTCCACGATCTTATAATACATAATTATGGTCCAGGAAAGGCTATGGCATCCATACATGCAGAAGTTCCTTCCAACATAAATATAGTATCCATACATAACGTCATTGACAGAGCAGAAAGAGAAATTTCAGAAAAGCTAAATCTCATACTTGTAATACATATGGATCCAGTAAATGTAGACGACAAGGAAGTTACGAATACAAGAAAACAAGTATCCACCATTTTAAAAAAATTTGAATCAATAAAATCTATACATGACTTCAGAATTGTTGGTGAAGGTGAAACTAAGAATATTATCTTTGATTCGGTAGTTAATTCATCGGATATAACCAATCATACTGGAGAGATAGCTTTAAAAAAGGATATATGTACTGAAGTAAAAAAATTTCATCCAAATTATAATTGCGTTATTACAATAGACAGAGACTTTTCTGATTTGTAAATCCAACTAATGTCAGCTGAACCCTTGATACTTCTATAACTAGTTATATAGTTATATAGATTTATAGATTTATACTAATTTAGTTAACAAGTAAAAATTAAGAATTAAAAGTGAAGGTAAGAAATCGTCTCACAAAGAGACGATTTCCTCAATAACTATTAATTTTTACCTCTTACTTCTTAATTCAACTTTATCACTTACTAATCTTATCTTAATATCTTAAAATAAATAATATTTTTGCCACAGCCCCGTTATTTTATATTTATGACATTAAGCTCATGCAGTGCTCTAGTACACATAACATAGTTTATTTTTGCGTCCTTCTGTAAATCCTGTATGTCTCCATGCTTCACAATTATTACGCTGTCAAATTCAAGTCCCTTAGCATAGTAGGATGGAATAAGTACAGTGCCTCCGCTGTAAATTATATCATCAGTATCCATAACTTTTATATTAAGCTTCGGACTCAGCAGTGATTGTATTTCCTTAGTAGCTTCCATATCTCTGCATACTAATGCTATACTTTCGTAGCCTTTTTTGTTTAAATCCTCTACCATTTCTTTTATGGTGTCTGAAAAATGTTCCTTTTCCGCTGAAATTTCTTTAACTTTATTTCCGCTTCTGACTAAAGGAACAATCTTACCTCCGATAAAATTATTAGCATATTCCATGATTTCTTTAGTAGATCTATAGCTCTTTTCAAGCCCAAAAAACTTAATATCTTCTCCATTAAGAATTTTATCAAGTTTTACCATAGGCACTTCACCCTCACAAGGAAGAATTCTTTGATTGGAATCCCCTACTATTGTCATGGATAGGCAGCCCGTGATTTCTTTTATCACCTTAAACTGAAGTGAGCTGTAATCCTGTGCCTCATCTATGACTACATGCTTTATATCCTCTTTTACCACATTTCCTCTAAGCTTAATATCTATATATAAAAGAGGTGCTAAGTCATCATAAGTAAGCATATCTTTGCCATTAATAGTTTCATATATTTCTAAAACATTAGGATTTTCTATCCAGGCTAGAGCTTGTTTGCAGTCAAGAACTCCTCGTATTATTTCTCTTATCTTATTTCTTCGCATGAATTCTACCTGATTGCCTTCCAGCTGAAGTTCTCTAGGTGTCATCTTTGCTATTGTTTCTTTGTACTCCCTTTGTACTTCTCTAACTAAATCATCTCTCACATCTTTTATTTTGCTGAATATTATTCTTCTTATCTTCTTGCTTCTTCTAAACAAAGGCATATCTTTAAAATAGTTTTCAAACATTTCTTTGATTTCAGCTTTATCTACTACAGGCTTACCTAGAAGAGTAACCTCCTTTATATCAAAGTAATGCTTATTTACTTCATCAATTTTACTTTCAATAACTTTTTCAAAATCTTCAGAAGCCTTATAGAGAGCTTTATTTATGAATTCTTTATCATCACTTAATATTCTATCCATATAGTCTTTGAAAGGCATAACTTCATGAATATTTAATTTGCTCATTGCATAATCGCTAAAAGTGCTTTGTTTTACACCCACCTCACCAAGACTTGGCAAAACCATGGATATATACTCCATAAATATACTGTTAGGTCCAAGTATCAGCACCTTATCCTGTAATCTTTCTCTGTAGTTATAGAGAAGGTATGCTACCCTGTGAAGTGCTATAGTAGTTTTACCGCTTCCTGCCACACCGTTAACTACCATGGTTATATCATAAGGCTGCCTTATTATCTCATCCTGCTCTGATTGGATTGTCATTACTATGTCTTTAAGCTTTTCAGAGCTGTTGCTGCTTAAAACCATCTGAAGTATATCATCCTTTACATCTACAGAGGTATCAAACATTCCAACAAGCTCGCTTTTCTTTATTATAAACTGCCTCTTGGACTTTATATCTGCTGTAACATCTCCCATAGGAGCTTTATATACAGCCTCTCCAAGTTTACCGCTGTAAAATAGGGAAGCCACCGGTGCTCTCCAATCCACCACCAAGGGCTCATAGGAACCTTCTGGAGTAACTCCAAATCTTCCTATATAGATATATTCCTCTTCCATATCTGCTTCTTTAAAGTTTACTTTCCCAAAATAAGGGGTATTTTTAAGTATGATAAGCTCTTTTAATCTTCTATCAATGCTTTTAAAAGATTCTTCCTTAACAAAACGCTCATGGTCAAAATAATCGATTATCTTATCTTCATCATTTCTAAATTCATCCAGCGCATTTTTTCTGTATTCAAGTATGTAGGAGGTTAATTCTTTCCTTTTACCTATATAAAGCAATATTTCATTTTTAATTATATCTATGCTCTCTTTAAGCTTTTCTTTTTCTACAGCCAGCTCCAGCTCTTTTTTAATGCTGGAGGTGAATTCCTCATCATTTTCTTTTGAATAGTTATTAATGTCCACATCTACCCCTCCTCATAAAATCATCTAATATGTAGTTTTACTTCAAAAATCCAAATCTGCTAAAAGGATATACTATAAGCTGGGCTTTACCTCTTATATCTTTTTCATTTATGTAAGGATTACTCCAATATCTGGCATCATTTGAATTTGCTCTGTTATCCCCCATGAAAAGATAGCAATCCTTAGGAACCACAAAGTTTCCTGCCTTTTTATCAGGATTTTTCACATAAGGTTCATTTAATTTAGTGCCGTTTATATAAACATCCCCATTGTCATCCACCTTAACCGTTTCACCAGGAAGCCCTATAACCCTCTTTATAAAAAGTTGATTTTCCGGAGCAAAATTAAACACTAAAATATCTCCTCTTTTAATTTTACTGTAATTATATATTTTAGTAGCAAAAGCCTGATCGCCTACCTTTAAGGTTGGTACCATAGATTCTGAGGGGATATATATTTTAAACAATAAAAACTTATTTATTAATAATGTTAGTACAAGTGCTACTAACACAGGAATTATGTAGTCCTTGAATATTTTTTTATAAAGAGTCATCTTAACACCCACCTTATTATTTTATACGTCCTAGATCCACAAAAAGTAGTCATAGGTAATATTATACCTTATTCTAACTTATTTTAAAACTAAGTTTTTACTACAATCTTCGATTTTAATTTATCTATGGCTTTTAAAATCCTTTCACCTATAATATAATTTTATTTGACTAGAGAATTAAATTTAGGTTAAAATCACATAATTATATCATAGATGTGTATTTTAAAACATTGCAAGGAGGCAACTTACATGATAAAACTATCTCCATCAATACTATCTTCTGATTTTTCAAAATTAGGAGAAGAAGTCAAACTTTTAGATGAGGCTGGGGCAGATTTAATCCACATTGATGTGATGGATGGAAATTTTGTTCCTAATATAACTTTAGGACCGCCTATTATAAAGGCTTTAAGACCTTATACAAAGCTTCCATTTGATGTCCATCTTATGATTGAAAACCCTAGTAACTATATTAAGGATTTTGTAGAGGCTGGCTCTGATATAATAACTGTTCATTATGAGAGCGACCGCCATATGGATAGACTTGTAGACTACATAAAAGGCTTCAATGTAAAAGCAGGAATAGCGTTAAATCCTTCCACTCCAGTGTCTTTTATTAAACATCTTCTTCACAAGATAGATTTGGTATTAATTATGAGCGTAAACCCAGGCTTTGGAGGTCAATCTTTTATTCCCTACAGCCTAGATAAAATTAAGGAACTTACTAGATTAAAGCAGGAAAATAATTATAGATATGAAATAAATGTAGATGGCGGAATATCAGCAGATAATTGCAAAGAAGCTGCTGCTGCTGGTGCTAATATATTAGTATCTGGATCAGGCATATTTAAAAATCATGAGCTGAAGGAAAATATAAAAAAATTTAGAGAAGTTCTTAAAAAATATTAAACAAATCAATACTGTTTATCGTAATAGATATATATAATGCAAAAGTTAGGGATGATAATTGGATGAACAAATCTTTAAAGCTCTATACATTTATATTTATATTATTGCTTTCCTTTTCTTTTACAGCTTGTAATTATGCCAAGCCTGTGGAAGAAAATAAAACTATTACTTCTAATTCTCCTAAAATAGACAAGCCTATTGAAGGAATATCATCTTCCTCTAAGGATGAAGATGCAGATATAAGATTTAAATACAAAGATACTCACAGAAGCAGCAACGCTGCAAATAAAGCAGTTAAGTATACAGATATAGACCCAGCGAAAGCAAAAATTCCCGTGCTTATGTATCACTCTATAAACGAGAATAGTACTAATAGCCTTATAATTAAGCCAGAAGAATTTGCAGCTGAAATGAAATGGTTAAATGATCAGGGGTATACCCCTTTGTCTCTTGATGAGCTTTACGGCATACTAACCACAGGTAAAAATTGTCCCGATAAACCTGTAGTGATAACCTTTGATGATGGATATAGGGACAATTATGATAATGCCTATCCAATATTAAAAAAATATGGTTTTAAAGCAACCATATTTGTAATAACTAAATATATAGACCAGCCAGATTGTTTAACTACTGAAAACATAAAAGAAATGTTCAATAATAATATAGATTTTGAGAGCCATACGGATACCCACAGCGAACTCAGCACTCTTAATTATGCTGCCCAGCTCAAAGAGCTTGTTACCTCAAGGGATAAGCTTAGCGCATTGCTTGGGAAAGGCACGGAATATCTATGCTATCCATCAGGAAAATACAATAACGACACCATAAAAGCAGATGCTGAAGCTGGCTATAAAATGAGTTTTACCACTAAGCCTGGTTTTGCTAATAAAAGTTATGGGCTTGAAACCATACCTAGAATAAGAATGTATCCTGGCATAAATATGGCTGCTATACGCGCAAACTAATCATTAATAAAAATGCCTAGAAATGTATTAAACATCTCTAGGCATTTTTCATTTGGTTTTGTTTTAAGCTTCTATTTTCTCTTTAACGCTTAAATCTATATTTAATTCTTTTGATACTTCCATAAGTATATCCAGAGCCTTAATTATCTGTTCTTCTTTGTGTTCACTTATAACGCAGAATCTTAATCTTGCCTGCCCCTTAGGCACTGCTGGGTATACAGCTGGGGGAACGAATACTCCTCTTTCAAGCATTACATTGCTGATTTTAAAGGCATCTATATCGTCACCTACCATTATAGGTATTATAGCTGTCTCACCTGCAAGGCAGGTGTTAAGTCCTCTCTTATGAGCTTCTGACACAAAAGTATCTATATTTTCATGAAGCCTCTTAACTACAGAATTATCTCTAGTCAATATCTCTAAGGCCTTCATAGTAGCTGCTGCAGAGGGCGGATTGATTCCTACAGAAAATACGAATCCAGGCACTGTGTATCTTAAAAAGTCCACCAGACATTTCTTGCCGGCTAGGTATCCTCCACAGGTTCCAAGTCCCTTTGAAAGAGTTCCCATCTTCACATCTATGTCATAAGGATCCAAATTGAAATATTCGTCTACTCCTCTTCCGTGTTCACCTATTACACAAGCTGAATGTGCTTCATCCACCATAAGGAAGAATCCGTACTTTTTCTTTAGCTTTATAAATTCAGGCATAGGCGCAATATCGCCATCCATGGAATATACGCCTTCCACAACTACCAGAATCTTTTCGTATCTAGGTCTAACATTCTTCAAAATACTTTCAAGAGCTGCAAAATCATTATGAGGAAAGGCTTTAGCATCACTCTTTGAAAGCTGACATCCCTGCACTATGGAATTGTGAGATAAAGCATCATACAATATTATATCTCTTTCATTACAGAAGTTTCCTACAAAAGTTACATTTGTAGAATGTCCTCCCACCAATACTATAGAATCCTCTGTATGTTTCCACTCTGCTATCTTCTTTTCCAGTTCCATATAAATGTGTTTCTCACCAGCCAGTATTCTGCTTCCGCTGGCAGAAGTTCCATATTTTTCTGCGGCATCCTGGGCTGCTTTTATAGTCTCTGGATGACCGGACATACCTACGTAATTATAAGATCCAAAATTCAATACTTCTCTTTCGCCGTCAAGCATAGATACATCTCTTATAGCAGAATCATGACATACAAAGTACGGATTTCCCGCTTCTTCAGCACTTTTTAATCTATCCACTAGAGCCTTGTATTCTCTTGAACTTTCAAAGGAAGTTATAGGAGTCACTTCCTTTTGCTGATCAGGGGTTACTTTTCCATCATTATCTTCACTGATTCCGTAAAGCTTTCTGACGATTAAAGCTGAAAGATTGTTAACATTAGTGCAATTATAATATTCAGAGTCAGGTATAACTACATTATATTTCTCCTCAACCTTTACAAGCAAGCTTATGCTTGATAGGCTGTCACCGCCTAAATCATCTATAAAGTGAGCATCATAGGCAACACTTTCTTCAGGAAGATGCAGCACTTCTGCAAAGAATCCTCTTACCTTCTCTTTGATTTCTTTTAGTTCTCTTGAAGCTTCTATCTCTGTTGGAGCTGCTTTTTCCTCCGCCTTCTCTTTTACATCGAAATTTTTGCTTCTAAGATCTAAGTCTATTACACTAATACCGTTATTTTCTATATCTTTCTTAAGCTGAGCTCTCTTAACCTTTATTCCATTTACTACTGGAAGAGGCTCAGAAGTGATATAAACTTTATTCACTCTTTTCATCACCGGAAGAGTTCCGTTAATCCTATTTACTTCATTTCTTATAGTATCATATATCAATTCGTTCATGTCCTTTGGAGCAAGGCTAACCACTAGAGTAATATACTCATAGTTAGCATCCTTTTTAGTACCTAGCACTGAAAGCTGATTGTATACAGAAAGCTTTGAATAATAATCCTCTAATTCGTCAGGATAAACATTTTCCCCTGATTCATTTATGATGAGGTCTTTTATTCTTCCATCTATAAATAATCTTCCACTTTCCAATCTTCCAATGTCTCCAGTATCAAACCATCCTTCCTTATCCACCTCTGCAGGAACCTTTTCCCCATCGATAAGACGTCCGCTGTGGATGGCTTTTCCTCTTACAAGCACATCGCCAGATTCATTTCCGCTATCCTTAACTACCTTGTATTCTATGTACTTAAGCGGCTTACCTGTAGAGCCCATCATTCTCTTTCTAAAGCTGTCACTGGTTTCACAGGAAGATACTCCAACCTCCGTCATTCCAAAACCGCTGGTAGTGAAATATCCTATGCCATTTAAAAGTCTCATGCTTTCATAAGGTATATGGCTCCCTCCGCTAATCATCACTCTTATCTGAGGCCCCAAAAGACCATTTAAAATATTTTTAAATATGCTTTGGGCAAATTTAGTTCCCATCTCAGCATTAATCTTTTGTAGGAACAAGCTTACATTTAACATGCTGTTAAATAGCAGCTGTTTTCCCTTAGTCTCTTGAGATAATTTTCTTGATATACCTTTAGCTAGATTATTAGGAAGCAGCGGAACTGTAGTGATGTGTGTAACCTTATGCTCCCTGCAAGCTTTCATTATGGTTTCTGGAGATCTATCTTTTATGTAAACCACAGTGGTGCCGTAAAAAGAAAACCATAAATAACTTGCTACAAGGCCAAATATATGATGCATAGGCAGGAATGCAAGCACTTTATCGTTTTCTCTTGGGCTTATTCTCTCTGTGTCATAATATAGATATTCAGCGTTTAATATTTGATGGCTTACAGATTCACCATCATAGTAATACACTTTGCTAGTGCTGGTGGTACCAGAAGTACATAGTGCAAATTCATTTTCCCACTTAGGTTCAAAGTTTACCTTTTCTTCACCTATTTTTATTACAGAATTTATTAACATTTTAGCTCCAGCCTGCTTCATTAAATAGCTGGTCATTTCATCTGCCATAGCAGCATCTAAAAGAAGAGGTTTATAGCCAGCCATAAGTATGCTCCAAAAGGTTATAGGCCAATAAGGTGAATTGCTCATCTTTATACCTATGTAAGATCCCCTCTGAATTTCAGCTGCCATTTGAGATAATTTTGCTGCTGTCTTAAGAATTTTTTCATTATAATCTGAATAAGTCCATTTAACTATTTTGCTATCTTCTATAAATTCACATACTATTTTTTCACCATTTTTCATCATGGCATTATAAATGCTCTTAAAATCCATAGATGAATTTTTAAGTTCATTTACTGTTATTCTCGATTCTCTCATATTCAACCCTCCGAGTTTAATATATCTTATTTATCCTGTTTTCTATATCCTTTGACTCTGCTTCGGATAAGTCACCCTTTTTAATATAATAGCTTATTATTATTTTTTCAAAGATCCTTCCAGGCAATATTCTCTTAAGCATCACTGAAAGCTTTTGAAAAAAATAACCTACAATGTATCTTTCTTTGATATGTTTGCTTTTTATGATATTAAATATAAGTTTCCCTATTTTTTCTGGATTACACCCATTATTTTCATCATGCTCAAATGTTACTAAAGTCTTTGCAAAACTTTTATAGTAAGGAGAATTCTTATCCGTAGCTTTAGTAAATATTCTGTTTTTTGTAAAACCAGTGCAGAAATCACCAGGCTGTATCATACATACCTTTATGCCAAATTCATTTAACTCTTTACTTAATGCTTCAGTATATCCTTCTATTGCAAATTTAGTACTGCTGTAAACTCCTTGATATGGAAGGCCTATAATGCCTCCTATGGAAGATGTATTTATTATGATTCCGCTTCTTCTCTCTCTCATAATCGGAAGTATGTTATCTATAACTCGAACTGTTCCAAAGAAATTTATTTCAAAGAGATTTTTAAATTCATCCATTGAAGTTTCTTCCAATGGACCTGATATACCTGAACCTGCATTGTTAATAAGTACATCTATAGTCCCTGCCTTTTCTGAAATTTCTCGTACAGCCTTCTTGACCGAATTATCATCCGTTACATCCATAGCTACCATGGAAATATCCTTTGATTTTAATTCATCATCCCCTCTTCCACTTCTACTGGTTCCGTAAACTTTTATTCCCTTATCAGCCAAGTAAAGTGCCGTAGCTCTGCCAATTCCAGAAGATGCTCCAGTTATAAGAACTACTTTTTTTTCATACATTTTCCATATCCCCCATTTCAAAGATACCGTATACTCTATTACAAATACTAACACATTATACCACATTTCATTATCATATAAAATATTTTAATTTTCATTTAACTTTCTACATATTATATCAACATTTTAAATAAAATAATTTATCTATTTATAATGTTCTGTGATATACTAAGAGATAAAGCTATGCTTTAAGAAAATGTTAATATATAGGCTTTGATTGATAAAACAGAAATAAAATAATAATGCTTTATAAGGAGTTGTTTTTTACGTGTTTGGATATGTGGTTCCATGTAGAATGGAACTAAAAATTAAAGATTTTGAAAAATTCAAAGCTTATTATTGCGGATTATGTCATGCTATAAAAGATAATTTCGGAAATCTTCCAAGAATGGCTTTAAACTATGATATGACCTTCTTAGCCATTCTCATAGATTCTTTAGATAATCATAAACTAAATTATAGAAAATTTAGATGTGCAGTGCACCCTACAAAAGAAAGAATTAGAATTTATGACAATCCTGCTTTAATATATGCTGCTGAATGTAATATAATGTTGACCTATTACAAGCTTATTGATAATATTAATGATGATAATACTATAACTAGTAAATTATCTTCTTCATTCTTGAAAAGATATATTTCAGGTAGCGATTTAAGCAATAATATTGGTAATATATTAAATACCCTTTATACTATGGAAAAAGAAGCATATAAATATAGCATCGATGAAATTTCTCATCATTTTGCCCACCTTACAGGCTATATAATAAGTGATTATTTTAAGGATGATTATGAATACAAGGAAACTTTATATTGGCTTGGGTATAATCTTGGAAAATGGATATACATAATTGATGCTTGGGATGACTTAGAAAAAGATATGAAGAAAGGTAAATTTAATCTTTTAACTGCACTATATAATAAGGAAGGTTTAGATTGTGATAAGTTAAAAATACAAATAGAAGATAACATAGATTTTATACTTACCACTTGTGCTTCCGCAACCTATGAAATTTTAAGCTCCCTGCCAATTGAGAAAAATAAAGAGCTACTTGATAACATATTAAAATTTGGTCTTATGGAAAAAATGGATATTGTTTTTAAAAGGAGTGAATTGTTAAATGCAAAACCCATATGAAATATTGGGCGTAAAAGAAGGCGCCAGCAAAGAAGAAATCAAAAAGGCTTATAGAGAATTAGCCAAGAAATACCATCCTGATCAATATGATAGCAATCCTTTAAAAGACTTAGCGGAAGAAAAAATGAGAGAACTTAATGAAGCCTATGAGTACCTTATGAAAAATGCTTCCGAAGGCAGCTCATATTATCAGCGTCAAGAAAGTTATAGCGATAATTCCAGTTACAACAATTCTAATGGATATGGTTATGGAAATATTCGTAACGATATACAGAGAGGCAACTATAGAAACGCCGAAACTGCTCTGAATTCCATGACTAATAAGGACGCAGAATGGTATTATTTAATGGGGCTTTTACATATGAAAAAAGGCTGGTATGACAGCGCAAGAAATTATATTTCTACTGCCACTAACATGAATCCGGCTAATCCTGAATATAGAAATGCTTTAGACAATATAAGCAGACGAAATGGAAATTATAGAGATAATTTCTATGGAAGAAGAGGAAACAACGACGAAATGTGTGATTTCTGCGTGAAGCTTTGGTGCGCAGACAGCCTTTGCGAATGCATGGGCGGAGATATAGTTCCTTGCTGCTAACTCAATATAAAGAGAGGTGGAAAGTAAATGAATAATACAAAGAATATTGCTAGAGGCGGATTATATGCAGCACTTACCGTAATTCTAATATATATCTCTGGTATAATTCCAACGAGCAAACTCTCGTTACTGACTATAGTGTCAGCTATCATCCCTTACTCCATACTTACTACTGGTGTAAAGAATAGCTTTGTTGTGTACTTTGCCGCCTCCCTGCTCTCGTTAATTTTAGGAATAAAGGGCATCGCTTTTGCCTACGTGATTTTCTTCGGATTGTATGGATTTGTGAAATATTACGTGGAAGCATTGGATAAAATGGTGATAGAATTTATAATTAAGTTTGTATTTTTTAATTTAAGCATGGGAATTTTGTATTTTGCTTATAGTTCCTTATTTACAGACAGCCTAAGCACAAAGCTTCCTATATACCTCATAATTATAGGCGCTGAGATAGCTTTTATTATTTACGACTATGCACTTACTTTAATTATAAATTATATAAGGACAAAATTTATAAAGAAATAATAGAGGATTTGAAATGAAGTATTTTTCACTTTATCTTTTAGTAATAAATATAATAGCTATTGTGGTGATGTATAAAGATAAACAATATGCAAAAAATCATCATTGGAGAATACGTGAATCCACTTTATTCATAATAGCCCTTATCTTCGGAAGTCTTGGCATACTTATTGGCATGAAAAGATTCAGGCATAAAACCAAGCATTTGAGGTTTACAATATTCATTCCTCTTATAGCATTGGCTCAAATATTTATTATCTATAGATTGTTCTATTAAAAAATATGGCTTAAGTGCCATATTTTTTTATACTGATTTTCTATAATTTCCTATGAGCCTAAAATCGCTGCTGACTTCTTTTATTTTATCTATAGCCTGTATAACATTCTTATCCTGTATATTTCCCTCAAAATCTATATGAAAGCTGTACTGCCAAGGATGATCTATTATTGGTCTTGATTCGATTTTCATCATATTTAATTTACTCTCATATATTATTTTTATTACATTATAAAGAGTTCCACAGGTATGAGGAAGCTTTAGTATTATACTCATTTTATCGCAGTCCTGTGAATATTCTAACTTGTTAGATATTATTATGAACCTGGTAAAATTGTTATTGCTTAAGCTTATATTTTCTTCAATAATCTTAAGCCCATAAAGTTTAGCTGCACTCACATTTCCTATAGCTGCCTTTTCTTTAGAGCCGCATTCCTTAACATATTGGGCGCTTTTGGCGGTATTATAGTAATTGAAGAGCTTCCAAGCTTTATGCTCCGACAGAAACTGCCTGCATTGCATAAGACCTTGTGGGTGCGAATACACTTCCTTAATATCCTCTATATCAGCCTCTGGAAGAACTAACAGTCTATGCTCTATTTTTAAACAGGATTCTCCTACTATGTAGGCTTCATATTTATTTAAAAGATCCAAAACATCATTTACACCGCCAGTAGAAGTATTCTCTATTGGAAGCACCGCATAGCTTACTTCTTTGTCTACTACTAGCTTAAATACCTCTTCAAAACTATCTCTGTGAATTCCTTGATTGCTGTCATCAAATATGGATAACATCGCCTCATGAGTGTTAGATCCAGGTTCACCATAATAACCTATTTTAGAATTTTTTATGCTTAAATTTTGCTGCATATTATCCCCCTTTAAAATTACAAGAAAGCTGCAAAAACAGCTTTCTTAAAAATTACATTAATTGTTCTATTATTAAATCCCCCATTTTTTCGCAGCCTACTGCCTGCTTTCCTTCCGACATTATATCAAGAGTTCTATATCCCATATCAAGCACTTTATTTATAGCTTCTTCAATATCCTTTGCTGCAGCATCCATATTAAAAGAATACTTGAGCATTAAGGCCGTACTCATAATAGTGGCTAAAGGATTTGCCTTGTCTTGACCTGCTATATCCGGTGCTGAACCATGTATAGGTTCATATAAACCTACATTTCCATCCCCTAAGGAAGCAGATGGCAGCATTCCTAAGGAACCTGTTATCATGGAAGCCTCATCACTTAGTATGTCACCAAACATATTCTCCGTTAAAATAACATTGAACTGAGATGGCTTTCTAATAAGCTGCATTGCAGCATTATCAACATACATATAATTAAGTTCTACTTCCGGATAGCTCTTTGCTATATCTGTAACCACTTCTCTCCAAAGCCTAGAGCTTTCCAATACATTAGCTTTATCTACTAGAGTAAGTTTGTTTTCTCTTTTTTTAGCAATATTAAAGGCCATATGAGTAATCCTAGTGATTTCAGCAGTAGTATACAGCTGTGTATCCCATGCTTTGTAGGTACCATCCTCTAATTTTACTCTTTTCTTTTCTCCAAAGTAAGAGCCTCCAATAAGTTCTCTTATAATCATAACATCAAGTCCATCTTTTAAAGCTTCTTCCTTCAGCATTGATGCTGACTTTAATTGAGGAAATACTATTGCTGGTCTGAGATTTGCATAAACGTCAAGGGCTTTTCTTATGCCCAAAAGACCTGCTTCTGGTCTCAGGTGCCCTGGAAGTGTATCCCACTTCTCGCCTCCCACAGCTCCTAAAAGTACTGCATCACTTTTCTTGCATATATCAATAGTCTCCTGTGGCAGCGGTACTCCTGTTTTGTCTATGGCTATTCCTCCCATAAGCACTTCTTCAGTCTCTAGATTTACTCCATATTTTTCTGTTACTACCTTCAAAACTTTAAGCGCCTGATTTATTACCTCTGGTCCAATTCCATCTCCTGGTATTACTGCTAATTTCATTTTATCTTTCCCCCTAATCATTTTTATTACTTTCTTCATATAAGAAATACTCTAAGGAATCCACTAAAGCTTCCCAGCTGGCTTGTATTATGTTTGTTGATACCCCAACTGTTCCCCAAACCTTATTTCCATCTGTGCTCTCTATATGAACTCGCACTTTAGCCGCTGTAGCTTCTGTAGTATCGAGTACTCTTACCTTATAATCGTTTAGCCTTATTTTTTTAAGCTGAGGATAGAACACCAAAAGTGCTTTTCTCAGTGCCACATCCATGGCATTTACAGGTCCATCTCCTTCTCCTGCTGTAAGCTCTTCTCTTCCATCTACTTCAACTTTAATTACTGCATAAGCGCTATTTTTTTCAAGCCATTTATCTTCGCAGTTTACTCTAAAGTCCTTTACTTTGAAAAAGCTCTTATATATTCCAAGCATTTTTCTAACCATAAGTTCAAAGGAAGAATCCGCTCCTTCAAATTGATAGCCTTCATACTCCAAGCTTTTAAGCTTATCTATTATACCTTGGGCCTCTACAGAATCCTTTGTAATCCAAGGTGCTACTTTCTGTATCTTTTTTACCACGGTGCTTTTCCCACTTACCTCTGACATTAATATTCTTCTATTATTGCCCACCAAAGCTGGTTCTATATGTTCAAAAGACTTTGGATTTTTCAACACCGCATCTATGTGCATGCCTCCTTTGTGAGCAAAAGCGCTATTACCAACATAAGGTGCTTTTTCACTATGAGCCATATTGGCTATCTCACTCACATGCCTGGAAACAGCCGTTATTCCTTGAATATTTTCTCCGCAGTTAAATTCAGTTTTAACCTTGATTTTTAGAGTTGGTATTATGGATACAAGATTTGCATTTCCGCATCTTTCACCATAGCCATTAATGGTTCCCTGAAGCATCCTCGCTCCGTTCTTTGCTGCCATAACTGAATTAGCTACTGCCATTCCCATATCATCGTGACAATGAACTCCTAAAGGAAGGTTTATTTTTTTTTCTGTCTCTTTTATAATTTCTACTAGTTCATCAGGTTGAGTGCCTCCATTAGTATCGCAAAGCACAAGCCAATCTGCACCTGCTGCTTCGGCTGCTTTTAACGTGCTTATGGCATACTCTTTGTTAGCTTTAAACCCATCGAAAAAATGTTCTGCATCAAAAACCACTTCTTTTTCATTATCCTTAAGATACTTAATAGTATCTCTAATCATTTTTAAATTTTCATCACAGTCCGTCCTCAATATTTCAAACACATGCATATCCCAAGACTTGCCAAAGATAGCTACTGTAGCTGTATTAGCATTTAAAATAGCCTTTAGTCCCTTATCATCTTCTACTTTAGAATAAGGTTTCCTAGTACTGCCGAAAGCTACTAATTTAGCATTTTTTAACTTAAGTTTATATATACTATTAAAAAATTCTATATCCTTAGGATTTGAACCTGGATTTCCAGCTTCTATATAATCCACTCCAAAATCATCTAGGAGTTTACAAATTTTTATTTTATCTTCCAGTGTAAAAGAAATTCCCTCTGCCTGAGCCCCATCACGCAAAGTGGTGTCATAAATATAAACTTGTTTATTGAAATCCAATAATAAAGCCCCCTTCTTTTTATAATCCCCATAACTTTAATAGAAGTAAAAAAAGAGAATTTTCAATAAATTTTAATTATGCATTTGTAAAAATAGTACAAAAAAACAGAACTCATCCCAATGGGGCAAATTCTGCTCGCGGTACCACCCAAATCTTATAATTCCAAAATAAATATCATTTTCAAATTATAAATCTCTTAATAATAACGGATTTTCTCCGGCAAAGCTTACTTAAATTTCGGCCTACAACTCCAAGGCGATTTTCATCCTTGCATAAACTGTGGGCTTTCACCTACCCCACTCTCTTTTAAGCCTCCTCAAAGATTACTCTTCCTTATCAAAGTTTTTATAATTATTGTTTTTAAATTTAACATATTTATAGATGATTGTCAATATATTATGAAAATTTCATTATAATAAAGGGATAAAATTAAAGAATTTAAAAAAATATTTTTTTATACTTAGAAAGTATTGATTTTTCAGACAGAGTTATAAAAATTAATTTTTACTTGTATTTATTCATTGACTTTAATATATTTTACTATTATAATTTATAAAAATAATGGGGCAGATTCTGTTTTATCAGAATCAAAATTTAATAAAGGGGGCTAAAAAATGAAAGCTTGTGAAGCTATTGTTAGATGCTTGCAAGAGGAAAATGTGGATGTGATTTTCGGCTATCCAGGTGCTGCCGTAGCACCCATATATGAAGAACTAAGAAAGACTGACATATCTCATATTTTAGTTAGACATGAACAAGCTGCTGGCCACTGTGCCAATGGCTATGCCAGAGCTTCTGGCAAAGTTGGTGTATGCATGGCAACTTCCGGTCCTGGGGCTACTAATATTATAACCGCAATTGCCACTGCTTACATGGATTCAATTCCTATTGTAATAATAACTGGTCAAGTAAACACTTCCGTGATAGGTAAGGACGTATTTCAGGAAGCTGACATCACTGGTTCCACTGAACCTTTCACCAAACATAGCTATCTTGTAAAAAATGAAAAAGACATACCTAGAATACTTAAAGAAGCTTTTTATATAGCAAAAAGCGGACGTCCAGGTCCAGTTTTAGTAGACATTCCTGTAGATCTACAAAATAAAAATATAGATTTTGATTATTCCTTTGAGGTTAATATACGAGGCTATAAACCTAAAACCTCTGGTCACAAACTTCAGCTAAAGAAAATAGTAGATAAAATAAATTCCAGTTCCAAGCCTCTCGTTGTAGTTGGAGGAGGTGTAGCTTGCTCAAATGCAAGAGCTGAAATAATGGAATTTTTAAATAAATCAAAGCTTCCTGCGGTCCATACTCTCATGGGTAAAGATGCTGTAGATTCCACATATTCAGAATTTATTGGTTTTATAGGTATGCATGGGGACGCCTTTGCCAATGAAATAATCTCTAAGTCAGATGTTATTATCTCTGTGGGGGCTAGATTTAGCGACAGGAGCATAGCTAACATAAAAAACTATAATCATAAGGAAATAATTCATATAGATATAGATGCCGCAGAAATCGGAAAAACTTTCAAAACTTCTATTCCAGTGGTAGGTGATGCTAAAGAAATTCTAAGCGAATTAAATAAAAATATCTCTGCTCCCAATATAGACTCCTGGAAAAATGAAATAAAAGCCATAAAAGATACCTATTTATCTGAAAATGGTGCTTCAGTAGCTACTGCTGATGATTACGTCAATCCTAAGGATATAATTTGCTGCTTATCAAAGGAATGTGACAATTCCACAATATTAGTCTCCGATGTAGGACAAAATCTTATGTGGGCACTTAAAAACTATGAAATAATTGGGGAAAGACTTTTCTTTACCTCAGGAGGTCTCGGAACTATGGGATACTCACTGCCTGCTGCCATAGGTGCTAAACTGGCAGCACCTGATACAACAGTAATTGTGAGCGTAGGTGATGGAGCTTTTCAGATGAGCCTTCAGGAACTTGCAACTATGATAAATTGTGAGGTAAAACTTATCATAATTTTATTTAATAATCATGGCTTAGGTATGGTAAGAGAGCTGCAAAATGCCAAGTATAATAATTCTTTCGGAGTTGATATGGCTTTAAATCCTAATTTCACAAGACTTGCAGAGGCTTACGGCATTAACGGCGTTAAAGTAACTAAGGTTGAAGCTTTTCAAGATGCTCTTAAGGCTGCCTTGGCTTCTGATAAAAGTACGCTTATAGAATGCTTAATAAGCACTGAAACCAAGACGTTAATTTAGGAGGTAAGGATATGAAAAAGCATGTTTTATCCATAATTGTAGAAAACCATCCTGGTGTTTTAAGCAAAGTTTCTGGACTATTCAGCAGGCGTGGTTACAACATAGAAAGCCTTAATGTGAGCATTACGGAAGATCCCACTACTTCAAGAATTACTATAACTGCCAATGGCGATGATGCTACCATAGAACAGATAATAAAACAGCTTAATAAGCTCATTGATGTTATAAAAGTACAGGTTATAGATCTTAGCAAAGCTGTTTCCAGAGAGATTGCATTGATTAAGGTATCCACAACTTTGCAAAACCGTTCTTCTATAATAGAAGTTGCTAACATATTTCGCTCTAACATAATAGACATAAATGAAAAAAGTATGATAGTAGAAGCTACTGGTGACAGTTCAAAAATATCTGCATTAATCGAAATGCTTCGCCCTTTTGGCATCATAGAGCTTATAAGAACGGGACTTACCGCTCTCCAAAGAGGCAGTGAAGCTGCAATTTCTAAGAGTTTCTAGAACTCCAAATATAATATCAAATAATTTAATGGGCTTAGATAAACACTTTTATATGCTTATCTAAGCCAAAAATTCTTTTTCGCATATGCCTATTAATATGGTTAGCTATTCATCCTGAAAATCTATACCTACAATACTTTCTATAGCTTCATAGGCTTTCTTAGATTCTCTTTTCAAAGAAATAGGTCGTCCATTTTTATTTAAAAAGCAATGTTCACTTTTACCAGTAGTTCTTACCTCTTTTGTAGCTGCATCCATTACTTTGTAGGAAAGCACCAGTTTAATCCCATTTTTAAATTCTTCTACCTTAGGAATAATAAATATCTCATCCCCAAAGCGTACCATGGATTTATATTCGCAATTTATGCTCATTACAGGGCTCATTATTCCGCTTTCTTCCATATCCTTATAGCCACAACCTATTTGCTCCATCAAATCTATTCTAGCTTCCTCGAACCAGCGTATGTAATTTGAATGATGTATGATTCCCATTTGATCTGTCTCATAATATAATGCTTTACGTTTATAAAGTTGAATACTGTTATTCATTTTTTCTCCTCAAACCTATATATTTGTAAAAACTATCACTAAATATATTATAGCTAATGAAATATTTGATTTCAAATTAAAAACTGCCGCCAATTAATTTCTATTAATTTTGCGACAGCACTTATTTATCGGGTTATGTTTTAAAAGGATGTTGATAATGGCTTTTTTCGTAGTGGCATGGTTTCTTTCAGAACCCATGGAAGGAACTCTAACGATAATATCAACATTTTTAAACACAGCCTCCCAAACTGAAGGAAGTTTTAAATCAGTATAAAAATCAACACTGATTTAAAACATAACCATTTATTTTTATAGGTTAGCCTTTATTGCAGCTATTATATCATTATATTCTTCATTGCTAAGCTTAAGATTATTGCTAGGATTCATTTCAAAGGTTCCTCCCCAGCTATATCCACCTTCGTACTTTGGAACTATATGAAAGTGAAGATGAGGAAGCTTATCTGAGAAAGCTCCATAGTTTATTTTGTCAGCTCCAAAGGCTTTTTGGATTGCTCTAGCTACCTTAGTAACATCTCCCATAAACGCAGCAAGTTCTTCAGCATTTAATTCATATAACTCTTTTACATGCTTATCATAAGCAACTACACACCTGCCCTTATAGGTTTGCTCCCTAAACAAGTAAACAGTTGAAGCCTGAAGCTTACTTATTTTAATCATTAAATCATCTAATCTCTGGTCCTTTTCACAGTAAAAACAAGAATTTTCATTACTCATATTCATTACTCCTCTTTAAGAATTTGCACACGTGTGCAATTGAATATATTATAACTCACTTAAAATATATTTTACAATATCAATTTAAAACATTTTCAATTCATAATATAAAATTCTTCAAAAGGTGAAAAAATTAAGAAGTAAAAAGCAAAAATGAAGAGTTTATGTAGAAATCGACTCTTTTAAGAGACGATTTCAATTTATAAATTTGCTTAAAGCAAATTTTACCATAGTTTTTAATTCTTACTTATTACATATAACTAGATAACTATATATATATTGATATTGCTTCAACGGAAGTTTGTTTATTTTACCCCTGAACCATTAATAACCCCTTTAAATTGATATATACACATCATAATTAAAATCACAGAAACTATCAAAATAGAAATACTTACACCTATGCAATTATACATAGGACTTGCAATAGCTATACCTAATAAAGCGAATAAAGTAAGAACTATCTTATAAAAAGAAAATACCCTTCCCAAATAATTTTGAGGAATATTGTTTTGTATTATGGTGCTGGAATAAATGCCTTGAATATTTTGAGTAAAACCTAACAGCACCATTATGGCAAAGGTTATTAAAAAACTTTTTGAGAACCCAAATATAATATAGAAAAAGCTTATAGCCAAAGTGGATAGTATAAATATTTTAACGGTATCCTCCTTTGAAAGAGCCTTTATGATAATCGGAACTAGCAATCCTCCAATAGCTAAAGCGTAATCAAAATAAATTATTCCCTCAGGCTTTATATTCAAAAATTTATCCGCTATTACTACTTTATACACCTCATAAAATCTTCCTAAGACAGCATAAACACTGGCAATAACAAATATAATCTTCACATTTGCATAGTTTAACAGAACTTTGTACCCGTCTATTCCAAGCTTAATTATCCCTTCTCTTTCTTTAACTTCTTTATTCTTTACAAATTTATACCTTATAGCTATAAACATAATGGTAGCTATGATAAAGCTAACAGAATTAATAATAAATAATAGATTTGCTCCATAGAGCTTATATAAAATTCCGCCAATAGCTGGAGATAGAAATATGCTTGTAGACTGCAGAAAAGAGAAAGCAGAATTTGCTGGTGCTAATTGATCCTTAGGTACAATTTCTGGCAATATAGCATTTTCAGAGCTTACTTCCATGTCACTTAAGGCTTGAAGGAGAAAGGTCAGAACATATATAAGCCATAATCTGTGCTGGTTTCCAAATATAAAAATTAAGGCTACTACTCCACTTAATAAATTAACCCAAACAATTACTTTTTTCTTATTAAAATAATCCGCAATTATGCCAGATAAATATAAATCAGGTATCCTCAAAACTCCTCTAGACAGCCACATTAATGCTACTGATAAAACCGAATTGGTTATGCTATAAAGATATACAGTGACAGCTATAGTGTACAGATAATCCCCAATGGAAGAAATAAAGCCCCCTATAGCTAATAATGTGAAGTTTTTGTTTTTTAATAAATCTTTATACAAACTACCATCTCCTAATTGCATAGTAAACACATATTACCAAAAATGGCCGTAAAATATAAGACTATATTTTACAAAGTTTGTATGTTATAATTAAAATGTAGAAAGATACAATATAATTTTTACACAAAAAAGGCACTCATAAAGAGTGTCTTTTCTGTTACCATATCGGTGGTTCTCCATCGCCTTGTGTTTCATTGGTAGCTGCTAAAGATCCGTTACTTACCATTGAAGTGATTACAGCTATACCGGAAGTCGTCAACATTGTGATAATAATCAATAATGAAAATAAAAGCTTTTTAATCTTTTTGAATTTCATTATAGCCATCTCCTAATATTTACTTCTTATAAGCAGAGTATGTTGAACTTTCAAACAAAGATCCAAAACTCTTTCCTTATTACTAGTTCCCTTGAATATCTCTATAGCATCTAAAAATATATATCCTAGCTCAATATTAGTTATTTGGTATTGAAATATCATGTTGCTTACTGTACTTAGCAGCAATTCAATTTCTTCTATCATGGAATTTCTTTTAAAATAATTAAAAATTTGACTTATAGTTTCATTGATCATGTTTTTATCTTTTAATTGCAGTACGCTTTCAATTGCCATCAAATAATTTTCAACTATAAATTTTTTATAATCACATTTTATAGCTGAGTTTATGCAATCATGTAGAATTATAACTCTATAATTATTGCTGCATCTTATATTAATAGCAAAATCAATATATTTAAAAATTTCTTCTAATGAATTAGTTTTTGCCTTTAATGTTGCTAAATTGGAATATGCCAGAGCTATGGCATTTAGATTTTCTTTTTCTTTTGCTTCATTTATAACTTTATATAAAATAGCTTCTGCTTCTTTATATCTATTTAGTTTTCTGTAGCTTACAGCCTTTAATAGCATTGTATCAAAACGCTTCTCTGGAAGTAAGTTAAAATCCTTTAAGTATTCCAGATATTCAATGCATTTTTGAGGTTTTTCTAATTTGGAAAATGCTGATGCCGTATTATAGTATATAATCATTAAATCTTCATTACGCTCAATTTTATAGTCTTGACCTGCTTTTATAGCAATTTCTGCATATACCTCAATATCCATATATTGACCCAATTTATATAATGATCTGATTATATATAAAATAGCCTTCATAAAATAGCTCCAAGATTTATTAATAGCTGCCATATTATACGTTTTAAGCGCATATATCTTACATTCCTGGATGCTATTGTAACTATAATACATTTCAACAGCACAAGTATAAATCTCTAGGATGAGATCTTTTCTTATTTTATATGTTTTAATTAGTATCTCTACATAGTTAATATCCTTTATTATCCCATCAATCTGTTCTTTGTTTTCCTTAGCTTGCATAAGTTTTTCTTTATATTTTATAACTAAATTATTAGCCTGAGTATCTTCATCCTCAAGCAGCCATTCAAGAGTAATTTTTTTTAAATTTGTATTGCTAAAAGCAATCTTCTCGTTCAGTTTTCTGACTATTATTTTACCAATATCAGGAGGTATTTTTTTATTCTTTTTTTCATAGAGATATATATTAGTGCGACTAAAACCTTCAGCTAAGTCTTCCTGCGTTAAATTTAGTTTTTTTCTTATCTCATATAGTTTTTGCCCAGTAGTTAATATCTCATTGTCAAACATTTAATTTTGCCTCCTCTCCTTTATAACACATGCTTCTCTTTTATTTTTACCTAATAATTCCTAATTTGATATAGTTTATAATTTATCATCCAAATATTTCAAGCAACATGCATATTTTTTACTTATGTTTTAATTTGTTTTAATTTATTATAATATTTTTTAGACAAATTTTCATTTTTTCTATTTTCCCATATTCGACATCCATTATTATACATTAATGCTGTTATAAAGAAATAACTTAAGCAAAAATAACATAATTTCCTTGTTTTTTAATTTATTTATAATTTAAAACGCATGAATTCAATATTTTGTATAAAAACACTTAATATGCAAATGTATGTAATTGAGGTCAATATATTTTTTTACTGAAATTAACTATTTATTAATATAAAAAACAAATTAAAAGGACTGATTCCTTCTTAATATAGGATTCAGTCCAAAAAGTTCCAATATACTTTTTCTGAGTCAATATTTATATTTTCAAATCTACTCCGCTTTTTTTCTCTCTCATCATTATCTCTATCACATCAACTATCTGTGCTCCTGCTTCTACTGGTGGGGTTCCATTCCTGTGAATATTAGATATAACCGTTCTCTGTGATTCAGGTTTTTTAGTGCTGGCTCTATAAGCCATATAACTGCTCATGCTCTCTCCTGTAGCAAGTCCAGGCCTTTCTCCTATGAGAATTATGGTAACCTCTGCGTCCAAAGCTTCACTTATTTTATCCATGGTAGCCACTCTCGAATATTTTACAAATATAGGTGTTCCAACAGTATAGCCCTTTGCGCTAAGTCCATCTAAAATTATAGAATATATATCCTTTGTATTTGCATCGATAGCTGTAGAGCTTAAACCGTCTCCTACTATTATCTGAACCTGAGGCGAATGAACACAGTTCTTTTTTATATATTCAATAGTTTCCTCAGAGAACCTTTTTCCAAGATCAGGTCTTGTTATATACTCTTCTTTATCTCTTACTAAGGTTTGTACTTTTATAAAACCCAGTTCATCAATTATATTTTCATCTACAGCAGACCACACCGCATCCATAGCTACAGCATGATCTGCTCTAAACTTTAGCAAAGTGTTTGTCTTAAGTCTTGCCCCAGCTCTTCCTACGCAGATTCTTGCCGGAGTGGTGTCTTTAAGTCTTTTGCACATTTCTTCATCTATTGCATTATCTATATTTGTACTGTTTTCCTCCATATTCTTCACCGCCTATACAATTAAAAATTCACTATGTTTTAAAACATAGCCTTAGCCACCGAAGGAAGTTTTAAATAAGTGTAAAAATCAACACTTATTTAAAACAGAGCCTTATATTTAGATAGTTATGCAAATATAGAGGGGTCTCCTGCTCTTTCTGTAAGTAATCCATTCTCCAGTATTCCAAGCTCCTCCATTCTTTTTTCAAATTCGGCTATAGTTCTTTTTCCTGTTATTTCTCTTAAAGAAGCCACATCATGATAACTGGAGGACTGGTACATAAGCATTACATCATCTCCACCGGGTATGCCCATGAAATAATTGCAATTTGCCATGGTTAAAAGCATCGCCAGGTTTTCCAAGTCGTTTTGGTCCGCCTTCATATGGTTAGTATAGCAAGTATCGCAACCCATAGATAACCCAGTAAGCTTCCCCATAAAATGATCCTCAAGTCCTGCTCTTATAACTTGCCTTCCATCATATAAATACTCCGGTCCTATAAAGCCTACTACCGTATTAACCAAAAACGGATTATATCTTTTAGCTAATCCATAGCAGCGTGCTTCCATCACTAATTGATCTGCGCCATTATGTCCTTCCGAGGATAACTCAGAGCCTTGTCCTGTCTCAAAATACATGAAGTTAGGTCCTTTAGAACTCTTCTTTTCCTTCATTAGAGCGTAAGCCTCATCCAGTAAGGCTACGCTTATCCCAAAAGCTCTATTGGAAATTTCTGAACCTGCCAAGCTTTGAAACATCAAATCTATAGGCACTCCATTTTTAAGGGCCTCCATCTGCGTAGTCACATGTGCAAGCACACAATTTTGGGTAGGTATTTTCCATTTTGATGTAAATTCATTAAATTTATTCAATACAGCTGAAATGCTGTCTATAGTATCAGTTACTGGGTTAAGTCCAATAAGCGCATCTCCCACTCCATAGCTTACTCCTTCCATTACTGAAGCTATTATTCCTTCCACATTGTCAGTGGGATGATTAGGCTGAAGTCTTGAAGATAAGGTTCCTCTTTTTCCTATGGTGGTGTTACAGGTAGCAGTATTACAAAGCTTCTTTGAAGCATATACCAAATCCATATTGGTCATAAGCTTAGTTACAGCTGCTATCATTTCTGCAGTTAATCCATCTCGTATGGATTTTATATCCTCTTCACTGGCAGAAAGTATAAAGTCTCTGAATCCTCCCAGGGTTAAAGCTTTGATTTTATTGTATTGTTCCTTGTTAATCCCGTCTTGAATAACTCTAGTTACCTCATCTTTATCATAATCCACTACAGGATTATTCATAAGCTGCTCCAAGGTGACATCTGCTAAAACCATCTTTGCTGCAACCCTCTCTGCAGTACTTTCAGCTGCTATCTGAGCTAAGGCATCACCAGATTTTTCCTCATTGGCTTTTGCAAGCAAATCCTTTATATCCTTAAACCCATAAACTCTATTAAATAATGTGGTCTTTAAATTCATGAATATCACCTGTCTTACTTGTATAAATTTATTTTTTATTTGGATATACTTTAAGATATTGGCATAAATTAAAGCCTATATCAACATTTTCTTAAAATATAGCAAGCTTATACAGCTTCCTCATCTCTTACTTCGCTCACTGAATTTCTGGTAATAAAAGAATATATAAAATAATAAACAAAGGATAGAACAAAAGCAAGCATTACCCAAGATAATGTGTTAATGTTTGAGTAAGTAACTGTAACTAAGAATATAGCATCAATTACTATAGCTATCATTGGCAAAACCGAATTAACCTTATAAGGTCTTTCCATATTAGGAGCTTTCTTTCTCAAAATGTAGAAGGATATCATGCTCACAGCATGAAGTGCAATTGCACCAAAGCTGGATATTACTATAATTGTAGCAGTATTGTTAGTAAGTACAAATATCATTCCTATAAGGCTTGGTATTATAGTAGCTGCCACTGGAGCTCCCTTAGAATTAACCTTTGACAGAAATTTAGGAAGATAGTTTGCTCTAGACATAGCAAATACCTGTCTTGAATATCCTATTATTATCCCATGAAGACTAGCTACAAGTCCAAATATTCCTATAAAGCCCATGAGTTTTGAAAGTACATTGCCCTTACCAAATATGACATCAAGGGTATCCGGAAGAGGCGAGTCAGTAGCTCCCATAGTTTTAATGTCAAGCACTCCAGCGGTGCAGACAAAAGTGATCAAAGCTAATACCACTAAAGTTAATATTGCTAATATAAAGCCTTTAGGCACATCTTTCTTAGGGTTTTTACATTCCTCAGCCGACATTGCTCCGCCTTCAGCAGCAAGATAAAACCATATAGCAAAAGGGATGGCACTAAATACTCCTTTGATGCCGCCTTTATGAGTGTCTCCGCCAACTATCTTAGAAAAATCTACATGTCCAATTGTGGCCCCTGCAAATACTATAAGTCCTATTATAGCCACTATGGTAACTACAGTTTCAATTATAGCCGCTGTCTTTACTCCTCCGCAATTTATAACTACAAATATAGCATAAAATACAAGTGCTGCAGCAGTAACAGGTATGGCTGGAATAATAAAGTTTACATAGGCTCCTATAGATATTGCAATAGCAGGAGTAGCAAATAAAAATTCCATAATTGTAGAAACTCCTGCAAAAAATCCTCCAAATCTGCCCATAGCTCTTACTGCATATTCTGAAGAACCACCAGCATCTGGTATAGCTGTAGCAAGTTCAGCATAGCTAAACATAAAAGCTGTATAAAATACTGTAACGATAAGTGTAGCCACTATAAAACCCATAGGACTAGTGAAGGCCATAGCATTGTTCCATCCAAAGTACATTCCGGATATAACCATCCCCACTATTATTGACCAAAGCTGAAATGGTGACAAGGTTTTTTTTAGTTTGTTTGACATGATATGATTCCCCCTTAAAAATTAAAAATTAATGTTTTTATGATAACTGGTATTACTCCTGCTATAGGCTTTCCTATATCAACATAATTACCACTTTCCACCTTTATTCCATCTATGCATAGTATCTTTCTTGTTCTCCCTAAATAAATTTTCAGAACCTGACCAAGGGCTTTAGCAAAATCATTTTCTAATATTATGATTGCAGGTTCCTCTCTCAAGCTTAAAGCTTCTGAAAGCTTGCTTGCTATAAGCTTAATCTCCTCATAGGAAGGAGATTTATTGCCCTTAATAGCTATGGCTATATTTTTTTCGGAGTACATATTCAATTTGCTGGTTATATCATCTTGAATTATCCCTCGCTCGTCTTGTGAAAGCTTTACTATAGGCACATTTTTCATGGGCAGAATTTCTTCATCATATACTATGGTGCTTCCACTTATGGATACTGAATAACTTCCTGCTCCAATCACAGTAGCTCTTATTTTTTCCTTAGGCTCTATAAGACTTAAACCTTTCTCCTTAAAAATTTCTCTTATGGATATACCTAAAAGCGGTCCTATATCTTCATACTCTGTCAAGTGAGATAAACTTGTTACATTGTTTCCTCCATAGACAAATTCAGCTACTCCCCCTGAAAACATGAAGGCTTCTGCCTTTATTTTTTTATCTTCATGCTGTATAAATAATTTCTTTTCACATTCTTCCAGTTTACTATTTGCAGCTATTTTCCATAAAACCTCAGCAAGTGCATCCGTAAGCTTTTTTACCTCATATAATTCTGGAACTATTCCAACTTTTAAATCTAATTTTAAGCTGTTTATCATTGGCTTTATCTTATTCGATATATATTCAATTTCTAAATTCTCATCTATTTTTATAAGTCTGCCGCCAATGTCCAAAGCAAATGCATCTATGTTGTTTCCATTCTTGAAGCTTGAGGAGTTAGTAGTCCCCCCTCCTACATCAAAATTGATAATAGTTCCTGAAACCTTCTTTGAAAATTCAGAGGCTCCTGCTCCAAAGCCTGCCAATAAGGATTCTAAATCAGCTCCTGCTGCTTCTACCACAAAATCTCCGGAAAATTCCGAAAGGCTTTGCAGCACTTCTTCTGAATTTTCTTTTCTGGCACTTTCTCCTGTTATTATGATAGCCCCTGTAGAAATATCTTTTTTATTTACATTGGCCTTTTCATATTCAATGGAAATTATTCTTTTTATTTCTTGTAAATTTATCCTTCCCAGTGGGGTTAAAGGAGTAAAATAGATTGAGCTTTTATAAATAATTTCTTTGTTTATGATTTCTATTCTTGGTATAGAAAATGAACCTGCTACATTTGATACCGTAAGTCTGCTAAAAATAAGCTGAGTAGTGGTAGTTCCTATGTCTATACCCACGCTTAAAAGCTCCTCTGCCAATTAAAATTCCTCCTTTACTGTCAAGTAAATCAAAAAAAAGCCCAAACATTTTCTAATGTTTAAGCTTCTTTGCCTAAAAATAATTTTTAATTCTATTTTTCAATGTAAATTCCAAACTAATGCGCCCTTGCATTAATTTTAATCTAATTATACATTATTATTTTATCAATGTAAACTTAAATTTCATGTTGTTTATCTATTTATACTAAATATTTTTAATAATTTGTGAAATAAAATACAGTTTTTGTGCCATTTTGATTTGTTTCAATATTTATATCTCCATTTAATTTATCTTTTACAATGCTTTTCACGATATTTAAGCCTAAGCTTTCGTTTTTAAGAATTTCTGTATTAAATCCATCTCCGCTGTCAGCTATAGCTATGCTTGAATAAGTTTCTCCTTTATTTATGATTATCTCAATAACCCCTTCTTCTTTTATGGTGAAAGCATGCTTCAAGCAATTTTCTATAAGTTCATTTACCACAATAGCTATTGATGTAGCTCTGTCAGAATTTACCTTCAAGCTGTCTCCATAGAGCTGTACATCGATCTTTTTATTAAGCTGCTCCAAATTTCTTAAAGCGTTGTTTTTTATCTTTAACAATATTTCCTTTATATCAGCATCATCTATACCATTTTGAGATAAAACTTCATGAGTGGTGGCTATGCTTAAAATCCTATTTATACTGTCATGAAAAGCTCTCCTAGCCTCTTCATTGTCAATTCTTCTAGATTGAAGCCTAAGTATACTTGCTATAGTCTGAAGATTATTTTTTACTCTATGATGAATTTCCCTTATGGCTACAGATTTTAGTATCAATTCTTTTTCCTTTTGTCTTATATCTGTAATATCCTTTATGAGCATGATAACGCCGTATATATTATTTTCTTTTTTCGTAACAGCATATTTTACCTGCAATTCTAAGTTTCCTATTGCGGTTTCAAAGACGAAAGATTTATGATCACATAAAATATCGTTAAACTTAATTTCATTTAATACTAAATTATCAAAAGCTATACCCACTATAGAATCCTTATAACCAATCTTTCTGTAGAGCTCTTCTGCCTTATAATTAGCGTAAATGCAAAGCCCCTTTTCGTTTATTACCAAAATAGCGTCATTAATTAAATTGTAAGCTACGGTTTCCTCACAATCCATGTCCTTTATATTCATTAGAGTTTCCGAAAGCTGCTCTGTGGTTTGAGATAATATCTCTACACTTCTGCTTTGACTTACATCTTCCGTTATATCTTTTTCCATAATGAGAACCCCTATTACCTTGTGATGCTTGTTTTTAATTGGTACAGTGTTCTGCTTAACCACCATATTTTCCTGGGTAACAGCTTTCAAATCCAAAGTTTCAATACCAAGCTCTAAAGTCCTAAGAGCTGCTGGCTCATTCTTTCTAAGAGCAAGCTCACCAACTACGGAGGTTTTGTATAAAGATTTGAAGTTTGCAGGTTTAGCTTCCGCTACCACAACGGCTATATTAGGATCTTTAGTAAGGCAATCTATAAATATATCACCTTTAGCTAAATTTGCAAACATAGAAATAGATTTCTCTATTTCTTCTAATTTCGCTATATCTTCTTCAGACAAGTCAGTATGAAGCTTGCATAATTCCCTAAGCATTTTTATATGTCCAAACTTTCATTATGCTCTAATATATTTTGAGAAACTTGAAATATGGTAGTTTGCTTATCCATGCTCATTCTTCTAAGTTTTTTATAAGCTTCATTTTCTGATAATCTAAATTTCTCCATAAGCAGTTCTTTAGCAGAACATATGGTTTTTATGCTTGTCAATTTATTCCTCATAGCCTTTAACTCTTGTCCTTTGGAAATTGCAATTTCAACTTGGGGTATTAGTCTCACTTCATCAATAGGTTTTACAATATATCCGATAGCGCCAATGGTCTTAACCTTGTCAATAAACTCTTTTCCGCTGTAAGCAGTCAGTACGATGATGGATTGTGCTATATCTTCCTTCATCAATATTTCCGAAGCTTGAATTCCATCTAATTTAGGCATTTTTATATCCATAAGCACAAGTTCCGGTCTATGAATTCTGCAAAGCTCCACCGCCTGCAGTCCATTAGCTGCCTCTCCTACTACAGAATATCCAGCTGTTTTAAGCATTTCACATATATCCATTCTCGTGATAGGTTCATCTTCTGCCACTACTATCCTACTACCCATTTCCATTCACCCCAATCATAACAAAATTTAAGCACAATAAAAAAATGATTTCAACCTTTGCTAAATGATAATTAAATTTTTATCAAAATTGAAGTGCATCCTATTTTTGCATACTATTATCAAGGATTTTTCACCCAATAATGGTTGTATATTCAGTGTGATTTGTCAAGTTAAATTGATAATTTTGTTAGATTGATAATAATGGAACGCAATCAGCGCAAATAATTTTACTTACTTTTCAACAACTTATATTCATATGGTATAATATTTATTGCTTTATTTAAAACAGAAGCATTTAAAAAAAGCAAAGGAGAGCAAAAATGAATTTAAAAGATTTAGAAGTCATAATTTTCAAAAACTCCTATAGTATAATGAATGATTTAGGAATGAATCTTTTTCAAAATAAGTCTGTGTCAAATATAAAAGGAAAAAATATTAATGGTATTTATCATATATATGGTGACGTAACTAGTTCTAATGGGAATTTGCCTTACAAGCCTCATATAAAAATCAATCTAAATAAAAAAACTTTAGCTGGAAACAACTGCAGCTGCAGTGATTTTAAAGATAATAATGTTTATGATAGCAATTTTATGTGTTCTCACCTAAATGCTTTAGCCTATGCTTTTTTCAATATTATGTATAGGAAAAAGAGTTCCTCCAATAGCCAGAATGAGGAAATCGCTAATAAAATCACTTTTAACGTGGAAGCTTTTCTTGAATATAGAGAAGGAAGCTCTCCCAGCGCTTATCAGGCTGAATTTAAATTATTGGATCGTCAGAAATATTTAATAAGGGATTTGAAGACTTTCATAAATGCTGCATACAAAAATGAAGAAGTTCTATTAAATTCTCAATTTAAATATTCTCCTAAATATCACACTCTTTCTGAGGAAGCTCTTATATTATTTGATTTTATTAAAAATGAAATATATTCCAAGGAGCTATCCATTAACGGAAAAGCTTTATATATCCCTAAAAATAAACTTAGAAATTTTTTGATGAGTATTTCAAACAATACTTTATATTTTAAATATAATGGTATATCCTATAAAACCTCTATAATTTATGATAAGCTTCCTTTGAGCTTCACTCTTAAGGAAAAGGATGATAATTTTATATTAACCACTCATTCCAAACTGCCCTTACCCCTTAATGAGTTAGGTGATGTTTATTTCTTTAAAGGTAATCTTTATATTCCGTCAATAGACTTGATTACTGTATATAAACAAATATATAATATGTTCTCCTCTGCTAACGAAATTAAATATGAGAAGAATACAAACAATTATGAATACCTTATAAGAATATTAAATAAGGTTTCCAATAACATAAATATATCTGAAGGAGTAAAGAAATTCGGATCACAAAATATAGAATTTCAGTTTTTACTATACAAAGAATTAGATATTATATGCTGCACCCCCTATGCCATCTGCTCCAATAAGAAAGTGAATATCTTATTAGAAAGCTCTACGCCAAATATAGTAAGAGACTTTAAAAAGGAAGAAAAACTTCTTATGAAGCTTGAATATTTTAAATTTGCCAGAAAAAATGACAGAATGCTTTTTTGGGGAAATGATTATGATCTTTTTTATCTGCTTAAAGGCGGCAAAAATGGCCTTAGCAATTTAGGAAAGGTTAAATTGGATAAATCACTTGAAAGCATAAAACTTTTAGACGCTTCTTTCATAGATATGGCTTTGGAAGAGCACAACAATAATTTTATATTAAGCTATGCAATGAAAGGAATTCCCAATCAGGAATTCCATGAAATTTTTCAAGCCTACAAAGAAAAAAAAGCTTTCTACAGATTGAGCAATGGAAATTTTTTAGATTTTGAAGATGAGAGTATATCTAATTTTTTTAATCTATTCTTAAATCTTTCAGAAGTTTCAGCTAAAGAAAATTCAATAACTATAAGTAAGGATAAGGAACTCTATTTATGTAAAGGCTTAGGGCATTCAAAATTCAATATAGTAAGAGGTAGAGATATTTTAGAAGATATAGATGATAAAATCAAGCAGATATATTCTTCAAAAGTTCTTCTGCCTAAGAATCTAGAGACAAAGCTAAAAGAATATCAAATAGAAGGCTTTACCTGGTTTAAAAGGCTCAGTGCATTAGGCTTCGGAGGCATACTGGCAGATGATATGGGGCTTGGAAAAACTCTTCAAACCATAGCATTTTTAAGCTCTGAAAAAAATAAAAAGGCCTTGATAATAGTTCCTACTTCTTTAATATATAATTGGAATGAAGAATTTAAAAAATTTGCTCCTTCCCTTAGGCTCTTAATTGCACATAAATTAGATTCCTACCACAAACTAACTACTACATTACAAGATGTAGATGCCATTATAACAAGCTATGGAACTTTGAGAAATAATATTGAATCCTTCAAAAAGTGCGCTTTTGATTTTTGTATAGTGGATGAAGCTCAAAATATAAAAAACTCCTCCACCAGCATCTCAAGGCTTATAAAGGAAATTAACTCAGGTTTACGTTTTGCACTCACAGGTACTCCTATAGAAAACAATTTATTAGAGCTGTGGTCTATTTTTGATTTTATCATGCCTGAATATCTGTATTCTAAAGAAAATTTCACAGAAAAATTTGTAAACGGAGATGCTGAAAGCTTAGATAATCTAAGACTTCTCATAAAACCCTTTATACTTAGAAGAACAAAGGCTGAGGTTATGTCTGAACTTCCTGAAAAACTCCAGCGTAAAGTCATAGTAGAAATGACTCCTATGCAAAAGCAAATATATGCTTCCTATATAAAAGAAATAAAAAAGGCCTTAAAATTAACCAAAGGGAAAATTGAGCTATTTGCTTACATAACAAAACTTCGTCAAATATGCCTGGATCCTTCATTAATAATTCATAATTATTCCGGCGGCAGCGGTAAAATTACAGCAGCATTAGATATAATAAACAATAATTTAAAAATCAACAAAAAGATATTACTGTTTTCTCAATTTACTTCTGCCCTTAAAAAAATCGGAGATGAACTCAAAAAAGAATCAATAAATTATTTTTATCTGGATGGAGCCACTGATTCAAAAGCGAGAATTAATTTAGTAAATGAATTTAACAGCACTGATTCTACTGGAGTGTTTCTCATATCACTGAAAGCCGGAGGAACAGGTCTTAATCTCACATCAGCTAATTTAGTGATACTTTTTGACCCTTGGTGGAATCCTGCAGTAGAACAACAAGCTTCTGACAGAGCTCACAGAATAGGGCAGAAAAATGTGGTAGAAGTTATAAAACTTGTAGCTAAGGATAGCATCGAAGAAAAAATAGTAGCTCTCCAAGAGCAAAAGAAAGAGCTAATTGACAGCATCATAACTGGGGATTTAAAAAGCACCACTCTTTTAAATAAATTAACCAAAGAAGAATTAGAGCAACTTTTCCTTAGAGATTAAGTTGCCCGTTTTTCAATTTTAACTTCGATTTAAAGCAGTGTTGATTTTTCATCGATTTAAAACAGCTATATTTTAAGATGAGCTTTTGAGGTCTCAATAAAACGATCTATACTTGCTCTTTCTTCTCTTTCCTTTTCTTTATCCATATCCCCTCTTCCTAGTCTATCGCAAAGAGAAAACAGAGAAATTTCTTGTAACTTAACCTCTTTCAGCATTGATTTTATATCTGCAAAAGGCAAACTTTTTGTAACAAAAAGTGGCTGCATATGCCACCTTGTCATATTAGTCACAGCTTCTACAAAGCTTTCCTCTTCATTAAAAGGTTTAAAAAATTCTACCACCATTTCAGCTCCAACCTTATCATGATCATAGGAAGTTATTCTGCCCTTCCTTATTTTTGTAGTTTCTCCTTTTCCTATATCATGAAGAAGTGCCGACCACATGAAGGCTCTTGGAGCCTCACTCTTGTCTTTTACTTTGGCTGCTTCATCCACTACCATCATAGTATGATTCCATACACTTCCTTCCGGATGATATTTAATCGATTGTTCTGTAAACTTTAATTTGTTAAGTACAGAAAATGGAGCTTTTTTAAACTCATCCATATTGGATATCTCATTGATAGCTATCGAAGGCTTTTCATCTTCCAATAAACTTTTATTCAACTTTTGGTATATTTTTTCCATGATATCACCTCTTCAGTATTTTTATTTTTGCTTTAAAGAATAATTTTATGCTTTTATTTTTCTATAAAAAAACAACTTTTAAAGCAATTGCGCACTTTAAAAGCTGTTTTAAAATTTTTTATATTTTTATATGGCTCTGTTTTATATTAATTATCAAGCTTAGGCATTTCTTCACCAGCATCATTAAAATATTTTCTCAAAACAGATTTAAAAGCACTAACATCCAATTTGCTATCATCCGGCGTTATATCTTTATATACAAAGTCATTTAAGACTTTAGCATTTTGATCTTTGTCAACCAGCAAATACCAAGCACCTTTGTACATTCCTCCCCAGCTTATCTTATCTAGTGGTATACTTAGTTTTTCTACATTTATACCTCCAAATTTACTTACAGTATAAGCATCATTAAGCAATGTAGTAGGTTCCATATTAGTCTTTACACACTTCAATAATTTTGTTGCCAAATTTGTATATTGAAGGCTTGTCATAGTTTTGAACTTGTTAAGTAATACGGTAAGAACCTGCTCCTGTCTTTCCATCCTCTCATAGGTTCCATTGCCAACATATCTTATTCTTGAGTAAGCCAACGCCTGCTGACCATCCAAATGCTGCGTTCCTCCATGAGTAAGGGGTGGGGACTTAACCTTATCAACTTCTCCAATATACTTATTAATTTCTTTTACTTCAGAATCTTTTACATCTATATCTACTCCGCCTACAGCATCAATTATATCTTGAAATCCCCAAAAGTTTACTATTATATAGTTGTCCAATTTTATTCTAAAGTTAGTTTCTATAGTTTTCAATAAAAGATCTGGTCCGCCTAACTGATATGCCTCATTTATTTTAGCAGGCTTATATTTAGGTATATCTACATAAGTGTCCCTTTGTATGGCTGTAAATCTTATTTTCTTGTTATTTGCATCTATGGTAGCAATTATTATACTGTCAGACCTAGCCGCCTCTTTCTCATCTCTGCCGTCAGTACCAATAAGCAAAATATTCGTTATACCTTCCTGTTCAGTATATATGGGGTCTTGTGTAGGAACGTCCTCTAGGCTTATTTCCTTTCCTTTTTCATCCACATATTTAGGCACATCGTTAGCGTTTACATGAGTCATTTGTCTAACATATAGCAAAAGACCTCCAAAGCTCAATGCAATTATTGCAACAATAGATCCCAGCACTAAAGCTATTTTTTTCTTTAAGCTCATTTTTTTCGAGTTTTTATTCTTCTTTTTAAACATATCTAGTTATAGCCTCCTTGGTAATTTCAATATTAGATAGTAAAATAGCATAGATTAATAAAGACTCTCATCTATAATGTAGGAATTAAAATCAGTATAAAAATTTTAAAAATATAACTAATACTCATCTATTATAAGCATGTACTATATAGCAATTTATGTTATTGTTGTTAATTGTTAAGTTCATATTAAATTATGTTATATTTTTAAAATACGACAAGTTATGGAATTAGTTCGTTATTCTTACCGATTTTATATTCATACTATATGTTTTTAAGGTTATACTAACATTAATATTTACTATAATATCATTAATTAATCGTAAGTCAAAGAAATATTTATATTTTTCATCAATAAAGGAGGAAATTTTATGGATAATAATAAAAATTTACAAAAGACTCGTGAAAAAAGCAATGCTGAATTAAGAAAAATGTTTCCCAGAGAAGGTGCAGATATAGGAATTGAAAATGGTAAAAAAATTGGAGCTTCGGAAAATGGCAATAAATTTACTAAAAGATCAAAATTATCTCATAACAAATAAAAGCTATATTACGGAAACATCTTTATGCTTAGTATTTTTAGTGTAATGCAGAAATAAAAGATTTACTTATAGCTAATCTTCTTGTATATGGAATGTTAAAATGCTAAAATATATTTTGAAATTTACAATATTAATCAATACAAAATTAAACAGTATATGAAAAGAGATTATCTATATGAAAATTGAAATTCTAAATATGTTATTAGACAATAAAGGAAATTTTATTTCCGGGGAATATATTAGTGATAAATTAGGAATAACAAGAGCTGCGGTATGGAAATATATTAAAAGCATTAAGGAAGAGGGTTACGAAGTAGAATCCTCTTCCAAAAAAGGCTATAAAATTATAGGTCGCCCTGAAATATTAACCTATACAGAAATCAAAGATTTTTTAAACACTAAATTTATAGGAAGAGAAGTTATTCATTATTCTTCTGTGGATTCAACAAACCTAAAAGCGAAAGAAATCAATATTAAAGACATAAAAAGTGGCACTGTAGTTGTAAGCGAAGAACAAAGCTCTGGGAGAGGTAGGTTGGGTAGAAAATGGGTATCCCCTTTTGGAAAAGGCGTATGGATGTCCATAATATTAAAACCTGACATAGATCCTTCTAATGCCTATAAGCTGACAGTGATTACTGCCGCTGCTGTGTATAATGCACTAAAAGCTAACGGTATAGAAAGTCTTATCAAATGGCCCAATGATATATTGCTAAACGGCAAGAAGATTTGCGGAATTTTAACAGAAATGAGTGCAGAATTAAACATCATAAATAATTTGATTATAGGAATAGGCATAAATATAAATTCAAAGCCCTGTGACTTTCCGGAGGACTTAATTTCTATAGCCTCTTCACTATACATTGAAAAAAATATAGTATTTAACAGAAAAAAGATAATGGCAGATATATTAAATAATTTTGAGCTTCTTTATGAGTCTTTTATATCATCAGGATCTATAGAGAGTTCCATTGATATTTGTAAAAATAATTCTGCTGTCTTAAGTAAAGATATTCTTTTGGTAAAGAGAAACGAAAGCATACTTGTGAAAGCAATTGACATAAACAGTGAGGGATATCTAATTGTGCAGGAAGGCAATGATATATATCCTGTAATGTCTGGAGAAGTGTCAATCCGTTCTTCAAGAGGTTACATATAAAAAGGGGGTTTTCTTAGCACTAGAAAACCTCCTTTTATCTTAGCAGTCTAACTCTTTATAAATTATTTCGTTTATTGGAGCACCTGGAGCAACCATAGGAAGCACTTTATTGGTTTCATCTATTAAGCAGTCAATTATAATAGGCTCCTGTAACGAAAGTGCATAGTCCAATGCCTTATCCAAATCACCTTCATTTGTTACTCTTATGCCTTTTATTCCATAAGCCTCTCCTAGCTTTAGGAAATCCACATCTTCTCCCAATAGAGTGAAGGAGAATCTTTCATTGCAGAACATTTCCTGCCACTGCCTTACCATGCCTAGAGCATGATTATTAAATATAAGCTGAATCACAGGACACTTATATCTGGCCAAGGTCGAAAGCTCATTACAATTCATTTTAAAGCTTCCGTCACCTGCTACATTAATTACTTTCTTATGAGGATTTCCAAAAGATGCCCCTATAGCAGCTCCCAATCCAAAGCCCATAGTGCCAAGCCCTCCTGAAGTTATAAAACTTCTTGGCTGCCTATAGGAATAATATTGGCATGCCCACATCTGATGCTGCCCTACCTCTGTAGTTATTATAGCATCTCCTTTAGTTACTTCGCTTAATCTATTCATTATATATTTAGGATTTAGCCCCCTATAATCAAAATCCATAGGATATTGATTTTTCCATTTTTCCATTTGTTCAATCCAATTATCATGCTCTTTTTTATCAATAATTAAAAGCAATTCTTTTAAAACAGCTTTTACGTCACCAACTATAGGTACATCTACTCTAACATTTTTTCCTATTTCTTTAGGATCCACATCTATGTGTATTATTTTAGCTTTAGGAGCAAAACTATCAACATGGCTAGCTACCCTATCGCTAAACCTAGCCCCAATAGCTATTAGCAAATCGCAGTTTGTTATACCGTAATTGGATCCATGAGTTCCATGCATACCAACCATTCCTGTGAATAATGGATGTTCATTAGGAAAAGCTCCTGTTCCCATTAGTGATGTAGTGACAGGAGAGCATATTTTTTCTGCAAATTCTATAAATTCGTCGGCAGCTTCAGATATTATAATACCTCCGCCGCCATAAATCATAGGCCTTTCACTTTCCATAATAAGTTTTGCAGCCTTTTCAATATTCTCTTTATCCAATTGATATTTTTCTTCATAAGCTTGTTCTAAAAAATATGCCTCTTTTTCATATTCAATATCTAAAAGCTGCAAATCTTTAGGAATGTCTATAAGAACAGGCCCTGGTCTACCGGATTTTGCAATATTAAAAGCTTCTCTAATTATTGAAGGTATAGATTCAATAGAATCTACGAGATAATTCTTTTTAGTTATTGAAGCTGTTATATTCACTATATCTATTTCCTGAAAGGAATCTCTCCCTAAAAGTTTTCTTCCTACTTGACCAGTTATTACTACCATAGGTACAGAATCTCTGAACGCTGTAGCAATACCAGTAACAGTATTGGTGGCTCCCGGTCCTGAAGTAGCTATAACTACTCCAGTCCTTCCAGTAGACCTGGCATATCCATCTGCTGCATGAGTAGCCCCTTGTTCATGAGCAAATATTATATGTCTAAGTTCTTTTTCATCATATAGCGCATCATATAGTGGAATAACTGCACCTCCAGGGTATCCAAATATTATTTCCACGCCCTGCTCTTTTAAACACTGCAAAATTAACTGTGCCCCATTTAATTTCACAAATATCACCCCAAATTCAATTTTGAAAAACCTACCATCCTGTTTAAGGCAGAGGTCAATATCCTATTTTTACTCTACTTTATCTTTATCAAGCCATGGCATCATTTTTCTAAGTTCAGCCCCAACCTTTTCAACTTGATGCTCCTTTTCCAGCCTTCTCATTGAATTAAAGTATGGTCTCCCAACTTTATTTTCAAGAAGCCAGTTCTTTGCAAAAGTTCCATTTTGAATTTCCTTTAAAACTTGCTGCATCTCTTTCTTCGTATCTTCAGTAATAAGTCTGCTTCCCGTTACGTAATCTCCATATTCCGCAGTATCACTTATAGAATATCTCATAAGGCTCAAGCCGCCTTGATTTATTAAATCAACTATAAGCTTCATTTCGTGCATACATTCAAAATAAGCACTTTCAGGTTGATATCCTGCCTCTACCAAAGTTTCAAAACCAGCTTTCATTAAAGCAGCAACTCCACCGCATAACACAGCCTGTTCACCGAATAAATCTGTTTCAGTTTCTTCTTTGAATGTAGTCTCAAGAACACCAGCTCTCGTTCCACCTATACCCTTTGCATAGGCTAAAGCGTAGTCTTTAGCTTTTCCAGAATAATCCTGATACACAGCTATTAAATCTGGAACACCATTGCCTTCAGCATACTGTCTTCTAACTATATGTCCTGGTCCCTTTGGTGCTACCATAAATACATCTACAAAAGCTGGAGGTTTGATTTGTCCAAAATGTATGTTAAATCCATGGGCAAATACTAAGGCCTTTCCTTCTGTCAGATTAGGTTCTATAGCTTCTTTATAAAGTTCAGCCTGCTTTTCATCTGGTATAAGTACCATAACAATATCACTTTCCTTAACAGCATCTGCTACGAGCTTAACTTTTAGCCCTGCTGCTTCGGCTCTTTTCCATGATTTGCTGCCTTCATACAAGCCAACAGTTACATCAACGCCACTATCTTTTAAATTTAAAGAGTGTGCGTGCCCCTGACTTCCATATCCAATAACTGCAACCTTTTTACCTTTCAATAATTCTAAGTTCGCATCTGCATCATAATATAATTTTGCCACAATAAATCCCCCTCTTTATTTGTTTTTATACATTTTATAGTATATTTATAAAACATATTTATGCAGTGCTGTATTAAGCCCCTGTATTTACGAATTATTCTCAATATTCTGTATATTGAATATGTATTTCATCCGTTTTTCATTATATTACAGCACTGGTTTTAACAGAATTAAATTTAGAGAACAAAAAAACAGCCTTCTCCCAACGCTGGGGCGAAAACTGTCCGCGGTGCCACCCAATTTGAACTCAATAAATAACGGCTTAGCCGGCAAAGCTTACTCTTTAATAATTTCAGCCCGCAACTCAGAGGTGATTTTCAAAGTTAATCCATCTATGGGCTTTCACCTTACCCCACTCTCTTTTAAGAATTCAAAACTTCTACTCTTCCTCATCAAAGTATTTGATATTAGAAAATTTGTATTGAATATACTTTACCACCCATCTTAATCTTTGTCAATACTTTTATAAAAAAATTAATCAGAAATATGAAAGTCTATTTATTCATTTAATCATTTATTATAATAATTAATTTATTGTTTATATTTTTTCTATTCTTTAAATATTTAATATGCCTTTCTTTTTTACTGCATATTTGCATGTTGACAGTTATATTTATTCATAGTATATTATGTTTTAATATTGACTGTATATAACAAATTTTAATAATTATATTTTAATGAGGTGATATAATGAGAAGTTCAGAAGTAACCCAAGGTTTTGCCAGAGCCCCTCACAGATCATTATTTTATGCTATGGGGTATCTACCTGAAGATCTAGAAAAACCACTAATCGCTGTAGTTAATGCTCAAAATGAAATAATTCCAGGACACTTTCATTTAAACGATATTGCCCAAGCTGTAAAATTAGGTGTAAGTGCCGCTGGAGGTACCCCTATCGAATATCCTTCAATCGGTATATGCGATGGCATTTCAATGAATCACAGCGGAATGAAATATCCGCTAGCCAGCAGAGAATTAATAGCTGATTCCATTGAAGCCATGACTATGGCACATAAATTTGACGGAATGGTGCTTATAGGAAATTGTGACAAAATTGTTCCAGGAATGCTTATGGCTGCTGCCAGATTAAATATTCCTGCAATATATGTAGGCGGCGGTCCTATGCTTCCAGGAAAGGATAGTCCTAGCGGTGAAAATCTAGACTTAATAAGCGTTTTTGAAGGCATAGGCAGTTTTGTTGAAGGAAAAATAGATGAATCTAGATTACAGCTTATAGAGAAAAAAGCTTGTCCATCCTGTGGAAGCTGCGCAGGATTATTCACTGCCAATACAATGAATTCTCTTTCAGAAGCACTAGGAATCACTTTGCCTGGAAACGGAACCATACCCGCTCCCTTTGGTGCAAGAAGACAGCTTGCGAAAAAGACCGGAATGAGAATCGTTGATTTAGTAAAAAAAGATGTAAAGCCTAGAGATATTTTAACTTTAGAAGCTTTTAAAAATGCTATAGCCTTAGATATGGCAATAGGAGGCTCCAGCAACACTACTCTTCACCTTTTAGCTATCGCCAATGAAGCAGAAGTTCCATTAAGACTTGAGGACTTTGACGAAATAAGCAAAATGGTTCCTAATATAACAAAGCTTGCTCCTGCAGGTGTGCATAGTATGTACGATTTAGAAGAGGCTGGAGGTATTTCCGCAGTTATAAATCAATTAATAAAAGCAGGTCTAATAAATGGCCATTTACCAACAGTTACAGGATATACATTAAAAGAAAATGTAAAAAATGCTGCTGTGCTTAACAAAAATGTTATAAAGCCATTAGATCAGCCATATTTAAAAGAAGGCGGTATAGCGGTTCTTAAAGGAAATTTAGCACCGGAAGGTTCAGTTATTAAGCAGTCAGCCGTTTCACAAGAAATGCGCCACCACAAAGGCCCAGCTAAGGTTTATGAATCTGAGGAAGAAGCATATGAAGCTATTATGAAAAAAGAAATAAAAGCTGGTGATGTGGTTGTAATTAGATATGAGGGGCCTAAGGGCTGTCCTGGAATGAGAGAAATGCTAAGTCCAACTTCCGCTATAATGGGTATGGGATTAGAAAAAAGTGTAGCTCTTATTACTGACGGAAGATTTTCTGGCGGTACAAAAGGTCCTTGTATAGGACATGTCTGTCCAGAAGCTTCCGAGGGTGGTCCCATTGCAGCAATCAAAAATGGAGACTTAATCGAGATAAACTTAGATACCAGAAGCATCAATGTATTAATTTCCGAGGAAGAATTAAAGGATAGGTTATCAAAATGGACAGCTCCAGCCTCTAAGGCTAAAAAAGGCACCTATCTTCATAGATACAGCAGGCTTGTGACTAATGCCAGCAAAGGTGCTGTATTAGAATAACAATTTACGCCGAAGCTCTATTTGATTTTCATCTGAGCTTCGGTATTTTTATTATTGGTTCTATTCTAAATCAGTGTTGATTTTTATACCACATAAGTACCATACAAATTGCTTTTTCCATAACTTGCCTCTTCATAGGATTTACATAGCAGTGCTCTTATATATCCCCTATCCTTGGTGGTAGAGTCAATATAGAACCCTCTGCTGTAATAAAACTGTATCAAAGATAATATTTTTGATGCAGTATGAAGATAAAGCATTTTCACACCTCTGTCCTTCATAACCTTATCTACCTCATTAAGCAGCAACTTTCCAATGCCATGATTCTGATGCTCTACAGACACGCTGAATCGGCTTAAATAGGCAGTATTATCATGCTTTATCTCAACTCTGACTCCGCCTACCAATATATCATTATATTCTGCAACTAAAACAATTTTTGTTTTTATATCCCGCTCCACATCTTCCACAGTTTCATTAAGCGCAGGGATAGTCTCACTTATACCAACACATTTACCATAAGAGGCAAATGCTTCTGCCGTTATCTTTTTTATCATATATACATCCGAAGATACAGCTTTACGAATTATAATTTCACTATTATCCATAACAATTCCCCCAGTAAGCTATATTGTAATTACATATTTATAAATATTATATGCATAATTATACAATCCTTAGAGAAATATTTCAACCTATTTGCAAGATTTTGTTTTACAAAAATAAACTATGCCAGAACCTCAACAATATATTGAAGTTTATAGCATAGTTATTATAAATCGAAAATTAATCAGTATTAATTAAACCTTACTTGAAAAATAGTTTCTTGGGATATACCCTTTTTTTATGCCTTCTGTTACTGCTAAATATGTAGCGGTAGTATCGAATCTAGCATCATGGTAATTTCCTGAGCCTTCAAATAATTTATTGCTTATTTCTCTTATATTATCATTGTTTATTCCTAAAAATCTAACTAATTCCTCTAACTTAGGGTTTTTTCTTTCTCCTCTGCCATTGACCATTTTGCATATATCTTTATAATAATTCATGGTACAAAACACATTATTAGGCTTAAACTCTTCTCCGCAGCCTTCAATTTCATGAGTTAAAAAGTTTATATCAAAATTCACATTGTGACCTATAACAAAATCAGCTTCGCTAAAGTCTTTGTATATATTTTCAAAATGATCTTCAAAATACATTCCTTCACTTAGCTCATACAAATCTTCTGCACTAAAACCATGTATTTCTTCCGCTGAAGGTTCTACATAGTCAACTGCAAAAAATATATTTTTACCTGTGGTAGAATTGGGTTTCATTGATGTATCCACCGTAATATAACTCAACTGGCATATGCTGCCTGGTTTTAATCCTGTAGTTTCAGTGTCAAAAAATATCAGTTTCATTTTTTTTCTCCTCTAAATACATGTATACTTATACATTATTCTATAGCAACAAGATCAACTCTTATTATATTGTTCAATGTGCTCAATATATCAATCAGTTCCTTAATTTCAATATCTAATTTAGCAATATCTAATGTTATATTAATATAGGCAGCACCATTAATAGGAATATCCTGATTTATAGTATATATATTTCCACCATGCTTTGCAATGTTATCTAAAATATCAGATAAAGTTCCTGCTTTATCTATTATTACGATTGAAATTGTTGCTTTTTGACCTTTCATACCTTCTTTTAAAGCAAATACGTGATCCCTATACTTATAGAAAGTACTTCTGCTGATGCCAACAGCTTTAACAGCTTCCGTTACATCTTTAACTCTATTAGTTCTTATGAGTTCTTTTGCCTCTAATACTTTGGTATATACTTCTGGTAGCACTTCAGAATTTATTACTATATAATCAAATCTCATAGCTTCACCCCGTTACTATTAATATTCATTTTACTTGAGGCTTTCTAAGTATTATATCATAAAAATATCTGCACAAAAATTAAGTGCAGATACTTCCTTTAACATCATTATAAAATATTTAAACAAAATTATATACTGGCACGAAATCACAATAATATTCCAGCATGTCTTCACTGTACAGTTTTTTACCCATAAATGCAAATATTATATCCTGGCTCTTGTATCCTTGCTTATATAGTTTAAAGTCCTTCATTAGTCTTTTAACCACAGCAAGTTTAATATCAAGTTTCTCACATATTTTATCCATATTATAAAAATCTTTATTGAAAATTTTCATAAGCTTATATTGCAATTCTAATTTATATTTCAAATCAATCTCTATAGATTTATGTGGTCCCTTGCTTCCTCTGTGATGTTCTTCACAAAGATATTTTATATTTATCTGGTGATTTATTCCACCCTCACACCTATGGATTATATGGTGCTTGTCAGCACTCCTGCCACAAATTTCACACCGTAACAATGAATCTCCTCCCAATTTATATTTTAGTGATAAATATTTTATCCAGTTAATTAAAGTCTATCTGTTAACGCCATTGTTTTTACTTACGCTAATATCATTAAGTTCGTTCTGGAAAGCCTTTAATAAAGCCTTTTCAAGAACTTTTTCATGATCGAAATTAGTTATATCCTTACATACAGCAAATACCTTGTTCTCTTCGCCAAAAGGATTTTTGTAAGTTAAAGTTACATTAGGCTTATCATACTCTACTTTTAATATTTTCAATGCCCATGATAAATGTGCTATATTATCTTCAGTAACGTTTAAATGAGTGTTTTTATTTAAAACCTTCTTTTCCTCATCAGGACTTTTTACTATTATAAGTTCATCTCCAACTTTGTACTTGCTCATAAGATATTTTCCTCCTTAAAATTACGTCGCTTAAATACAACTATAGTATGTAAATTTAGCTAATTATACAAAATATGAATCATAAAATTTTTAACAAAATAACAAATTATATTTTAAATTTTTATTTATTCATATCATCACCTAAATTTTAATACTCTTTCCTCCAAAATGCAACCTTCAAATTTGGACATATCTCTATATTTACAAATTTATCAATATCAACTTCTAAATTAAAAAATCTTGTACTCTTTAATTATAATATCACCCTTTTTTGAATTTTTCAAATTTTCTGTTTTGAAAGCCATCTTCTGCCTCTATGTTTTAAAAGCTGGCAGTTAAGCAAAAAGCCATCCAAATATAGGATAGCTTTTTGCTTTTAGATATTATCTTCCTTTTCCAACAATGTTTTTTCCCTTAGCTTTTTCTATTTCTTCAGACTCTACTATTTCAGGCTTCTTGCTTTTAGTTGAAGCTTTTTTAGCTTCTTTTTTACTTTCTCTATGTGTCATGTATACCACTCCCTTCTAAAAATTATACTTTCCAATTTTACATTTTTAATACATAAACAATAAAAAAAGGGATAAAAATGTGAAATATTTTATCCCTTGACTGTGTTTCCTAATAGTTAATGTATAGAGTTATTGGTTAAATCCAACTTCTTTAATTATATCTATAAAAGCTTTAACAATTAATGCCGTAGATCCCCATATTACATGTCCTTCATATTCATAAAAGTATTGAGGCATTGTCACCGTAGCAAAGGGGTAATTTTTACCGCCATTTATCAAATGATAAGGAAAATCTTCCTTAAGTACTGGGGAAATACTCAAATCATACCTTAAAGGATCATTATTTTTAAAAAATTCCAAGGGAACTTTAAACACACTCTCAACTTCATCTTCATTATAAGTAAAGGAGTACTGTTTTATTTTTGCTACAAAAGGATGCATAACCCCTCTATAGGGGGTAACCAAATAATCCATTGGAGCAATTATTTCAAAATCACTGTCTTTTATAAGTAATTCTTCCATAAGTTCTCTTCCCGCAGTTTCTTTGTAATTTTCACTGGGTTCTACCTTCCCCCCTGGTAGACAAATATCTAGGGGCTGGCTTTTTAATTTTGCAGATCTTACCTCAAAAAGTATTGCCTGCTTCCCCTCTTCTTCAATTATAGGTATTACCACAGCACTTCTTCTTAAATTAAAAATAGATTTTTCTTTTCTTTCTTTAAATATCTTCTCTATATTATCCATATAATTCCTCCAACATTTAATATATTCTGTATATAATACCGTTGTCCATTGGATTTAATAATGATATACTATTTATTGTTACTAAAATTTAATATTATTCGTATTAAAAATTGTAACCACTCATAAAAATGCATGATACAAACCTAATATTAACATATATAAGCGCTAAGGAAAATCCGCTATTGTAACTTTATAAAACCTTTTTACCTTCAATTTTCTGTTATAATAGCAATTTACTAATTAAATTATGTAAAAACATAAAAGGAAGGAAACTAAAACATGAAACGACTAAAATTTTCTCTAATTTTTACACTCGCTTTGACTGTAACTACTACCCTGCTCCCTGGATTTAAGGCTAGTGCTGATGAACAGCCTCCTAAAATAGTTGGAAAAGCAGCTATAACCCTTGATGTACAGACTGGAGAAATAATTTACGCAAATAATATTGATGAAAAAAGATATCCTGCCAGTGTAACAAAGCTAATGACTGCTCTCTTATTTGCACAAAACAAAAAAAAGACAGATAAAATACCTTACACTGAAGATGCTAAAAAGCAGCCAGCTTTTGCTTTAAGTACGGATGTCTTTAGAAATATAAAAATTGGTGATACTTTATCAGCAGATGATACTATGAAGGCATTATTAATGTTTTCTGCTAACGATAGCGCCTATATGATTGCTGACGCTGTAGGAGGCTCTTCTGATAACTTCATAAAGATGATGAATGACGAAGCTGCTAAGCTAAGTATGAAAAACACGCATTTTGTAACAGCTAATGGCTTAGATGATTCCACTACTGATCACCTGACCACAGCTTATGATCTTACTATATTAGCAAGAGCTGCCTACAATCAGCCTTGGGTTAAAGAAGTCATGGGAACTAAAAATAGTAAAATAACTCTTTCTAACGGACTCACCGCTGCAGTGGACAATAGAAATAAACTTCTTGGTGTAGATGGTAATGTAGGTGGCAAAACAGGTAATACTACAAAGGCCGGAAGATGTCTAGTTTCCATATATAATAGAAACAATCGATTAATGGTTGGAGTAGTAATGGGATCAGTATGGGATAAGGATGATACTCAAGTATTCAATGATATGCAAAAAATAATCGATTGGAGTTATTCTGCTAAAAGAACTGTGTACACAACTAAAAATACCCAAGTAAAAGTTGAAAAGCTTCAATATAAACCTCTTAAGTTCATTGGCCCAACTAAAACTATAGATATGCCAATGATAATCCATGATGATGCAAGCTACTATGCTAATGATGTAAATAAGAAAGAATTAACTGCTAACATAAAAACTGATAGTATAGATCCTTGGAATTTATCAGCTAATACAGAAGTTGGAAAATACCAACTAAAAGGCAGAGAAAGTTTAAATGAATATTCATTATATACAACTATAACTTCAAAAGATATATATGCTCAGAACAGAGGTCTCTATACAGCTGTTGGAGTTGGTACTGTGGCAGTATTAGCCATTGTAGTTGCTCTGATAGTATTTATAAGAAAAACTGCAGCGAGATCTAGAAGATAATTATCCTGTTATAAAAATTGGGTTATTGCAAAGCTAATATTAATCAGCCCAACACAAATAAAACCATGCATAATATACGAATTGCATCTCTATTTATGCATGGTTTTCGTATTACTTAGTACTTTTATACATTATGCAACAGCCGCTTTTTCTATAGTCCGTATTTTTCTAATATTTCATCCTTAAAATAGCCATTTTCATAGAAAAGTTCCTCATCTGCATATATTTTTCCATTAGTTTTCATGTCACAAATCATATCCCAATGTATTGCGGATTTATTTTTTCCACCAGCTTGATCTAGGGAGTTACCAATTGCCATATGTATGCTTCCGCCTATCTTCTCATCAAATAATATGTTTTTAGTAAATCTCTTTATTCCATAATTGGTTCCTATGGCCACTTCTCCAAAGTAAGAAGCTCCTTCATCAGTTTTTATTAAGGCATCTAGAAGTTCATAACCTTTTTCCGCTTCCCACTTTACCACCTTTCCTCCCTTTACTTCTAACTTTATTCCTTCAACCTCTTGTCCCATGTATATTGAAGGATATGTAAAAGTTATATATCCATTTAGCGAATCTTCAATAGGAGAAGTGAATATCTCACCATCTGGAAAATTTAATTTTCCATCGCAATTTATCCATTTCCTTCCTTGGACCTTAGCAGTTATATCTGTACCTTCCGCTATAAAATGGATCTCTTTTTTAGTATCCAAATATTTTACCCATCTTTCCTGCTTCTCACTTATTTTTCTCCACTCTTCTGCTGGATCATCAGATTCTACAAGTCCAGCTCCATAAACAAAGTCTTCATATTCTTCAAGGCTCATAGCTGCTTCTTGAGCGTCTGAAACCGTAGGGAACATAGTTCCGCACCATCTTAAAGATCCATCTCCTATTCTTTTTAAATATATCTCTTGAGATTTTTTATTCCCTTGTGCTCTAAGTTTAAATTTTTCTCCGGAAATATTAGAAAAACTCTTTGTATTTGTTCCTCCCCATGCAGAAAGCCATACATCAGCCTTTTCCATAACTACTTTATTTATAGTTCCCTCTTGCATAAGCTGCTCATCCGTAGCATTTTTTAGTATAGCTTCCGTTACATTCTGTGATGACATTGAAGTCTCCACATGGGCACCCGCTCTCACAGCTTCTTTAGCAACCTCCACAACCCATGGTTCTATAGCAATATCTCCAGAAATGAAAACAAAATCCCCGGGCTTTACCTTTGTTGAATAATTTACCAATACCTTTGCTAACTTATTAAGCCTTGTATCCTTCAATTTTATTCCTCCTCATATTAACATCTATTATAATTATATACTTTTATGCCTTAATGCACCACAGCTATAAGTTTTTATTTATAAGTTAATATGATAAAATATTATAGTAATATTTCTATGATATATAAATTATTCTTAATGGAGGATTTAATATGGATTATATTGATTTGAGAAGCGATACTGTAACAGCTCCTACTAAAGCCATGAGAGAAGCCATGATGAATGCAGTAGTTGGCGATGATGTTTACGGAGATGATCCTACAATGAAAGAACTGGAAAGCTATGCTGCAAACTTGGTAGGCAAAGAAGCTGCCTTATTTGTACCTAGCGGAACCTTTGGAAATCAACTTTCACTCTTTACTCATTGCAAAAGAGGTGATGAAGTAATATTAGGAGAAGACTGTCATATAGTAGCACATGAAGTGGGTGCTTCCTCTGTTATAGCAGGTGTACAGCTTAGAACTATTCAAAGCAACAAGGGGGTTCTTGATGCTGAGGAAATAAGAAAAAGAATAAGAAAAGGTTCCGAAGACATACATTATCCCAGCACTGGACTTATTTGCTTAGAAAATGCTCATTCCAACGGAAGAGTTATACCTCTAGACAAAATGGATGCAGTTTACAAGGTTGCAAAGGAGGCATCCCTTCCTGTACATCTTGATGGTGCAAGACTTTTTAATGCTGCCAGCTACTTAAATGTTGACGTAAAAGAAATAACTAAGTATTGTGATTCCGTCATGTTCTGCTTATCCAAAGGACTATGTGCACCTGTAGGCTCAATAGTAGCAGGTTCAAAGGAATTTATAGAAAAAGCAACAAAGCTAAGGAAACTTATGGGCGGTGGATTAAGACAATCTGGAATACTTGCTGCTGCTGGTCTAATAGCTCTTAAGGATATGACAAAAAGAGTTAATGAGGATCACTTAAACGCTATCTATATGTCTGAAGAATTAAGAAAAATAGATGGCATAGAAGTAAATGAGGAAAACCTGCATATAAACATGGTATTTTTTAAACTCCCCTCACATGTAAATGCCGATTTTCTTGTAAAACATTTATTAGACAAAGGTATAAAAGTAAATGGACCTGAAAATGGCGAAATGAGATTCGTAATTCATTACTGGATAGATAAGCCTAAGATAGATTTTGTAATACAAGCTCTAAAAGAAGCTATCTCTATGTAGAAAACATTTTAGGCTCCTAAATCAAAACATTTAGGAGCCCTTAGTCTGAAAGTTAGAATAATCCACCATTCCATCCCCAATTACCATCAGAGACTTCATAAAACACTACATATATTTTTGAGCCTTGAACTTCAAGCTCTTCACTTAACAGATCACATATTTCAGCTGTAAGCTTATCTTTATGCTTTTTATCAGCGCTGCCAAATATTTTAATTTCTACTATAGCAGCCTTCTCTTGTTTTTCTCCTTTGAAGTATAGACTCTGACCATCATTAAAGCCTACAAAAAGCCATTCCTCGGTCTTTCCAGGCAAGTTTTCTATAAGCCTTCCAAAAGCTGTTTTTAACTTTTCTTTCTTATCTTCCTCAAGTTTCAGTGGAGTAACACAATTAATATATGGCATATTTACCCATCCTTTCTTAAACTTATATTATATATTTCTTTTATAAATCTTGACTGTTTTACTGGCTCACCATTCTTGTTTTCCAAGGAAATAATATGGAGATTTTTCTTTGCTCTTGTCAGCGCTACGTACATTAACCTTCTTTCCTCTTCAATAGGAGAAAAATCACCATTTTCAAAGCTGTCTAAGCTTCCTCTTGACGGTATCACATTTTCAATAACATCTATTATAAATACATTGTCAAATTCTAATCCCTTTGAAGAGTGTATGGTGGATAAAATAAGGCTGTCCGACTTTTTTTTCTTACAAGAGTCCTCCAATATTTTTTCCAGTTCATCAATCCTATTTAAAAAATTTACAAGACTGCTGCACCTCAAAGCTAGTCCTTTAAGATTTGTAACTATTCCTCGCAAACTATCATAACTATATCCAAACTTTTGAGAATTTTCTTTTAAGTATTTATTGTATCCAAAATCCTTATCCATATATTCTATGAAATCCCAGGGGCCTTTATATTTAAGAGTATGCATATTATTTATAAATCTGGTTAAAATTCCTTTAGCATTCTTTTCTGATTCGCTTATTTCCTCACATATTTCAAATAAATTCTTACCAGAATCAGCCTTTAACACTATTTTATGAGCTATTTCTTTAGATATATAACTTTTTATTCTATAATATACTCTGTTAAAACCTTCAAAATCTCTATTATCTATGGTGAGCATCATTAATGCTTTTATATCTTGAACTACAAAATTTTTAAAGAAAAATTTATTATAATCTCTTAAATAGAAACTAACACCTTTTCTGCTTAATATATCTCCTACCCTTATGCAGGACATATTATTTCTAAATAGTATAGCATTGCTTGCATTTTCATTCAAGTTTCTCAATATGTATTCCGCTTCTTCTTCCTCATCTTTTACTATCACAACTTTTTCATTATTTCCAGATGGATTTTTAGTATATAAATTTTTTTCGAATCTCTCGCTATTAAATTTTATAAATCCATTGGCCAGATTGACTATCTGAGGAGTGGATCTAAAATTTTCTTCTATATAATAGGTCTTAGCATCCCCATACATACTTTTAAATTCTAACAAAAATTTAGGATAAGCTCCTCTAAAGCTGTATATACTTTGATCATCGTCTGCTACTATAAAAATATTATTACTGGGCTTTACCAAAATTTCTATTATTTTATGCTGCAGCTTTGAGGTATCTTGCCCCTCATCTACCTGAACATATTTATATATATCTCTGTATCTTTCTCTTACTTCTTCATTACTAGATAGAATTTCATAAGTTAAAGAAAGCATGTCATCAAAATCAATGTAGTTGTTTTCTTTTTTTATATTTTCATATTGATTAAATATATCATAAAAATTTTTTATGCAAATTTCATTAGAATAATTGGTTAGTTCTTTGCTATCCAGCATCATATTTTTCGCAAAACATATGGAATTGCTCAAATCATCTAATGCATCATCATCTATAACTTCCTCATTCAACTCTTTATAGATTTTCCTCAAAATAGTTCTTTTGTCCATGGGAGTATCACTATTTTCAATAATTTTATAGTTTTTTCCTTGAGTCGATGAATATTTTCTAAGTAACTCATAGCAAAATGAATGTATTGTTGAAAAATTAGCTCCAATATCCGTCATGCTGCTAAAAAAGCTAAAATACCTATTTCTCATATCTAAAGCTGAAGCTTTGCTAAAGGTTATAGATAAAATAGATGCAGGATTTATTCCATGATTTATTATTAAATTTGCTGTTCGTGACAGCAATACAGTAGTTTTGCCTGCACCAGGCACTGCTAAAACAAGAGCTGCTCCATCCTTATGCAATACAGCCTTTTTCTGATTTTCCGTAAGCCTTATTCCACAGTTTATATTCAATTTTTCTAGAAAATTATTTTGGTTTAATGAAGTTTGAGAATCATTTTTTTCTAAATCCTCATGAGCTTTTCCAAAAGTTTTGCTATCATTAGGAGCAATTAAGTCTAAAAGTTCCTCTGCTGCTCTCCTATTATATTCAGCACTATCCTTATCTGAAATTGCTCTTATAATATTAATATATTTTTTAGGTATATCAAAATTTTTTAGAGCCTTTAAAGTGTATTGTCTGACCTGCGCATGACTATCTCCTAAGTTATCAATAAGAAAGGGTATAGCTTTACTGCAGCTTTCCAAATAGTTTTTGCTTAATTTGCTTATTGCTGATGCAGCAAGCCTTTTTTCATTAGTTTTTCCTTTGCTTATATACATTATTAGATATTTTATAGCCGCTTCTTGTCCACTTTCTCCAAGCTCATAGGGAGTCATATCAAATAAACTTTTCATAAAATTTCCTTTTCTTTAAGAGTTTTTACATTTATGTTTTTATATATAATTATAATCTATCGATGTAGATAATTATAATTTTATCAGAAGCCTAAGTCAAATTCACTATATCAAATCCATAATCTTTCATAATTATTTTGCTTTCGCTTTTTGCCTTTAAAAGGTATAAGGTTTTAATTATGTCCTCTATACTCATAAAAATATTAATAAGAAAAATAAGTTTTATCTGCCATATGGAAAAAGCTGCTGTTAATAAAGAAATAACAAGAAGAGGTGCTGTTAATACAATAAGGAATTCTGTTCTATTCATCTCTTTTTCAGATATTTCTTCCGCTGAAACAAAAAAACCCTTAAACTTATATTTTACAGTGCCACCAAAAATTTTGATAACTGTTCCGTGGACAAATTCATGAACAAGCTTTACTACTATCACAAATAAAATTATATATAGACATATATCCAACAGAAAATTGCTTGTTATTACTAAATTTTTATTATCTAGAAGTATTTGCATTAAAATATTACTAATATAGCCTCTCATTAAAAATAATATAAAGTATCCTAAAAGTACACTTAAAGCATGAATTTTTTTAGTATTTTTATATATCATATAACCACCTCACCTACAATTATTTCCATAATACGTAAGTTTTAAACTATTTCTTACTAATTAATTAAATTAATATTAAACCTTGCAGATTATATGGCAATTTACTTGGATAAATGTTATTATATAAATGTTTAATATACTACAGAATTAAATAAGCAAGGGGATTTAAAATTTATGAACGTTATTAGTTACTTGTTTGACTTTGTTATGCACATCGATAAGCATCTGAGCCTTTTAATCGGCCAATACGGTGTATTGGTATATGTAATGCTTTTTCTTATAGTATTTTGTGAAACCGGACTTGTAGTAACTCCATTCTTACCTGGAGATTCTATGATTTTTGCTGCTGGTACTTTTGCAGGCATAGGTGACTTACATATTGCTATTCTGTTTTTCTCTTTATGGGCTGCAGCTATATTAGGAAACATAGTTAATTATAGTATTGGAAGAAAAATTGGTCCTAAAATTACGGGAAAAGAAAACCCCAAATTTATTAAAAAAGAGTATTTAGATAAAACTCATGCTTTTTATGATAGATATGGTGGACTTACTATAATAATAACTAGATTTATGCCAATCATTCGTACATTTGCTCCATTTGTAGCTGGTCTTGGAGAAATGAAATACTCAAAATTTTTCTTATTTAATTTAATCGGTGGAACATTATGGGTTTCTCTTTTCGCCTTCGGTGGATATTTTATAGGTAACAATGCCTTTGTAAAAGCGCATTTTACTGAAGTTATTTATGCAATACTGATAATATCTTTACTTCCAGCTTTCATAGGCGCTTTAAAGGCAAAGTTCGGAAAAACTAAAAAAGCTGCTTAAAAAAGGATTTTTCACTTTTGGTGAAAAATCCTTTTTTATTAGTTTTATTTATAAATCAGTATCAATTTAAAGCACTTTATTATCTTATAGTTTTCTTTTTACCGAAGATCAGTACAGCACATCCAGCTAATACGAATATCAAACCTGCTATTTCAAGAACATTACTGTCTATAATTGCCCCTGTTTGAGGAAGCTTAGAATTATCAGATGATTTTTCCGCTATAACATATTGGCTAAAATGTGGTGTTTTAAAAGTTACAGTATTTCCACTTACTGTTGTCTCCATCTGTTCGAACTGTTTTGTAGTTTCATTATAATAAAACACTGCAAGATTGCTCTCATTTAATCCTTTTAAATCATCATCACTTAGGGTCAATGTTATTTCTGCGGTTCCATTTGCAAAATTATGAATAGCTGTAGTTTTATCCCCATCTATCACATTTAGATCAAATTCGAATACTCTTTTTACTCCATTTATTCCATTTAATATATAGCTGCCTGTCAACACGGATGCCTTCAACACTACTTTAGAAGTATCGCTTAACAAACTGGAGTCTATAGCTGAGAAAGGAAGCTTTATTACAATATTAGCTCCTGCCTTTACAGTAACAGAGCCTGTACCGCCTTTTATATCTTTTCCATCTGCTATAGTTACTTCTACATCATTAAACCCAGTGGAGCTTGTTGCATCTACAACATTTTCCGAATCTTTATTTACTGAATTAACCGTTATAGGCAAAGTGCCGTTAGCAACGGAGTTTACCACTATATTAGGGGTTTTATCATTTGATTGTGTTGGAGTTATTGGCTGTGGTGCCACTGCATTAATTATAGAAAAATAGTCTTTATTAGTTTTTGAATCATATCCAAAAGCAATCATATTGTAATCATCATAAACAGTTAATCCATCCATATAGCTATTTACTTGATATTTAGCACTCCAGTTTCCATTTTCATATTTTTCTACCATGCCATTGTCTATTTTCCACAAATTGTTTTTGTTATCTATTTCTACACGATATCCAGTATTGCTTATATCAGTGATTTTATCTTCAAGTATTTTATTATCTTTTAATGAAAAATCTATACTTTTATATTTCCTATCCGTACAAATAATCATATTTCCTTTATCACCAGAAATATTTATTGATTTTATCTCTGTATCCAAGGATATGAAATCGGCACTATATTTATAGCAATTTCCATTTGAGTCTAATCCGTATATATAGTAGCTTTCTTTTGGTACACCACCAAATTCATCTTCGCCATAATAATTGTTATATGTATACAACTTATTTGTATCTGTTGCAAATGAACCATAGCTACCTGAAAACTCTATTATCTTTTTACTTGGCGAAATAAATCCAAAAATACCCTTATTATAACTATATTCATAGTCACACCATCCATTTGATAATTCTTCCATCCATAAATTCGCGTTATTGTTTGTACCATATTTAGTATAGATAGCATTATTTAATTCATTAAAATCGCTATTTTCTCCTACTATCTTTCCTTCATTCATATCGAAGTTAAAATATTTTTTAGTACTTTCATCAAATAAAATAGCATTCTTTTCTGCATATTGTATTCTATTTATGACTTATTATGCCAAATTTTTATTGTTTTGTAGCTAGATTCACATTAATAAAATACCTTTATTTCATTTTTATTTATTTTATGTAATAAAAAGTATTATTTTTATTAAAATATTTATTTTTACATAT
>NZ_JACTOJ010000023.1:0-74693 GCF_032335695.1 Clostridium sp. 19966
ATCATAGCCTGGGCTGGTTTTTACAAATATCCTTTGTTCTGTTCCATCTTCATTTAGTTCTACCTGTACATGTCCGCTAGGATCTATAAATATTATGGGATCATTAGAGCAGAATGTATATAAATTAAGGCTTAAAGGGTTGCTGTCTTCTCCTAGATAGCTATCCTCGCTTATAAACCTTCCTGTATAAGGATTATAATATCTTGCTCTTAAATAGTATAAACCTGTCTCACTGTCATAGTATTCTCCGCCATACTTTATAGCATCGCTGTAGTTTTCTATTGATAAGGTTGTTTCTCCGAAAATATCGTAGTCGTATTGATTTTCAACACTTCCTGCTGGGGAAACTGTCTGTACCACATCTCCGTGTCCGTTGTACAAATAATAAGAAAGCTTGTTTTGATTATCAATTCTAGCTATATAGTTTACGCCTCTTATATACCTTACCTTCAGATTATTGTTTTCGTCTGTTTCCATTATAACATGCTGTCTATCATATAGGTAATTTGTTATTTCTGGTGCATATCCATTAGTAGATTTTTTTATAGTTTTGCTAAGCCTTAAGTCATCACCATTATAGGCATATTCAATAATGGTTCTAGTCCCTGACTTAATAATTTCAACTCTTTTCAGCCTATTAAAACCGTCATACTCCTTATTTGTAAGTTCAATTGACTTGTCTATTTCTGTACTTGTATCATCTATTATTGATATTCCTAAGGCTGCTTTAGTACTAGTTGTTGAATATATATAATTCGTATTATTTGAGGTCTCATTTCCATTATCATCATAACTGTAGTTTACTAGCTTTTGAAGTACTTCCTCTCCATTGCTCATAACTTCCTGCAATCTTAATAATGAATTAGTGCCTGAGTAAATGTAATTGCTTGTCTTTAAAGAATATTTTACTGGATTTCCAGTGGTACTGTCCTTGTAATCGCTGGTTTGAGGCGATGTATAGGTTTCTGCTAAAGATACACGATTTCCTGCATTATCATAGCTATATACTGTAAGCTTTCCCGGGGCTTGTACAGATTTAACTCTTCCATCTCCATCATAAGTATAATTTGTAGTTCCGTAAGAATCTGCTTTTGAAATTTCCCTTCCAGCTAAATCATATTGATAACTGTAACTGGAAATCAATTTTCCGTTAGGATCCTTATTCTGAACCGCCTTCAATTTATTATTTTTATCATAGCTATAGCTCTCTGTTACACCACCATCATAAATTATAGCTTCCCTGTTGCCATTTTTATCATAGTTATAAGTAGTAATCTTAGTCACTGTTCCCAAACTATATTTTACATTTTTTAACCGGCTGCAGTTATCATATTCATTAGTTGTAACATACCCCTTACTATCCATGATTGTAAGAATGTTGCCAAGCTCATCATAAGTATAGCAAAGCTGCGAAACATTATTCTTTGATATCTTAGTAAGCCAATTATTATTATCATAAGTATAATCAGTTGCTCCAGTGGAGTCTGTCATCTTAATTCTGTTTTCTAAGCTGTCATAAAGATAAGACACCTTGTCCTTTGTTTGCAGTACTTCACGTGATAAAAGAAGTTTTCTGCTGTCATAGGTATAAATTGTTTCATTTAAATTTCTGTCTAGCTTATCTACCATATTCAAAGCTAAATCGTATTTATAGTTTGTATTTTTGGAATTAGGGTCACTGGTTGACAGCATTAAATTTCCTGTACCGTAATTGTAATAGGTATTATAGTTTCTTCCATCCGTCATGTTTATCTTATTACCGGCGCTATCATAGCTGTATTGTGTAGACACACCTAATGCGTCTGTGACCTTAACCAATTTCCCAGAATTGTTGTAACTATATTGAGTTGCTTCTCCTAAAGCATCTATCTCTTTTGCTTTTTCTCCAAACTGATTATATTCATAGCTTTCAGTAAATTTTGTGTTATCATTTAATACACTTATCTCTGGATCTATAATTTTTGTTAATCTATTTGCCAAATCATACTTATATAATGTACCATACCTTGAATTATCATCATTTCCTGATAAATATCCTTTAGCATCAATCTTCTTTATTATATTTCCATTTTCATCATATATATTTTTCTCTATAACTGTTTGAGATGGATCTGTAGTAGTTTCCAATCTATTTAACTTGTCATAGGTATAAGCTATAGCATTTCCCATAGCATTAGTTACCTTTGTCTTATTGCCAGCAGCATCATATTCATAGGCTGCAGAATAATAACTCTTATCCCTGTCTTTTACAGCTTTTAATCTGTCCAGCTTATCATAGGAATAATCAGTATACGTTCCATCAGCTTTTTCTTTATAAACAATGTTTCCATTGTTATCATATCCATATTGATTGTACACTAATTCATACTGTGAATTAAATGTAAGTTTATCCTCCATATGTTTAATAATATTTCCGTAATTTCCGCTTAGGTCTATTCCAGAGTTAGAATAATTGGGCGTATAACCTGTATAATAACGCCAAGATTCTTTATTAAGTCTGTTTAAATTATCATAACTTTTAAAAATAATATACTTACTCCTATTGTCAGCATCACTTTCCAAATACATATACGCCATCGGGTTTATAACCTGTGTAATATTGCCAAGCATATCATAGTTGTAACCTGTTATTAATTGCAGTTTTCCATTGTATTCTGAATCTCTTAAATTGCTTATATTAGGTATAGCAGAAGCATTATATATGCTTGCCTCATCTACAAGAGTGATGTTTTTTACAGGTCGATTACTTATATCATACTCTGCTTTAGTTATGTTATATGATTGATTATCTCTTAGGCTTTCAGTTTTAATGATATTCCCATTTTTATCATAATAGTTTTTACTGCTTTCCCCTGCATTAGTTGAAACTGTCTGCAAAAGGCCATTTTTATAATAACTATAATTAGTTATTCTTTTATCTGAACTATCCTTAGTACCTGTTAAAGTCTTTGAGGTTATATTTCCAATTGGGTCATATTCATAGCTTTCAATACTGTATATTATATTGTTATTGAGATTCAATTCTAATGGTATTCTCTTTTCCTTTAACAGATTATTATCATAATAGCTTAGATAAGTTATATTGCCTTTTTTGTCTATAGTGTCTATTAAATTTCCTCTTCCATCATAAGTATAAGTTATGGAATTTAAGTTAGGAGTACTCGAACTATAATAAGGATCATATATTGCTTTAAGCTTCCCTAATCCATTATAGGAATAGGTGGTAGTATTTCCTCTCTGATCAGTTTCTGTCAGTTTTTGGCCTAATCTATTATAGGTATAGTCCACATGAGTTTCTCCATCATTGTAATTTATTCTTTTTAAGGTTCTATCATAATTATACTCATAGGTGGTCTTTACTCCGTTTTTATTAATTGAATAGATTAAATTTCCAACAGCATCATAACCGTTATAACTGCTTATTCCATTAGCATCCGTATCTTTTATCACTTTTCCAGCAGCATCATATTCGTAAGTTCTTCCAGGAGATGAATCTATGCTTTTCCCATCATATCTAAGCCCATCTACCTCCTTCTTTACATTACCATTGCCATCATATTTTTTATATTCTATGGTATTGCCCTCCGGAGAAACAGTGGCTATGACTCTTTTCATGCAGTCATATACATAGCTTGTTCCTGGCATGCTCATAATATTAGCCTGATTATCTAATCCTAGAGCGTAATTGTTAGGTGTAATTTCCTTAATCTTATTTCCCGACACATCATAAATATACCTAGTTACTGAAATAGTGCTATCGGTTGATAATTGAAATTTTCTTATCATCCTGCCGCAAGAATCATATTCATAATCTGTTGAAAATCCATTAGCATTAGTTTCTTTACTTATGCTGTTATCCGCATTATACCTATATGTGGTCTCATTATTGCAAGCATCCTTTTTACTAACTAATCTTCCTAAATCATCATAAGCTTTGGTTATTATAGTGCCTATATCATCTTTTTCACTTAACTCATTATTTTTATAATCATAAGCATAGTTAGTAGTATAAAAATTAACCTTATCTGGTGTGACTTCTTTTTTTATTAATCTATTTAGCTTATCATAATAGAGCTTTGTTATATACCCCTCTTCATCCGTTTGAATTATCTGCAATGGAATATCTGGCGAGTATGCATAATTATATTGAATACTCATACTCTTTTTCTGAGCAGTATCATTTTCCCAAAAGGATTTTTGGGTAACCTGATTAAGTGAATTATACTCATATCTAGTGCTATTTCCATTAGCATCTATTTCCTTAGTTTTATTGCTGTTAGCATCATACATTATTTTTTTATTTGTGATATAATCAATGCTATAGGTTGAAATGTTCCCAAATATATCATAAGTGTAAGAAAAAGTATGATTATTAGGATCTATATACCTTACCTCTCTATCACCAATAGCATTGTCTAAATATTGATAAGCCTCTATACTATTGTCTGGAAAAGTAACCTTTGACACTCTATATAAAGCATCATATTCCATTGATTTTCTGCCACTTGGATCTATAGAAGCCTTCAATAATCCAGTACTATAGTCATAAGCATATTTCTTATATATTTCCTGACCGTCTACAATAGAGTATTCCTTAGTCAAAAGTGCTCCCTTTTGATCAACTCCATCCCCATCTACTCCATATTCATAGTTGGTTACATATTTATTATCCAATATTTTTTTAATTAGATTTCCTTTGCTATCATATTGAAAATTTGTAACAATAGAATTGTTGATACCATTTTCCATATGAAGCTTGGTTTCTGTATTAATGTTTCCATTGGTTGCTATATCATAATCAATTCTTGATGCTATAGCACTATCTTGCTTCCAAGCTTTAGATTTTACAATTCCAAAAGGTCCATAGGTATACATAACTGTATTTTCATTATCCTTAAGATTTCCATTGGAATCTCTATTGGCAATAGGTCCTGCATAACTTGTAAGATTTCCACAATTATCATAGACATAATTCTCGTATTCTGTAATAGATAGATCCGTTTCATACTCACCAATAAAATTAAAAATTTGTTTCTTTTTAATGATAGGCAGCTTATTATTATCATAAGTTGTTTCTGTTGTTTCCCTATGATTATTCCCACTACTCTCAACACTTGTAAGATCTTGAAGTCCGTTATATTTATAAGTGGTACTCACCTTACTCAAATCTGTTTTTGTTGTAGAATAGGAATAAGTGTTTTTCAGATAATTATTATCTGTGGAATTGTACCCAGAAGTTCCATGACCGTCAGGTTCGCCCAAATAAGTATAGCTAACTTGTTTTTTTATGTTAACTAAAATTTGGTCAAGAAAATTAGTCTTACTTGTGTCGTATCCTGTTTTCTCTGAGTCTTGTACTCCTATTACTTTCCTGTACTCCATAGTTCCATTTGAACCTAGATTTTTCACATAACTTCCATAACTGTATCTTTTTAGTTTATTACTGCTTAAGTAATTTATTTGATTTAGATTTTCATATCTATTTTTTACCTGCCTATTCTCCCCGCCCATATATGTAAAGCCTAAATCAGGTTGTTCGTACCAATAATGATATTTTATATTATTATCTATTCCATACACTCTCTGCATTCGTTCTCTTATACTATGAAAGGAGGCACTTGAGTATAAAACTGAAGATTTGTCATATACTATTTTTTTACCATCTGGCAGATGGATTATTACTTGAAATTTTCCTTGTAAATCACCAGAATAGGTTCCATCTGAGTTTTTACTAAGTGTTAAACTAGGATCCTCCGTATAATCAATAGTAACAATACGTCCTATTGTATCTGTAATTTTATTGATTAATCTCCTGCTTCTTGTATATCCATCGATGGTGTAATTATAGGTTCCATACTCAAATTTAATGCTATTTCCGTATCTATCACGAATCTGAAGTATTCTGCCATCCTCTGAAAAATATGTGCTTTTACCATCTTTTTCAGTCATAACATATTTTGATTTGCCATCGCTTTGCCCATTATTGTAAGAATTATCTTCTTTTACCTCCACATCTTTTACTGGATGATTTTCTAAAGTATAGGTATTGTTTGCCGCTCCTATTAATCTGTATACATCTCCCGATTCCGTGTGCAAAAATTTAACATCAGTGTTGTCTTCATTTTGCTTTACTTCTATGGTTGGAAAAGAGAATCTTTCTCCTATTCCTAGATTATATCTATTTTCATAAAAAGAAGCTGTTTTTACATCAGATTCTATATAATCCACCCAAGTTCCATTTGCCGAATTATACATAGCCTTCATATCATGTACATTAGAGATGCCACTTTTATATATTCTTGCTATATTTAAGTTTAATCCATTTACTCCAGGAAGAGAGTAATCATTTTGAACCAAAGTTAGCTCTCCATTTTGAGGATTTATATATTCTTCTTCGCTGTTATTTTTCAAATATGCTGGTGAAACTTTAGTACTATACTGTTCATTAGGTCCAACTACATTATTTAAATAATCGGTTAATGAGTCTGCTTTAATTGATTTATAAGGAATAGCCAACAGCAAAATGACTATAGCAAAAAATATTTTTATAACTTTTTTCATAATACCTCACCCCTACCATTAGTTATATTTTTCCGCATAGTATTCTGCATATATATCTTCTTGCGTTTTACCAGCTTTAATTTCATTTACTACAACATTGGCTTCTTTATTTAATTTTTTAGCCATTACTAAAGCATCCATCGCCTGTTGCTGGGAAAAATTCTCTCCCACATATTTTTTTACATCATTACTTGCTATACTTACCCTTTCCATATCAGCTTGAAGATTGATGATGCCTATTTCTTTCTTAATTTCACTCCAAGTCTTTCCTTTTCTTTTATTTTCAATTATATCCTCAAATTTTTTACCGCTTAGTTGTGAAACTCTATCTGCCAGCATTATGTCCTCGGCTGTTAACTTATATTCTCCAAGAAGTTTATTCAAGTATTCTGCGCTAAAATCGGATGGCTTGAAGTTTCTGCTTTCAGCCTTGTATTTACTAAAGATGTTTGTCCAATTTGCCCCCTTCCTTTTTTCCTGCAGCAGCATTTCTAGATCCTTTAACATTCCATAATTGTCATTTAAAAAATCATAAGCTGTAAAAATATCAGTCATATTGTTTCCTTCAGCTATAAGCTTATCAATTTCATCTCTATAGCCTTCATCCACGGAAAATTGTACCAAAACCTTTTTATAATTTTCTATATTCCTCTTATAATTTTTAGCATCCGCCTTTTTTATAAGCTTGTCTTCATAATCTGATATACTAATTTTGCTTATATCTATGCTTTTAGCAGAAGTATCGCTTATCTTAACGGAATCATCCTCCGAAATTGAATTATTATTTTTATTAGAATTAACTATATCTTGACTTGACGCTTTAGCTTTAGTTTTTTCTTTTGGAACCTCATTTGACTTTAAGTAGCTTACTAATGCTAGCTGACATACTAGTAATGTTATGGCCGTAAGCCCTATGACTCTAACTTTTTTTATATTCTTCATATCCTCATCTCCCATCCTGATTCAGTACATTTTTATTTAGATCATTAATTTCATTCATAACATCATTTGTTACTGGAGATACTACTTTTTTTTCATTTTCAGGATTGGAGTTATCCTTAGAATCTTTAATCTGGGAGTTACTATTTTTTTCACTATTAAAAATTTCTGTACTACTTTTTTTATTTTGCTTTTGAATGATTTCTAATTGTTTTGCTTCTATTTTCTCTAAAGTAATTATTTTATTGGTATCTACTTCTGAATTCTTATCTTCTTTTTCTTTCTCATATTGTTTTTTGTCCGTTATATATAAATTTAAATCTAGATCTAGCTGCAGTGAATATAAATATTCATCTAATACTTTTTCTTCTGTCCCAAAATCACTTTTTAATTTAAGTAAAAAAACTACTGCAGCTTCTGCTTTATATTTTTTAAGCAGCTCTATATATTGATTTGTGTCCTCTTCTGTTTTAGCATTTTCATCAGTGAAATCCTCTGTAATGTCTTTATTTCCGTCTTGCTGAGTAATATCATTTAATTGTTCTTCTACTCTTTCTACCAGCATCTTTGCTTCCAAAATTTCTTTATCCGAATATCCCTGTTTAGTAAGATTTTCTAACAATTCAGATGAATCTAATCCTTTATCAAGGTTTGAACTTTTATTATCCGCTAATTTATATTCATTACCTTTAAGCTTATTTAAAACTTCGTTCCAGTTGCTGCTTTCAGCCTTCAATTTTTCTATTTTATCCGTCTTTATACCTGTCATATTAGAAATTTTCTCAGCTATTTGCTTATCTTCAGCAGTTATTTTAATGTTTGCTTCATTTACTTTAGTCTTCATAACTTCAAGGAGAACTGTCATTATGAAAAACAATAAAATTAAACTCGTAATTAATTTCTTTATATATTTTTTATTCATAATTAATATTCTTCTCCTTTTCCTGGATTTGGATTGTTACCATTACTTTGTATATTACCCTTTAAATCTTCTGCGGAATAATAAGAAGAACTTTTATATTGTATGAAATATGTTATTTTTGTTTTATAATTTACCTTTGATTTAAATTGGACAGTATTCAACAATCCAGACCAAAGTTTTGTGTCGTTAACATCAGAATTCAGAGAAAAGCAAATTTTTCCTGAATCAAAACCTTCTAATTTTACATTAGCACTTTCTGCATTTATAGAGTTAGAATCCAATTTATTAGATAGCCCGTATAAATCAGTAACCTCTAGTTCTTGTGGATTGTATTCTATATTAAATAAACATTTTGAAGGAATGGAAATATTATCACCAGTTAGATTTAAAGTAAATGAGTTTTGAATGGTTTCAAATGATATCACTGGACTAATTGAAAAATTATAGTTTCCTGCATTATCAGAATTTATATCTACAATTTTTATATAATAATTATTATCAGCCGATAAATTTAAATGTATTGAATTTTTATTGATAAAATTACTTTCTTCCTTAGTAATTAGATTTTTATTGTTATCATATACATAAATGCATATATTAGGCTCATTTATATAAGTAGATATTACATAATCTCCTCCTGATTTAGGAGTAAATTTATAATAATCCTCATCTGTTGGATATGAAACTCTTGATTCAATCAATGCTATGTTTGATATATTAGATATGTCTTTTGCCGTTTCAAAGAAATTGTCTCCATCCTGATATCTAATTTGCAACTTAATATTAGAATATCCTGTTACATTATTGCTTAAATTTCTAACTTTAATTTTGTATATAGAGTTGGCATTTAAATTGCAGCTAATAACAAAATTTTGATCATTACCAGTATCATTATAAGCAACTAATATATCGTTAGAATCATAAATATATCCATAGATGCCTAAATCGCCCTTAGTCGATATATTATATATGCCCCCTTCTACAGTTTTAAAATCAATGTTATACTCACCATTAGGGCTATAAATCATAGCATCTTTATCAATATATCCTCTTGATATTTCTACTTCCGAACGAGTACCTTTATATAATTTAATTGAGTATGGTAAACTGGAAGTTCCATTACCTAAGGTAATCCTCTTATATACGCTTAAATAATATGTTTTATTTGCCTCTAGACTACTTACTAATATATTGGAACCTTCTACACTATTAATCACTTCTTTATTACTAGATAATAAATTAGCATTAACTCCTGCTCCATCAAGTTGAATATCATAAGTACCACTATTATCTACTGTAAATTGATATAAAATAGGAGTTGTAACCTTGCCATTTACAGAAGAATCAACATATAAGGTTTGTAAATTATTATAATTAGTCACTGGAGGTATTGGATTACTATACAACGCGTAACCATCACCCTTTGATAAATTGTCAGAAGGCAAAAAATTTGATACAGTTCCATGTACTTTTTTTATATCTGAGATATCTGGATAAATATCATTTATAGCATTTCCACAATTCATCTTCTTAGCTTTTGATACTTTTCCCACCAAAGAAGATAACCTTTCTCCTGAATTAATAATACCTTCTTTTACCTCACCCGCTGTTTCATCGGTGTTTTTGCTAAAGATTAAAGCCGCTTCTCCTGAAATAAGTGCTGCTGCCATAGAAGTTCCATTATTTTTATCATATTTATTACCTGGAATAGTACTTAATATATCCTCCCCTGGAGCTGCTATATCAACAGACAATTCTCCATAATTTGAAAATAGAGAATAGGTTCCGCTTTTATTCAAGGAACCAACTGTTATGATATTATCACTTTGAAATGAAGCTGGATAAACAGGATTTACATCCAGGTCTTGTCCATCATTGCCTGCTGCACAAATAAAAAGCATTCCAGAGCTTTTTATTGCATCTTCTAATGCCGGACTATAATTTTTAGTTCCCCAACTGCAATTTACAATCTTAGCTCCCATCTTTGATGCATAATTGATAGCATCTATTATCTCACTTGTATAAGCTATACCATTACTAAATACTTTTATAGGCAATATTTTAACTTCGGGAGCTATGCCTTCAATTCCCTTGTCATTATTGGCTGCTCCTATTATTCCAGCAACATGAGTTCCATGAATTTCGTCCTCTAATTTACTGGCATCATGTACTACATTAGTATGATCATAGAAATTCCATCCGTTCACGTCATCTATGAGTCCATCCCCGTCATCATCTATACCGTTATTAGGTATTTCCTTTGTGTTTACAAAAATATTATCCTTTAAATCCTCATGTGTTATATCTATGCCAGAATCAAGAACTGCTACCGTTATTCCCTCTCCTTTAGTTTGTTCCCATGCTGGTATTACATTGCCATCAACTTTATATTCTGAACTGCTGCCTTCCTTATTCTCCACTTTTATCAAATTATTATTTTCAATACTCCATTGCTCACCATATAGAGAATCCGTTGAAGACAACTGCATGCAATAATCAGGTTGTATGTACTCTATGTCTGAGTCTAAATTATTTTTCTGAATTGTAAGCTTCATATCTTCCAATTTAACCTTTTCATTAGTAGTTATCACGCTCAATTTCTTATCTTTCTTATCTTTGACGTATTTAATTTTACTTTTCATTCCGTTTTTAAAATTTTTTAGTTTTGAGTCGTCCTTATATTTAACAATATACCTGTCTGTAGCATAATTTTTATCAATATTTTCTTTATTTTTTTCCTTTTTTAGTTTATTATTTGACTTTGCTAATATTGGATTCATTTGTTTTACAACTGTTTTCTTGTTTTCAAAGTTCAAATAATCAAATCTAATAAAGACTATCATTATTAGGAATAATATTATTCCCTTTTTATAGCTAATTTTAAGCATACCTCTCCCCCTACTTTAGGCATATCAGCGCCCAATTTATATTTTTTAATTGAAAACTTTAGTCTAAGTCAAGATGGATTTTGTTATGAAATTATTAAACAGTCTATTATTCTTTTATGATATTAGAATGAAAAGATAATTAAATTAGAATGATTTGAAATGAGTTAACTAAAAAATATTAGAAGCAACATATATAGATTTTAAATTTGACCCATACCCCCTTTCTTCAATGAACATTTTTTCATTTTTGGAATATTATGTATATATTATACATAATGAATTTATATTTGTCATTCTTTTTATATATTTTTAAATAAAAAAAAGCCACCCTATTCGGTAGCGTGAACTACCACCACTTTAGAAGTGGATGGCTTCCTTTAATCCATTCTAACCACAATGGGAAATTTCTTTTACAGAATATCAGTTTCCAAGGCTATGGCTTTTTTATGAGGAAAAACCTTCCCGTTGTACCAACGGTACTACAACTTTACAAGTTGTTTTTGCAAACCTTTATTTATATTATTGCCATTTTGTTAGCAATTATTCATTATTCTAAATATAGAATCTAAAATAATAATGGCTACCCATCTCCCACCTAACAGGATGGGAGAATTCCGTTTGTTTAGTTAAATTGATTTCACATCAAGTCATAAAATCTTTTGATTTTTCCCTCTAACTCATTAATGCTTATAAATCTTGCCTCTCGAAGAATTTCCTTTCCCTCTAAAAATATCAATATACAAGGCAAGGCAAATACTGAAAATTTTCCAGCAATAGAAGGCAATTCATCAATTTCATCTTCTGTACTTATTATATTCATAAGACTCCTTTCATTTTTTATCATTAAGTTTATTTTGCTGTGTATCTGCATTTAGGAAAATTACTGCAGCCTTTGAATTCACCATATTTGCCATTTCTTAATACAAGTTTACCTCCACACCTAGGACAGATATCTTTCTGTACCTTCTCTTTATCTTGTGAAGCTTTTTCATGTATAGACTGTACATGTGCTTTTCTATTATCTTTATTGTCTATGTTCAATTTTAAAAGTTTTCTGTATATTTCGTTTTTCTTATCTTCTTTAATAGTCTTAGTATCGTACTTTTTGATAGTTTTAATTAAATTTACTGTATATATAACTGCAGATTTTGCCGTTACTTTTAGGTCTGCTTTAGTCGTAAAAATTACTATAGGTATATAATTAATTTCTGGAAAGTCCTTAAGCACTTCCTTTAAACACATTACATGTCCATAATTTTGCCTTATAGGATTGTAAAGCCTTTCTTTGCGTTTATATATAGTTTGACGCCAATACTCATCCTGTTCGTTTCCAGTAATCCAGCCGCTATAATTCTTAGTTTCAATTACAAATATCCCATAATCAGATACCACCAAATGATCTATTTGATGAGTTTTCCTAGAAGTCATGAGCATGATGTTATTTATAATCTTATATTCATCTTTATTTAAAGTCGCCAATAAGGCCGCAACTGTTTTTTCACCAAAGTAGCCCTTAATTTTAGGAATGAAGGGGCTAATTATTAACACAACTATAACTAATAGAAATACCCACCAATCTTCAGCTAATATAGCTGATATAAAATCCATAAAAGTCACTCCTCAAAACTTATTCAGTAACACCCTTAAGCACTATTCCCTTTTCAAAACCTCCTCGCTCATCTTTTTTTTCATTTCTCTTATTTATTAAATCTTCTTCACTGTAGCCTAGATTTTTAGCTAACCCAAAAATCACTTCCATTATATCTGAAAGCTCCTCTAGATTTTTATCTTCAATAAATTCTTGAACTTCCTCCTGCAGCTTTTTCTCCAAAAGCCCTGCTTGCTCCTCCTTAGAAGCTATTATTATTTCGTATTTCTTTCCTGAAGCTTCTATAATTTCTGGTATTTTATCTCTTACTAATTTGTTATAAGTTATCATAATCTGTTACTCCTTTATTACAAAATTATTATAATGATCACATTATTCTACAAAACATTATATAATCCTTCTACAGTCATGACCACCCGTAAACGGGTCAATATATTCTTTTAAACTCATTTGTTCATATGCTATGTCTTCTTGTATTTGATTTTTTATATATTCTTCTATTACCTTTTTATTTCTTCCTACTGTATCTACATAGTAGCCTTTACACCAAAATACTCTATTTCCATACTTATATTTTAAATTTGCATGCCTATCGAATATCATTAATGAACTTTTACCCTTCAAATATCCCATAAATTGAGCTACACTTAACTTTGTATGTGCTAAACTATTTATTATCCATATTGGATTTTCCTCCTCTTAAAATGTTTGTGGTCGGCAAACCTACTCTCATTTTAATGCGGAGGTTTTCTTTTTTCTACTCATAGCTATAAGCTTTTGGGAACCACAGGCATAGCCCGTGGTATTCGTTATACAAAAACAGAGGCTGAGAATTTACATCTCAGCCCCTATTTTCTATCTCAATAAATTTAACCCCTTTAAACACTCTAGAAGAATTACCTCTTATAATATTTCTTCCTTGACTCCATAGCTTTTCTCTATAAGATTTTTCCTTATTCTCATTAAGTCTTAAAAGTTCTTGAAGCAGTCTTGCCTTAGCCAATTTTATATTCTGAAACTGGCTTCTTTCTTCCTGCGCCTTAACAACAATTCCTGTAGACTTGTGAATTATTCTTACAGCACTTTCGGTTTTATTTACATGCTGTCCTCCCTTACCACTGCTTCTCATCTTCTCAATAACTATTTCTTCAGCATCAATTGCTATATTATTGACCTCTTCAAAAATTTTTACCTCGATAAACCAATTTTTTCTTTTATGATTTTTTCTATAGGGGCTTTCCACAATCCAAAGATGAGTGCCCTGTATAGTTTGAATATAATCTTCAACTGCTTCTCCTTCAAGCCTCAAAAATATAGATTTTAAGGTTTCTTTATTTTCACCTTCTTGAAAATCTAAAACTTCAACTTCAATATTTTCAATTTTGCACTCTCTTTTAACTAAAACAAAAAATAGATATACGAATTTGCAACATTCAGCAGGCCCACTTCCTGCACTGATTTGTACCCACATATCAATCCTTATAGGTTACAAGTGGCTTTAGCTTAGCTACCACCTGAACCATATCAAAGGCAAGAAGATCTTGAATTACCCTCTCTATATTCTTATAAGCCTCTGGTGCCTCTTCGTATAGTAAATTTGCATCTTTACAGATTACATTATAGTTGAAATTTCCATTTCTAATAGCTTTCCTGGAAAACTTATTTTCAAGCCTCTCTTTACAACCAGATCTCTGCCATTTTCTGCCTGCGCCATGAGCCATGGAAAAGCCTGTAGCAAAACTAGAATTTATGGGTTTTACAATATAGGAACTGCTTCCTCTTGAACCTGCTATAACAACATATCCCTTATCTGAAGGTGCTGCTCCTTTTCTGTGAACGTAATAGTTGTCCTTAGCTTCAATGCCGTTATGAACTGCTTCTATTACAAGCTGCTCCATATTAATCTTTATAGCTGCGCAAAGCTTTTCTGCTATAAGCTTCCTATTCCTTTTAGAAAATTCTATAGCTTCTTTATAATCACTGAAATAATCATTAAATCCTTCGGAGCTTTCTATCAATCCAGTTTGACAGCTATATTCTTCTATATACTTTCGCAATATCTTTTCCCCTAAGTCTCTGCTGCCACTGTGAACTAACAAATGAATTTTTCTCTTATCCAAATTTAAATTATCAAATTCATCCTTATCTAAAATCTCTTCCACCACAGTAAATTCTGCAAAATGATTGCCTTTTCCTATGGTACCTATATTAAAGCTATCTGCAGAAGAAGTTTTTTCCAGATTAAAATTCTCTAAGTCCTTCATTATTTTATCTATTTTAAATTTCTTTTCTAAAGCAGAAGTCTGAAATAAGCTTATGGAACAGCCAATATCATTTCCTACTAAATGAGGATAAATAACTCCCTCCGTTAAAAACGCTGCTCCTACTGGAGTTTTGCCGGGATGTAAATCTGGATATCCTAAAGCTAGGGTTACTCCTTTCAGCTGAGAAAACTTTTTTAATTGTTCCACAGCCTCACTTTCCATCCAGGACTTTTCTGTTCGTATGACTTTGTACATATTTAAATAATCTCTCCTCTATTAAATAATGTCCTATTGAGAGAATTATTAATTTTAATTTGAAATCTTCCTATTAATATCCTCTCACCAACAACTTACTTAACATATTAATCACAACCTTTACTAGATAATTACCTGATAATTTTACCAATTATGTTTATATAAATCAATAAAAATAAATTTTATATTTTTTTCACAAAAGAGTTGACTCTCCACTTGCTGGAAGGTTTAATATAAAATTGTAATCCAGATGTGCACAGAAGGAGCTGATTACTTTGTTTAAAATAGGTGATTTTTCAAAACTTAATAAGATACCCATTAAAACCTTAAGGTACTATGATGAACTTGGACTACTAAAGCCAGCAAAAATTGATGAGCAGACAGGTTATCGCTTTTATTCAGCAATGCAGCTGCCAAGACTCAATAAAATACTGGCATTAAAAGATTTAGGTTTTTCACTTAGCAAAATCAATGAAATCATTGATAACAACGTTACTAAGGAAGTTTTATGTTCTATGCTTAATTCAAGAAAAGAAGAAATCAGAAAGAACATAATATTAGAAAAAGAAAAACTCTCAAGAGTTGAAAGAATAATTAATAGTATTAGCGAGGAGGCTGATTCAATAATGTCAAAATATGATATTGTAATTAAAGAGGCAGAAGCGATTAAAATTGCTTCCATAAGAGATATAATACCTTCCTATAGTGAGCAGCATGGACTTTGGAAGGAGCTTGGGGAATATATTGAAAAAAACAATGCAAAAATCACTCCACCCTGTGTGGTTATTTATTATGACCAAGGCTTTAAAGAAAACAACGTAGATATTGAAATTTGCGAACATTTCACTGGAAATTTATCTGGTAATGAAAGAATAAAAATTAAAACTTTACAAGCAGTAAAGCAAATGGCTTGCACGGTGCATCAGGGCAGCTATGAGAAATTAAGCATTGCTTACACTGCTCTTATGAAATGGATTGAGGATAATGGCTATGAAATAGTTGGACCTAATAGAGAACTTTATCTAGAAGGAGAATGGTCTGTAAAAAATCCTGAAGAGTATATTACTGAAATACAGATACCAGTTTCAAAATAAAGTATAAAAAACCTTGGAGAGCTGTGGAGCTTTCCAAGGTTTTATTTTTATTTTGATAATATTTCTTTTAGGTATGCTGATAATTCTTTTGCTGCTTTTTCATGAGCTAAAGCTCCTGGGTGGCTTCTTGAGCCTACTGTTTCATCTGTGGTATTAGGAAGCTGAAAAACCGATACCTTTTTATCCCCTGTTTTTCTTATATAAGTATCCACAGCTGAATAAATAGCTGGCATCATAGGAAGTCCAAGCATTCCATAAACCCATACTATATTAGAATTTTTATTATATTTTCTAAGCTTAAAGAGGAAATTAATAACTGCTTCCTTGAAAGCATTTAGGTCTTCCTCATTAAAGCTGCCGTCCTCATTCAATCTCTGTTCGTGGGTTTCTCCTGTCACTGAATCTTTCCATTCTGGTGAATTAAAAGCCCCTCCGTCATTAGTACCAAGATTGACTACCACCACATCTGGCTGCCAGGAAGCAAAATCATTGTCCTTAAAGGCTCCTAGAGCTTCATTATTCTTCCCGGTTAATAGTCCACATACTTTTTCATAGTAATCTGGAAGATTAGCATGAGGATTGTTATCCCAGCTGGTAAGAGTTCCCCATCCGCTTTGAGAAAGTACTCTATAATCTGCATTTAAAGCATCTGCAGTAAATTTAGTGTAATTATTTAATGCACTGAACCACATAGAAATCCAGTCCATCTCAGGCTTGGCTCCAATAGCACCTTCACCTGAAGTGATGCTGTCACCTATAAATTCAATTTTATAAGGCTTTTCCTCTACAGGAAGAAATTGTCCATCGAACTTCACTGCATGCACTTGCAAATAACAGCTTGGATCTCCACTCATAGCCTGAACATCTTTTACTATAAGTACATTCTTTACAGCATTTTTATCCATACCTCTAAACACGCAAATCCAGTGTTTTCCCGAAGTTACCATTTGTCTGCTTACTAGTGCGCCATTTATAACTATACTTATCCAAGGTTCATATGCTTCATAGCCTGACTCAAGCTCAATCCAAAGCTCAGAGCCCTTTGCATTTAATTCAATGCCGCTGCCGGTCCAAAATAAAGTTAACGGCTCAAGAGAGCCTGCATTTCTTCCATGAAGCTTCAAATTACCAATATCTAATAAAGAGTATCTCTTAAGTTCATCGTTTTCATTCATAGTTGTTACCCCTCCTATTCACTTAAATTTTAAAGTACCCCAAAGGCTTTTTCAACTTATATTTGAAATTCGGTATATTGACTAAATTTGAAGTCTTTAATATGTATACTTCATCAATTTTTACAGCTCAGCCGCCATAAAATTTGTGTCAGCTCAATTTTTAATTCATAAGCTGACTATGTGAAGTATTATGCTGCAAGGAGCGGTTATGTATAATTTTTTTAGATCCGATATGACCTATTCCAGTATCATGTCCTTTGCCAGCGGAGATGTAAATGGTGATAAAATACCTGAGAATGTATATTTAACAGGTGTGAGAGGACCAGACAGCCCCTTCATTCAAAATATTACCCTGGTAATACAAGATGTAAGGACAGGACGATTTACCAACATACCTATAAGTGAAAATGCAGGCTATGATCCAAAAGTATTCCTAGGTCACTTTACTGAATATGATAGTGAAGATATAATGATAAGCATCAATTCAGGTGGAAGCGGCGCAATAATGTACCACTATATTTACTCCTTTTTAAACAATAACCCTCAATTACTTTTTGATTTTAATGTTTATAACAAGGAATACAACTATGAAGTTAATTATATGGATGGCTATAAGGTTCAAGTGTTAAGCAAAATAAATCATCAAAAATACATTATAGATATATCAACTAGAGGCTCAGATTATCTTAATGCCATCTATGAGCCTAATGGAAAATTAAAAAAACCTATCAGCGGCTTTGTAAATCCCTTAAGCGGACTATACCCAGTAGATTTCGATTCCAATGGCATCTATGAACTGCTGGCTTATCAAAAGATAGCTGGCTTGTACGATGCAGACTCCTTAGGCTATGTATTAAATACCTTAGGCTGGGATGGAAAAAACTTTGCACTCACTAATCAGCAGGTGGCAATTTTTTAATGAGGTTATTCTTTAAGGAAAGGTTGATATAGGCTAATAAAGGCAAAGTACCCCAATAACTCCTAGTACTTTGCCTTATATACTTAAGAAATCTATATTTCAGAAGTATTTATAAAACTTTCTATATTATACTGCCGCAATTATAATGATTTACGCAGAGCATGAAAAGCATCCTCTGCAATTTCTATAGATTTTTTAATATCTTCCTCTGTGAGAGCCGCATTTATAAAATGATTATGATGGGAAGTTAAGAAAATCCCCCTCTTTACGCACTCTGCAATCCACCTTTGATGCAGCATCAAGGAATCATCATCTGCCAGCCTTAAATAGAAAAGAGAAGGATGTCCAGAAACCACTAAGTTAAAGCCATTGGTTTTAGCTGCTGCTGCAAATCCCTCCGTAAGCTCCCTTCCCAGTTTTTCAAAAAGCCTCGGAGTATCCAATCTCTTCATTTTATTTATACAGGCAATACCTGCCGCAAAGGGCACGGCACTCATCCAATAGCTTCCAGTATAAGTGATGCTGCTAACCACATCCTTTAAAGACTCCCTTCCGCAGAGAGCAGAAACATTATAACCATTGGCAAGAGCTTTACAAAAGCAAATCAAGTCAGCCTTAATTCCAAAGTAATGATCAGAGCCTGCAAGATCCATTCTAAAGCCAGCACGTACATCATCAATTATAAGTACCACATTATTATCATCACAAAGCTTACGAACCTTTTTCCAGTAACCCTCATCAGGATAAAAATTATCTATAAAATTACCATGCATATAAGGCTGACCAATGATGGCAGCAATTTCTCCTTTATTCTCGGAAAAAAGCTTTTCTAATGCCGGATAATCATTAAAATTAACATAAAGATTATTACAAACCTCTTCCTCAAGAATTCCAGGATAATCAATCTTCTGTGTCCAAGGAGAGATTCCATGATAATAACCATTAAAAAGCACAATTTTTTTTCTTCGAGTGGCCGCTCTGGCTGTAATGATAGCTAAGGTGGTTACATCATTTCCGTTTTTAGCAAAGAAGGCCCAGTCTGCTGAAGCCACAGTGTCAACTAAGAGCTCAGCAAAATCTATTAATATAGATGAAGGAATAGTGGCACAATCTTCCTTTTTTAATTGTTCAAGGGCTGCTGCATCCACATCTGGATCTCCATAGCCAAGCACATTGGGACCGTAAGCACACATATAATCTATATAATCATTTCCGTCTGCGTCCCAAAAATGAGCTCCTTTAGCTCTGGAAGAAAACAAAGGAAAAGCGTCGTTAGGAATATAGCAGCCTTCAGTAGGTCCCTGATGTCCATATATTCCAGAGGGAATTACTTGAAAGGCTCGTTTAAAAAGCTCCTGGCTTTTTGGATATTTATTAATAGGAAAACTCATATAAAGCACCTCCTTATGCACTCAAATACTGACCAGCACGATCCAGTATTCTATTGGTATTATCAATCATATTTATCATTCCACGCATACTAATGCTTCCGCTGCCTATGCAGGCTATAGCACTTGCTTCTCCGCTTAGTAATTTACCAGCCACCTCGATATCTGCAAATTCCATAATTGCTCTTGGCTTTTCACAAAAGCTTTTTATTGTTGTTAGATGGTGAGCTGCTACTTTTATAGTAACTCCCATGGTATCTGTTATATTTATGGCAATATCACCATCCGGCATGAGACTTGAGCTAAACCTTCCGCTTTTGTCTTGATTTCCCACCTGAGCAATAGCTGAAGCTGCTGCGTAAAGTGTAAGCTTTGTATTTATTTCCCGAAATTTTGGATTTTCAAGATCCTTCTTAGCAGGATTCAGATATTTTGATAAAACCTCTGTTAATGGAGCAAAGGTTCTCAGTAGAAATGGAATTTTAGTAAATCCCTTGGAAGGAATAGGTTTAACTTTTCCTGCTATGAAAGCATTAAACTTTTCACAGGATGAAAAGTTCAGCTTCATAGTACAGGAATTGCACCCTTCTTTTATGCTGCAGGAACCGTCCACGAAAAACAAGGTAGCGCTTGGTCCATTTTTAACTTCAAAACCAATTGATATAGGTGGCTTCCCTTTTAATAAATTCTTTGCTTCTTCCACCAATTGGCATAGATTTTCTAAAGTGCCAAGCACTGCAAATAAATTTACATACGCTAAAGTTTTACTATCTGTTTCAGTTATCAAAATGCATTCCTCCTTGTACTAAAAATAAAAGCTGTCTCTTATAATACATTTAATTTATGTTAGCATAAAGGCTATACTAGGTATAGTAAAAAAGGGAATATTCATGCCTGTTGACATTAACGAATTTGCCTGTATATAATTAACTTATATAATAAAATATTAAAATTTAACTGTTATATTTAACATTTTATTAAGAAAGTGTCGTAAAAGTTTACATTCTGTCACAAAAGGATGATGGTAAAATGCAAAGCAATTTTTCAGAATATTCCCATTACATTCCCTATCAACCAGCTTTCGAGAAAAATATAAATTATCACAATTTTGTTATACCAAATACCCATCCATTATTTGGTGTCGTGTCTGATTTCTATCAATTTGACTCCATTAATAAGCTGGATAAAAAAATTTCTGTAATTCCAGACGGCTGCATAGACTTTTTATTCATATACACAAAAGCTGGAGTAATTAAAACCTTAGAAGGATTCTATAGGGAGAAAATAATTGTTCCATTAGATATAGAGGGCTGTGCCTTTGGAGTGCGCTTTTTTCCGGGAGCTCTCACTAATATATTAAGAATACATACCGCAGATTTAATTGGAAAAAGAATTCCTCTAATGGACTTATTAAAGGAGGATTATGAATTAGATAAGATGGATGAAGCCAAGGATTTCAATAAACGAATTGAACTTATGACTAATTACTTGTTAAAGAAATCAAAAAAAGTTTATACTTCCACTGAAATTGTAAATTACTGCACAAAAAAAATAATTTTTTCTGAGGGTAATGTTTCCATATCAGATTTAGCAAGAGACACCAGTTACACTATTAGATATTTGAGAGAACTATTTCACAAGCACGTTGGAATTTCTCCTAAAGAGCTCTGCGAGATAATAAAATTTCAAAATTCCTTCTTTAATCTTTCAAAATTTAACAAAGATAACACGGATTTATCCCTTAGCAATTTTGCTATTCAATCTGGCTATTATGACCAATCACACATGAATAAAAGCTATAAAAAATTAGCTGGCTGCTTACCTAAGAATTTATACATCGAAATGTTTCCTGCAGAAAATTACTGAAATATTAACCAAAATAAATAATTTATACAAGGAGGATTATAAATGAAGATAGCAATTGTAACCGGAGCCTCTTCTGGTATAGGCCTTGAATTTGTGAAACAAATTGCCGCCTCAGAAGACCTAGATGAAATATGGGTCATAGCCAGAAGATATGATCGTTTAGAGAAAATTAAGCTTGAAATATCTGAAAAGATACGACCCATACCTTTAGATCTATTACAAGAGCAGAGCATTTATGTTTTAAAAGAACTATTGAATAAGGAAGAGCCAGAAATAAAAATATTAGTAAACTCCTCTGGTTTTGGAAAGTATGGAACCTATAAGGACTTAACAGAGGAAGAGATAGACAGCATGATAGATTTAAACTGCAAAGCCTTAATCCATATGACCTATGCCTGCCTTCCCTATATGAAAGCTGGTGACCGAGTAATTATGATGGGCTCCTCTTCCGCTTTTCAGCCCCTTCCCGAATTTATCCTGTATGCCTCCACTAAAGTATTTGTCGTACATTTCAGTCGTGCTCTAAATGTGGAGCTTAAAAGCCGTGGAATTTCCGTAACTACAGTATGTCCAGGATATGTGAGGACAGAATTTTTTGAAGTAGCAAAAGAAACTAAAAATCCTGATACCTGCCAGAATTTCAAGCCTATGTACGAACCTCAGGATGTAGTTAGAAAAGCTTTAAGAGACAGCAGAAAAGGAAAAGATATGTCAGTGCTTGGGCTTCACGTAAAACTGCTTCAATTGATGTCAAAGCTGCTGCCACATAAACTTGTGATGAAAGTTTGGCTAAAAATAAAGTAATAAATTTGCCCTATTAGGTGAGGTGTTTTTCATGAAAGATAATGAAATAAAAATATATAAATACAGATGGGTACTACTAGCCATATTTTCTTTAATTAATGCAGTAATACAAATGCAGTGGCTTACTTTTGCTTCCATAGCAAGTATAGCTCAAGCTGCCTACAAGGTATCCTCTTTTCAAATAGATAGTCTTTCTATGATATTTATGCTGGTATTTATAATTGCCTGTATCCCTGCCTCCTATGTGATTGATAAGTACGGAATTAAAGTAGGAGTTGGCATCGGGGCAGTACTTACAGGTGTTTTTGGAATTATAAAAGGATTCTATGCAGATAGTTACACTATAATATTCATTGCTCAATTTGGACTTGCCCTTGCTCAGCCCTTTATATTAAATGCCACTACAAAAATAGGTTCCAATTGGTTTCCTATAGATGAGAGAGCTGCAGAAGCTGGAATAGCTTCTCTCTTCCAATATCTTGGAATCATTTTTGCAATGGTAGTAACACCTATGCTTGTAAAATCCAGCATTATTAATGGAAAGGAAGTTTACAGTCTCAGGTTCATGCTCATGTTTTACGGTATTCTATCTGCAACTACTGCTGTTTTGGTTCTATTACTCCTTAAAGAAAAACCTCCTATGCCACCTGCAAAGGAAGGAAAAGAAAAAAGATTAAGCACTGGATCTGGAATTATTTTCATGCTGAAGAAAAAGGATATAATATTTTTACTTATCATATTCTTCATAGGTCTTGGAATGTTCAATGCTGTAAGCACCTGCATTGATAAAATCTGCAGTCTTAAAGGCCTAGATGCCGCTAAAACCGGAATCGTAGGAGGGATAATGCTAATTGGAGGAGTTGTAGGCGCCTGCATACTTCCTGCATTGTCTGACAAATATAAGCGGAGAAAATTATTTATAGCTCTACCTCTTCTGCTTTCCCTGCCAGGGCTTTTAGGACTTACTTTTGCTGAAAGCTACGGAGGAACCTTGATTGCTTCCTTTGTTTTTGGATTTTTCCTAATGAGCGCTGCTCCAATAGGCTTTCAATACAGCGCAGAATTAAGCTACCCTGCTTCCGAAGCTTTATCTCAAGGCCTTATAATACTTTCCGGGCAAATATCAGGACTGATTTTTATAGTGAGCATGAACCTTATTGCCACCCAGCTAAGCATGTATTTATTTATACTGCTTGCCTTTGGAAGTTTACTCCTAAGCTTTGCCATTAAAGAGTCCCCTATGATTTTGGAGGAAAGGCGCAATGCAAGCTAAATATAAATTTTAAATGCAATAAGAGCTGAGCTACAAACTGTAGTACCAGCTCTTTTTCTTATTAAACTTTTACACAGCCTTCTATATATTCACCACTTTTTTATCCTCAACAATATGCAGTTTTTTTCCTTTCTTATTAAAAGGTACAGCGAAAAATCCCAGCATTGCTATTATTCCAGTCACTAAAAAGCATTTGTTATAAATCTTATAGCTCTCTTCTTCCTTTATTATTTTTGAATCATCTATTATTTTATCCACTTCTTTTTCCTGCTTATTAAAATTGGCAGTAACGGAGGCTTGCATGGTATTAGGAAGAGTTCTTAAAACTGCTTGCTCTTCATTAACAAAGAGCTTATGAACAGCTTCCTTTGAAAAACTGCTGTCTGCTTTTCCTTGAGAGGTTTTTATAGCAGAGATGAAAGAAGTCTTAACCTGCTGCTCCAATAATGAATTGCTGCTTATCTCTGTGACAATTCTATCCTTAGCATTTTGAACAGCTGTGGTTGTATAATGACTGCTTAGAGTTGACACCAAAGCTATAGCAATGCAGGCAGTTAGCTGTCTTAAACTATTTTGCACCCCTGATGCAATTCCGTTTTTGTCATTTGAAATTTCCTCATAAGCAGTTTGATACAATATGGTAGTTATTCTTACTCCAACTCCCAATAGTATAAAGGAAATACAAATCATTACCATATAGTTTGATCTATTCATAAAAACAAACATAAAATTTCCTGCCACTACTATAAGGATGGATAGAAAGGATATCCATCTAGCGGAAAGTCTTCTTGATATAACGGGCATTAGCGGTGCCATTAAAAGTGCAGTTAGGCTTGGAATACCCATCATAAGTCCAGCCTTCAACACTGAATAGCCGAGAGTATTTTCAAAATAGAAATTCATTAAATAGGAAACTGGCATATAAGCAAAGAAGAAAACTGCTATTAAAATAATTGAAGCAGAAAAGGTTCTAACCTTAAATAAACTGAATTCAATCATAGGATTCTTTATCTTTCCTTCGTATATTAGGAAGGAAAGTATTGAAGCCGCTGAAATTATAATCATGGCAATTATCTTTGTGCTGCCCCATCCATAGTCATTCCCTTTTACCAGTAAAAAAGTCAACATGCCTAAACCAGCTGCTAAAAGAATACATCCTATCAGATCTATTTTCTTTTCTATGGTTTCATCATAGCATTCTTTTATATACAGCGCTCCAAATATAAGCGCAATTATAGCAAAGGGTACATTTACATAAAATATTGCTCTATAGTTAAAGGATTCATTTAAGATTCCTCCGATAACTGGACCTAATGCTGCTGAAATTGATATAGTCATTCCTACGATAACTGCTAATTTACCCATGGAACATTTTCCAAACAGCTCAATACCTAAGGGAATTGACAGAGGGGTTAATATAGCTGCTCCAATTCCCTGAATGATTCTAAAAATTATAAGCATAGGTAATGAATCTGCCAAACCGCAGCAAACGGAAGCTATTCCAAACAACACAAGTCCAATCAAAAACAGCTTTTTTCTTCCATAGATATCAGCTATCTTAGAAAAATTGATAAGAAGTGAAGAAAAAGCAATTAAATAAGCAGTACTAACCCAGGATATGCCTGTGGTATTAGTATTAAAATAAATCGCCATGCTTGGCAGTGACACATTTACTATAGTACTGTCAAGCACCGTTAGAAAGCAGGCTATGTCTATTGCTATGAAGGCCAAAATTCTTTTAGATATTTTCATATTTATCCATTCCTTTCTCGCAGAAAAACCAATCTTGAAAGTATTACTCTAGATTTGTTTTCCAAGCCCTTTGTGATCTTCAGAAATCAATAATCATTTTATATAATAGCTGCAGCATTATTTAAATAATATGAATTCAATTTCATATTCATATAATATCATCTGCAAATAACTAAGTCAATAATATGAAATAAATTTCACGTTATTGACTTTTATTTTTTTATAAATTATTATTTATATAGAATACAGGTATTTTTAAAGGAAGGACTTAAGGAAAAGATGGATAGAAAAACAAGGAAGCCTACACAAAAAAGGTCTCTTGAAAAATATGAAAAAATTATTGATGCTGCTTTTAAGCTTTTTAACGAAAAAGGTTATTATAATATAACTACTGCTGATATAGCTAAAGAAGCTGATGTAGCCACAGGATCAGTTTATTCTTATTTTGTGGATAAAAAAGATATTTATATTGAAATTATAAAAAGAATTAGTAAAAACATTTTTGAACCTTCCAGTGACTTTTGGCTGCAAAAGGGTAAATTAAATTTCAAAGATGAAGAGAACATAAAAAGTTTATTTAAAACTTTTGTAAAATTAATGATTGGCTATCATAACTTCTCAAAGCTGTTTCATGATGAAATGACAGCTCTAGAGCTGTTAGATGAAGACATTGCAGCTATAAAAAAAGAAAATTATGAGGCTCGTACAGAAGGTATAAGAAATATTTTTAAGATCATGTCCATACCCTTTAAGAGCGAAGAAGCTTCTGATATTTTTATGCATTACTGTAATTTATTAATTGAAGATGTGTGTCATCAAATCCTCTATGATAAAACCACTAAGAATGTTGATCACTACATTGAGCAGGTTGTAGATATGCTGTACAAATTATTGGAAAACCTTGCGGATATATAGATGTTATACTTAAATTTTTATATAAACATTGTATTTATCTGAATAAAGTTTTAAATAAGCGTTGAAAATCAACACTTATTTAAAACGGAATCTATATTCATAGCATTTCTTGAATAACGCCACACGCTAATCTTTTTCCTGATGCTCCTGAAGGCTGAGTTCTATAATCATCAGGGCTCTCATGTATGATTATTGTTTTTCCAATAATCTGTGGAATGCTAAATTTATTTGTAAAAAAAGTCATTCTAGAATAACCATCATTTGAAAAAAGCACAGGAAAATCCCCTGAATGGTTTACATGAGGCTCATTAGTTGGATTCCAATGTTCTCCAGCAGACATAAAAGGTTTATCAGTATTTCCTATGCAACTAGTTCCTTGGTGTATATGAAAGCCATGAGGTCCAATTTGTGGATTTTCTCCCACCGCGGGTTTGTATTGAGGAAGCCCGTTAATTTCAGCAGAAACCTCAATTCCTCCGGGAACCTCTGTGAAAAGCACGGTACCTCTAATATTAGGAGCCAGTGGCCCTCCAGTTATATAAGCCGCAGCCCTTCTATTATGCATGTACATATCAGAATTTCTGTATCCACAATAATCACGATAAAAAGGGCATTGATAATCATCAAAATACATAATTTCCTCCAAAAAATTTCTACCTTTTATATTATGACCAATTTTATTCACTAGTTCTAATATTATTTTTCAATTTATTGGTTATAGCTACATATTTCTAACAACAAATTCAAAGGCTCTTTTTTCTTTTCCATATTTTAAAACACTCTTTTCCTCACACACTTCAATGGAAAAGTTCTGAAAATAATTTTTTATGTCTTCTTCACTAAAGAACCTTTTATTGCCATCCTGAGTTAGGTAAAAATTTCTTTCTATTTCCTCTCCGCTGCCTGCACCAAAATTAAAATCATTTATAGAATTCACCCTGCCAAGCAAATAGCCCTTATTCTTTAAAACTCTTTTTATTTCTTTAACAATATTTTGAGTTGTTTCATGATTAAAATAGTGCAAGGATAAATCCGCAATTATAACCTCAGCACTTTCATCCTCAAAGGGCAAGGGTTTTGAAATATCCATTTGAATAGTTTTCACCTGAGGAATAAAGCTATTTATTATGTTTAATGCTTCCTGTGACTGATCACAAGCTATGACCTTGTGCCCTCTTTCCGTCAAATATAAGGTATCTCCTCCAGTTCCGCAGCCTAAATCAATCACAGGGACACTGCATTTATTTAATACCTCTTTATAATCCTCCAGCCATAAATCATAAGAGGGCTTTTTCTCATTCTTCTTTTCATATACATCATTCCAAAACTGCTTTGAATCTATCATTTAAATACTCCTATTCTAGTAAAATTCTAATCTCTTAAGTCTATTCCTAGCACATCCTTGGATTTTTTATCGATGTAGACTTTTATATCTCCCAACATACTATTTGGCACCTTAAAAGTAACTTTGTAGGTGTCCATGCTTTTTATGTTTGTTGAAGCCCCATTTTTAAGATTCGCAACTGCATGATCTTGGTCAGACTTATAATTCTCCAATTTTGCATTTTCCCAATCCTTGATGGTTTTCTTATCGCTGTCAGCTAGAGCTTCATAGGCATTTTTAATAATTGCCTTATCCTCATTAGATGAGCTATTGCACCCCATCATAGAAAATGACAGCAAAATTATTAAAAGAAGTAAGAGGAAATTAAATATCTTTTTCATTAAATTCATCCTCCAAAAAATTATTCAAACACCATGCTTGCTCCTCATTATCAGCTGATTTTTGTCATGATAATCCTCTAATGCTATCTTATTACTATTATACTATATGACTGCAGCTTTACGGTATATTTTAATTATTTCAAATTCTATGGGATAAAAAATTTTTACGTCACATATACATCCTTACTTCTAAGCATTGGATAGGAAATAAATAAAGTAGAAATCATTGTAAATACTATGCCGATAAGCATATTGCCAAAGGCAGGAAGATAAGCGTAGGAATATCCAAATAAGAGCTTGCCTATTAAGGAAGTTGTATAGGCAGACATAGTGATTAAAGCATCTACTCTTCCCATCTTTTCCATAGGGCATATTTTAGGTATTGTTGCAGAAACGAGTATATTTACTGAAACCGCCGTTCCCATATATAAAAAATAAATCAAAGTAAGCAAGATTATAGAACTCAGCTTATTATTAATCATTCCTTTTATGGCAGGAAGCGTAATTATTGCAAATAATCCAAAATATAAAATTATTAAGGAGCTTAACAATATTATGAGATGCTGAGCCTTCTTGTTTTTTGCAATTGTTTTTATAAAAAAGGGTGATAATAGCATAGCTGCTGATGCAAAACTATTTACAATTCCAAGCTGCAAGGTAGATCCCTTAAAAAGCTCTATGGTTATAATAGGCACACCTATTGTGATGGCGCACACCGAAAAATTCAATGCCAAAATCATGAAAATCAAAGCCTTAATGAAGGAATTTTCTTTAACGAACCTGACTCCCCCTAACAAACTCTCAAAAAACTTGGCTGGAGTTATCCTCCCAGTATCCTTAATTTTAGGTATATCAGCAATAGCTTCACATATAGCCGATATAAAAAAGCTTATGGAATTTATAATGGTTAAAGGAAGAATTCCAAAAAATCCAAAAAGAGTGGCTGAAATGGTGGGAGTTATGATATTATTTATAGAATTTAGGGTAGAATTTATACTGGCAGCTTTAATGTATTGCTCCTCCTCCACAATGGATGGTATCACAGAATTTGCAGCAGGATCCTCAAAGGCTGAAGTGATGGACAATACAAAAACCAGAAAATAGATAGCTGCTATAGGTACTCTTCCGTGGATAATGAAAAATATACTAAAAAAACAGGTTATACCACCGCTTATCAGATCGCAGATAACCATGATTGCTTTACGATCCTTAATATCAGCAAATACTCCTGCAAAGGGAAGCAATAAGGCTTGAGGTATAGCTGCCAGCATTAATACCTGCGAAAACTTAACAGCAGAATGAGTAATGGTAAGCACATAAAGAGACAAGGCAAACCTCTGCATATTATCTCCTAATAGAGAAACGGTATTGCCAAACATAACTAAAACAAAAGATTTATTTCTTACCAGAGATTTCTTCAAAATAAACCCTCCTTTGTTCATCAGAATAATATCTAAGCTGTATTTCTTCATAAATATTGTATATAGTTCTATTTTCTTTCATCATATACTCTAAAATATGGTTAATTTTCTCCTCTATTTCTTCAATATGTAAGCTATCCAAGGAATAAAGATTAGAATAATTCTTATCTTTCAATGTGGCTGCAAAGGGGAAAAATGAAATTTCAAGCTTCTTGTTTATCCACACTGCTTTTGTCAAAGTATTACTGAGTCCTCTGCCATATGCTTTAATTTCTCTTGAATTAAGCAGATTTGTCTCAATAACAATTTCGTAGTTATTTTTTATGGTAAGCTCCTTGGCTTCATTTTTAATATATTCCATATCTGAATCGCTTAGCATTTCATCAGCATATAAAGAAGCTCTTCCAAAAAATGAAACCGCATTAAATCTTACAATATGAGCTCCATAGTCCCTAGCTATACAAGCTATCTCCTCCATGGAATTTAAATTACGTTTCGATAGAGTTGAACTGATTGAATAATGTATGTCATTATTTTTGAATATTTTCAGAGTATCCATTACTTTATTAAAACCGCCCCTGTCCAAGTTATTGTTTGCTTCTCCTCCATCCAGGCTTATGGCAAAATTACTCACCAATTCTTTAAGCTGTTTTATATTGTTTTCATTTATAAGCAGTCCATTTGTAAATAATGATGAGGATATGCCTTTTTCCTTTGCAAAGGTCAGAGCTTTAATTAAATCAGGGTACAAGAGAGGTTCTCCCCCTGTCCATTGAATGAAATATATTTCTCGAGAAGCCAGATATTCCACAGCCTCATGCAATTTTTCCAAAGGGATAAATTCACGATGCTTATTATCTGCATCCATATAGCAATAGCGGCAATTTAAATTACAGGAATCGGTGATTTGAAACGCAGCAGCTCTAATCTTCATATCTTCCTTTACCTGCCTCTTTAATTAAAATTTCCTTAAGTGGAAAGAACTTAAAAGGATAATCAATTATGTATTCCGTATATATCTGTTTACACAAAGCCACAAAAGGTGCTTCGTTGAGCTTCAAAAGCTCCTCAAGTCCATTATTATTTATATTTCCTATAGCACTATCTATATTGTAAATATAGATGTCTCCCTTTGAATCTATTGAGATATCTCTTGGATAGTTAGATTTTTTTTGATGGCAGGTATTGTGCGCACAGGCATAAGCATTACAAGGATGCGCTGTTAATATAAGCTTGTCTATGTGAGTGTTTTCCAGATAAACTGTATTGGATTCATCAATTAAATTAGTTATTTCATCATATTTAGGGAAATCTATCTGAGAACTAAAAAAGGGATTGAATACCACGTATTGCTCCTGATGCTCATAGCTATCGAAAAAATCAAGCATACTTTTGAGCTTTTTCATTTCAATGGAATTTACGTCTAAATTCATATGTAAGTAGCTAACCTGTGAGAATTCTGATAAATAGGAAAAATCTCTGCTGTCAATGGTAGCTTCGTAAATCAAGCTATAATCAGTTAAAGCCTTAATCTTATCATACAAGGAAGCCTCAGTAAACTTCAAATAAATTGACTCTGCTGCTTCAGCATCAAGCCCATTAATATTTTCTATCATATCTTGATCTATGCTTTTTAAGACTAACTTTATAGTAGATATACTTAATTCCTGAGCTTCCTTAAAAAGCTTATTCATAGCCTTATCATTCAACTTAGAAGATATTGTTAAAATAGGATATTCATTTTGTTTGTACACTATTTATTTACCTCCTGCTGTTTCTGCTAAAGATAGTTTGTCCACATCTATGTCATAGATCTTGCACATTATTAAATCTGGATCAAACACATTTTTATTTACTTCATAGGCCTTTGAACGGCAGCTGCCTTTGCATTGGGATGCTTTAGGACATGTATCTATATGCTTGCAATTAAGATTGCTGAAGCTAACACGCTTTTGAGATGCCCAAATATCATAAAGAGAAGTGTTTAAAATATTACCAAAGTAAAACTCCTGACTTTGAGCCAAGGTAAGAGTTGGACACAAGGAACACTCTCCAGCGCAATTAACAAATATAAAATCCTTTCCTGCATTGCAATTATACCCGTAGACTAAATCCTTCTGAATGCCGAAACCGCTGCTTATATGGCAGAGCTCCTCTGTGCTGCAAATATAATTTGCATATACATAAGCCTCTATATCATGCTGAGTAAGCTTATAATCTTTCCCCCTGCCTATGGGTTTTATAACATCTGCATGATAGTTCAGTTTTAAATCAAATTTGATGAAATTTATTAATTTATTGATTTCTTCATCTGTCTTATTATTTACTACTATGTTTACGGCTATGTTATCAGTTTTACTTTTTACCTTTTTAATATTAGCTATAGTTTCTTCAAATGCATTTCTCTTGCCTCGAAATTGATCATGTTTATCAGCATCAGCATAATCAAGACTGGTATTAACATGGACAGCACATTCAACTATTGTTTTCAAATTTTCCTCAGACAGCACAGTAAGATTAGAATACACAGTAATCAAAAAACCTTTCTTCCACAAATACCTTATAATATCGTTGATATCTTCTCTAAGAAAGGGTTCCCCTCCCGTGATTTGAAAAGTATAGGCTCCCAGCTCTGCAGCTTCATCAATCAAGCTGCAAATCTTCTCATAGCTTAAGCTGTCTTCTTCTTTTCCCGAAGCATTGGCATAACAATGCTGGCAGTATAGATTGCATTTCTTGCTTATCTCTAAAAATACTCTTTTCAATGGAAATTCCTTATTCATAATCCTTATATTTGAGCACTTGCAAGGTGTGGGATACGATATAATAAATTTTTTACCCTTCAAATCCTCAATCAAAGAAGCTTCATATAATTCATCGATGGAACTGTCTTCCATACATTCATCATGGAGCATGGATAATAATATAAACATATCTTCATTAAAAAAGTACTTGTCTTTAGTCTTCCTATTAAAAGCAAAATACGTATCTTCAACGGTATTTGCCACTAAAATGAAATCATAATTAAAATAATACAATATATCCCTCCCCTTAAAATTCAGTAATTGGCCTCTGTTTTAAGTCAGAGTTGTTTTTTACACTGACTTAAAGCAGAGCCAAAACACTTTTATTTTAGGAATTTTGCTTATAGTTCAACTGGTAAGCAAGCACCTGTTGCGCATACTACTTTAGTCTTTTTGTCTTTGCTGGTATTATTTACGAAGGCTGGATTTAATTTAACTTTGTTCTTTTTGTTTTCCACTTTACACCACTCCTTTCAACATAGTAATTATAAATTGCTTTACATAATTTACTTATAAATTATGCTGGCAAATTTTTAACAGCTTTTATATGTAATGATTAAAAATAAAGGAATAGTACCAAATGCTTAATAGTAATTTCATTATGATTTAATAGCTTTGAAATGCAGGTTATGGACATATCACTAGTAAAAGTGTTTTGTTCATGTACTGAATTCCATGAACAAAAGCACCTTTAGTTCAGGAATTTAGATTAGTCATTATTTACTAGACAGGAACCAGTAGCACATACTATTTTTGTCTTTTTATCCTTGCTAGTGTTATTTACGAAGGCTGGATTTAATTTAATCTTTTTAGATTTATTTTCCATTTATACCATTCCTTTCATATGGTATATTATAAGTTATTTTACATAATATATCAATATTCATTGTGAATGTAAGCAAATTTTTTAACAGTTTTATATATTTTTTAGCTTTTTTTGCAGTTTCCATATGTAAAAATCAAAAAATATATGAATTTTATGATAAACTGATTAAGGGTGATTTTGTTATGAAAAAGTTATTAAAAGTTGTAGGAGCAATTATTGAAAATGAGAATAAAGAAATATTGTGTGCTCTTCGCTCTCCAAAGATGAATATGCCAAACCTGTGGGAGTTCCCCGGCGGAAAGATTGAAAAAGGCGAGGATTTGAAAGCAGCTATAGAAAGAGAAATAAGAGAAGAACTTGATTGTAGAGTTGAATTTATAGAAGAGTTTAATGATAATACTCATGAATATGAAGCCTTTGTAGTAAATTTAATAACCGTGAAATGTAAATTGTCAGAAGGTTTTCCTACTGCTAAGGAGCATTCAAAGCTAATATGGCTCAAGAGAGAAAATTTAGCATCCCTAAAATGGGCCCCTGCAGATATTCCAGCTATGGAGCAGCTAGCTAAAGAGAATACTATGTTTTAAGGGAAGCCTTTAGCTTCCTTAAATACAGGCGGATATGACTGTGTTTACTAAGTAATTGTCTTATATATTGAAATTCTTAACCGTATGTGTTATAATTCTTTTCGAAAAGGGGAGCTTGTATGCAGGCTGAGAGGAAGTTTAAACTTCGACCCACAACTTGATTCGGATAATGCCGACGTAAGGAAATATTTGATTTGTGCTTTTGTTTATATATTTTATGAGTATAGATGGAATATGCCTTATTTAGGTATATTCCATTTTTTATGCTTCAAAGATTTTTTCTTTGGTAAGTGATAGAGGAGCGTCTTGAACTTATATAGCAAAAATATAACTAAATAGCGAGGGAACTTGTGTTTCAAGGTGAGAGGAAGCTTTTGAGCTTCGACCGAATTATATGGCCTATGTCATATAGAAAATTGCTATTTAGGTGCACTGCAGCTATACCTTCATGATATGTTTATTTTCTGTATGACGTGGCAGGAAAATAAACATTATTATGGAGGTTTTTTATTATGGAAAGAAACTCAAAATTATTAAACAAAATCATGCTGGCAATGCTGGTTGCTATGGGCGTTGTAATTTCACCAATATTGCGTGTGGAAGGAATGTGCCCTATGTCTAGCGTTATTAACATTGTATGCGCTGTAATTCTTGGACCTTGGTACGCACTTTTATGTGCTGTAATGATAGGAATTATAAGAATGTCACTAATGGGAATCCCACCTTTAGCTTTAACTGGTGCAGTATTTGGCGCTGCCTTATCTGGAATTTTATATAGAAAATCTAATGGAAAGATAATTTTTGCAGTTTTAGGTGAAGTTATAGGAACTGGAATTGTTGGAGCTTTAGCCTCCTATCCTGTGATGAGATTTATCTGGGGCAGATCCGGTCTTACCTGGTTATTTTACATGCCCTTATTTTTTACAGCAACCATTATCGGAGGAACAATTGCTTTCCTATTCCTAAGAGCATTAAGTAAAATAGGAATACTTTCAAAAACTCAAAAAATACTGGGGGCAAAGGTATGTGATAGAGCAAGAAATGATGATAAAGAGCTTACTGCAAATCAAGCATAGTGTTAAGCTTGAAAAGCCACTGATTCACTGCATCACAAATCCAATTTCAATAAATGATTGTGCAAATGTGGTACTTGCTGTTGGCGGAAAACCTATTATGGCGGAGCATCCTTTAGAGGTAGCCGAAATCACTGCTGCTTCAAAGGCATTAGCAGTTAATCTTGGAAATATAACAGATGTTAGAATGAAGTCCATGCTTATTTCAGGAGAGACCGCCAATAAAAATAGTATTCCCCACATAATTGATCTTGTAGGGGCAGGCTGCAGCAAGCTTCGTCTGGATTACGCAAAACAATACATTGAAAAGTGCCATCCCAATATAATTAAGGGCAATATGTCTGAAATAAAGGCACTTTGTAATATCAAAAATACTGCAAAAGGAATTGATGTTGGACAATCCGATATTGTAACAGAGGAAAATATATCTGAAACTATAAGTATGTTAAAAGCATTGTCGTTAAAAACAGGCTCCATTGTTGCAGTCACAGGAATTTTAGATGTAATAACCAATGGCACTTACACTTATATAATAAGAAATGGCTGTGAGATGCTGTCTATGATAACCGGCACAGGCTGCATGCTCACAGCACTTACAGCAAGTTATATTTCCTCTGGAGACCTACTTAATGGAGCTGTTCTAGCGACAGCTCTAATGGGAATATGCGGTGAACTTTCTGAAAATGCCAAAGGTACAGCAAGCTTTAGGACTGAGCTTATAGATAATATATTTAGTATTTCTGATGATACTCTAGTGGAAAAAATTAAATGCACTATCATATAAGTATATTAATATGCACTATGCTTCTTCGTTAGTTGTCCATTAAATAGAAACAGAGCATCCCTTGAATAACTTCTTATTTTTTAGGTTTAAATAAATTGTAATATATCTTATTATTTATTATAATAAGATAATAAAAGAATACGTAAGAATAAAAAAGGAGTGAAGAACATGTCTATACAAACCTATTTAAACTTTAATGGAAATTGCGGCGAAGCATTAGAATTTTATTCTCAAGTTTTTAAAACTGAAAAGCCTAAAATCATGTTATATGGTGATATGCCTGCGAATAAAGCTTTTCCAATGACGGAAGAAACAAAAAAATTAGTGCTCCACGGTGAACTTAAAATTGATGGAAGTACTATCATGTTCTCCGATACAGCACAAGATATGTCCGTAACTTTTGGAAACAACATTAATCTCATATTTACTAGTAAAGACGAGGAAGAAATCAAGAGAATTTTCAATGAATTAAAGACGAATGGTAAGGTAATTATGGAACTTCAAAAAACCTTTTGGAGTAAATGCTACGGTTATATCATAGATAAGTTTGGCATAGGATGGCAGCTTAGCACAGAAGAATAGTCTTAAGTTTCATTTTGGCTAAAAACTTTTTACATAGTTACTCCTAGGCTGATTAAGCTTAGCAAAAATAAGGTCCTTGCAAAATGCAAGGACTTTCCTCTGATGCTCAGAATATCATCCTATTTATTTTTTCTTAACAGCTTTAGTTCCTGAACTATTTTCTTTTTTTCGCTTTTTCCCTTGATTAGTAGAAGAGTCATCTTTTCTGCTCATAAAATATATCCCTCCTAAAATTAAAATTTATTTTTGTTATTACCTTACTATTTTGTCCAATGTACATGTGATGATACTAGTAAATTGATAGCATTCATGTGCTATCGTAGCTATTTTTTCATATAGTCTTCAATCACTTCATATATATTGCTGCTTTCACAAAAACGACATATAGATTCTGCTATTTATTATTATTTCACATCATTTTTGTTAATTCTGCTCTCTTAGTAAGCAGCTTTTTCACTCAGCAAAATTAAGACCAAGACAAAAATAATAACTATCAAAGCTTGTTTTCAAGCAGTCATTAAAAAAGAATTATTGCGGAAAATGTTTTCCGACTATAGGAAAACAAAATTCAGGTGTATCGTTGATAATAGCTTTAAATTCATATCCTTTATCTTTGTAATATTTAATTATTTTCGGTAATGCCTTGCAGGTATTCTTATGCATGTAATCGCAGTGTAAAAGTAACAGTACATTAGACAGTTCTTCGCTATTTTCTGTTGCTTGCCTGTATAGTCTGTCTGGAGAAGTTTTTGGTTTAATGCCATCTACAGTCTCCATATTCCAGTCATATACTTTGAAGTTATAACTGTGAAGTTTAGTAAGATAAGCTTCTGTAAGATGTTTTTTACTGCCTCCAGGAAACCTAATAATGTTAGGGCAAATTCCAATAGTTGATTTTATTTTTTCTTGAGATTGCAGCATTTCTTTTATAAATGCATTTTGGTTAGCGTAAATTCGTTTAAATTTATGAGTATAAGTGTGAAGTCCAATGCTGTGTCCTTCATCATTAATTCTTTTCACAACCTGCTCTAAACCATCAATTTGATTTCCTATAAGAAAAAAAGTAGCCTTCACTTCATTTTCTTTTAGTATATCTAGAATTTTATCAGTAATAGCATTGCTAGGCCCATCGTCAAAAGTTAAATAGACTACTTTCTTATTTATGTCTGAATTTGCATATACGGGCTTTAAAACTATAAAGTTTAACATATTTGCTATATTAAAAATAGCCAATAAAAAAACTACGTGAAAAAATAGAAATTTCTTTCTCTTATTCAAAAGTACCGCCTTCCTTCATAATATGTATAAATATCTTTCTAGTAAAGAAAACTGCAAACTTAAACTAGAGAATGCTTCATCAACTTTTAAATTCTATTTTTTATTGTTTGACATTTATAAAATTTAATAACTAGCAAATTTTTCATTATTTATAGATGCATAAAATCAAGCGAATCTCCCAAAAATGAAACTAAAGAAATAATGGTTAATTCAACTTTTATCACTAATATCCCTGCTGGTGAATATAGACCATGGCTAATTGCAAGTGCCATAGCTGCATTTGTTATTTTAGTTCCAACTAAATTCAAAGCATTGGCTTTGTAGCAGGCTCTTGCTTCATAATAGGTTGCAAAGGCATCTCCAATACCAGCAGCCAAAAACTTTGCAGGTGGGCCTAAAATTATGTCTGTATCAACTTTGAGATTTTGCACTATCAAACACAAAAGGATCAGATACTATTAGAAAGGATTTTCCTAGGCTTTTTACATATTCAACTATCTCACTTAATACCCCGGCTCCTTGTACATATTTTGATGGTGATTGAATTGATTTTACTATCATAACTATTCCTCCAGTTCATATTTTAACTTTGCTTTTGTTGGGAATAATTATAATCTCATTCCCATTTTGGTACATCCTCATAGATTTATTTTGAAAAAAGCTATTTACAAAACTAAACGGTTAGTATATTATATATTTATAAACTAAACGTTCAGTTTGATTAATTAAATAATAAATATTATAAAGTATAAGAGGAGGAAAATTTAATGAAGGTTGTTGTTTTTAACGGAAGTCCAAATAAATAAGGTAATACTTATCACGGAATAAAGCTAGTTGTTGAGGAACTGGAAAAGGAAGGAATAGAAACAGAAATAATTCATGTAGGTAATAAATCTGTACGAGGCTGTATTGCTTGTGGATATTGCACAAAATACAAAAATGGAAAATGTGCTATTGCTGTAGATCCAGTTAATGATTGGATTGAGAAAATGAAAGATGCTGACGGGATAATTCTGGCTTCGCCAGTACACTATTCTGCAATTGCCGGAACAATGAAGTCCTTTTTAGATAGAGCTTTTCGCGTAGCAGAGGGCAATGATAATATGCTAAGGCTCAAAGTTGGAGCTGCAGTAGTTGCAGTAAGACGTACAGGTGGAATGCCTACCTTTGACCAATTAAATAATTACATTAATCATTCTGAAATGATAATCCCTACTTCAAATTATTGGAACATTATTAATGGAAGATTACCAGGCGAAGCACTGCAGGATGAAGAAGGCGTTCAAATAATGAGAGTATTAGGTAAAAATATGGCTTGGCTTATGAAAGTTATTGAAAATGGAAAAGCTTCTATCAAAGAGCCTGAAAGAGAAGAGAAAATTTTCACTAATTTTATTCGATAGCTCCCCCCCTACTCTTGTGAATTTGAAATCTATATTTTTCATAAAAAAAGGCTGCGTGCTTATGATGAGCCACAGCCTTTTATATTTTTCACTAGCAGGAAGCAAATGAAATCTAAACTATTAAACCCACTGTACAACCTCTTCTAATGATCGTCTTGTCTTTGGATATGGTTCTCCTGCACGATAGCCAAAGCTTGCCATAACTGAAACTCCAAAGTGCTCAGTATCCAAAAGATTATTTTCTGCTAATATTTTTTCAACAGCAGCTATATTAAAGCCTTCTATTGGGCAGGAATCTATACCTAAAAATGCTGCAGTAGTAAGCATATTTGCTAAGGCTATATAAGTTTGCTTTGAAGCCCAATCATATAATGCACGATCACTTTCCAAAAGCTTAAAATCATCTCTCTGGAAATTTTCAAAATGTGCTTTTCTTTCTTTAGCGATTTCTTCAGGAAGTTTTTGTACCTCAGTCATAACTTTCCACAAATAATCTGAATTATATAAGGTATCAACCTTTTTACGTGCTAAAAGTATAACGAAGTGACTTGCTCCATTAAAGCTGTTTTGTGCTCCCCAAGCAGCTGGATATAATTTTTCCCTTAGTTTAGGATCTTGAACAACTAAAAACTTCCAAGGTTCAAAACCAAAGGAACTTGGTGAAAGTCTGCCAGCTTCCAATATTGTATTAAAATCTTTTTCTGATACCACTTTGCTGGCATCAAATTTCTTGCATGCATGCCTAAACTTAAAAGCATCCAATATTAATTCGTTTTTATCACTCATTTATAAAACCACCTTTCATTTACCTTGCTTCAAATATAACATATTTAGATACTATATTGAAGTACGCACATTTTTGATATATAATATACTCATATGGTATTAAGTATATTTTTTATACTATTGGAAGGATATGATACTATGGAAACTATTAATTCTAACTGCGGCGGTCGTCCTTGCCCAGTGGAAACAACTCTAAATCTAATTAGCGGGAAATGGAAAGGAATTATTCTATACAGGCTCTTGGGCGGCAAAAAACGTTTTAATGAACTTAAAAGATTAATGCCTAATGTAACTCACAGAACCCTTACACTGCAATTAAGAGAGCTTGAAGCAGACGGCATCATAAAGCGCACAGTATATGCAGAAGTTCCCCCAAGAGTAGAATACGAACTAACAGATCTTGGCACCTCTATGTCTCCAATAATTCAATCCATGTATGATTGGGGAACTAAATATCAGGACAATCAATTGCAATTAAGCCATGACTTAAAATAAACTTTTATCATTTAAAAAGCGTCCACTATAAGAGTTACAGCGGGCGCTTAAATAAAAATTATAAACCAACTTTATCATTTCATTGTTCCAATAAAAACCTTATCCTAGGATCATCTTTTACAAAATCAAGGCTTTTATCTAGCTTAATTCTCCTTTTAGCTAAGCTTTCACATTTATCTTTGCTCCACCCCTTAAGGTTCTTCCACTTTCTATGCCTGTATAGCTTTGAATGTAAATGTTCCATGCTTTCCGCTTCATTTACCATTTTTGTAATCAGCTCTATAGCCTTTTCCTTATCCTGCTTTTGCTTTGCCAAATATAAATCAAAGGAGTATTTTTTATATGCTCCTAAATCGAACACTTCCACTAGCCTTTTAGCTCGCTCTGTGTATTCTTCTGCCTCGTCAAATTTATTTTCTTTCAATAACATCTCTATTATTAAAAATAAAGCCGCCTCTGCTTCCATGGCATCTTTAAATAGTATGTCTTCACAGACACCGTAAGCTTCCTCAAATTTTTCACTGCTTTGAAAAAGCAGTGCCTGTTGAAGCTGCTTCTCCATTTCTATATTTGCTTCCGGAATCTTGTCTAATATTTCTTGAGCCTTATCATACTCTTTTTTCTCTCTGTATATTCCAGCTAACAATATTTTTGACATAGAAGCTGCCTTTTCGTTGCTGCTTGCTGCTACAAGCTCAATCCAGGCAAGTAATTTTCTTTCATGCTTATCCTTTTCCTCAATTTTAGATGTAGTTAAAAATAATCTTAATATTGAAGCTACCCTTAGTATCAACTCATCACAGCTTGAATACTCCTTAATTAACTCGCTGCCTCTCTCAAACGCCTTTTCATACCCCTCTTTTGATACTAGCTCACTAACCTCTCTTCCAAGTCTATTTACCTCTGACTCTGTCAGTTCCTCGTTAAAAGCCAATAAAGTATTAACATCTATTTTTAAAATCCTTGCAAGAGGTGCCAGCAGAGTTATATCTGGGTAGGACATTCCATTTTCCCACTTGTTTACTGCTGGTGCACTTATATTTAAATAATTAGCAACCTGTTCTTGAGTAAGATTTTGTTTTTTTCTGCAATCCCTAATAATTTCACCTATTTTCATGAAAAATTCCTCCACCTATCTACAATCATTAATTAAATCATATCAAAGCTGCCTTATTTAAACAATTGAAGCCTTCTCATTTTTTGCTCATGAAAGTTAACTGTTAGTTAATAAAACTTTTATTCTCTAAAATTTTAGTGTTGCATTTTATATCTAAAAGATATACTATAGATATATCTTTTAGATATAAAGGAGGTAATTATATGATGAATGAATTTTATATTTTAGCTGAACTAATGGAAGAGCCTCAAAATGGTTACCAGCTGCGCAGTGCCATGCAAACCTCCTTAGGTCCTAATCGCAAGATAAGCTTTGGTGTTATCTATCCTCTGCTAGATAAACTGGCTGATTTAGGCTTCGTCGAACTTATTGCTGACAAAGATGCCCATAATAAAAAAATTGCGATGATAACAGAAAAGGGAAAAGCTTATTTTTTTGAGTTGATGGAAAAGCCTGTGCCTAAAGGTTCATATAGAGCTGACATTTTTTCAATTAAACTGGATGCTATGCAGCATCTTTCTACTGAACGTCAATTTAAGCTTTTAGAAGAATTTTTCGAAGAACAGCAGATGATCATTGCTGATACTGAAAAAGCTATGGATCATTTAGCAAAGAAAAAATCTAAAGATCACTACTATGCACTGAAAAAGCTAGACTTACGATTACGTCAGGCTAAAGAAGCAATCAGGTGGATAGAAGATTTTAGAGAAGATTTAAAGAAAGGAATATAAAAAATGAAAAAAGAAATAAAAGTGGCCCTGCTGATGGCTGCTAGCCTATTCATAGATATGCTGGACGGAACAATTGTTACAACTGCATTGCCAAAAATATCAAATTATTTTCACACAAGTTCTTCCACAGCAGCCCTGCTGGTAAGCGTATATCTGATTACTCTGGCAATCTTTATTCCCATGAGCGGATGGCTGGCAAATAGATTTGGCAAAAAAAATATTTGGATGCTGGCAGTGATAGTATTTACCCTCAGCTCCTTAGGAAACACTTTATCGCCTAACTTTGAAATTTTATTAATCATGCGTATCATACAAGGTTTTTCAGCCGCATTAATGACACCCACTGCTCGATTGATTGTTTTAGAAAAAACTCCAGCATCACAATTATTACGCATGGTCAGCTATTTAATTTGGCCTGCCTTGATAGCTCCTGCAATAGCACCTATAGCAGGCGGGTTCATAATAACTTACTGGAGCTGGCATTGGATTTTTTTAATAAATATCCCCATTGGCATTATTATTACATTTATAGGTTCAAATTTGATTGAAAATGATACAGCTAATATTAAAACTCCCTTTGACTGGTTTGGATTTTTTGAAATAACCGCTGCCTCTGCGCTTGTACTGGTAGGTGCTGAATTAGCCACCCATGGAAGCAAATATTGGATAGCAGCACTGCTGATGGTTATTATAGGAATATTCTTTGGGTTTAATGTGCTTAAACATCTTAAGACCACTGACAATCCACTGTTTTCAGTAGCTGCCTTAAAGGTTACTTCCTTTAGAATTTGTCAGACAAACGGCTCCGTTCTTTGGTTATCCGTTGGAGCAATGCCTTATTTATTAACCGTATTTTTACAAACAATTTTCCAATGGTCACCAGTGAAAGCAGGCTCCTATGTTCTATTTATTTTTCTTGGAAACATTGGTATTAAGCCCTTTACTAACCCCATCATCCGCCGCCTCGGTTATAGAGGAGCGCTGCTAGCTTCCTTCTTTATGGTACTAGCTAGCTCTATTGCCCTTGCATTTATAAATGCTGCAACTATTGGTATATTGATAATGCTTCTGGCATTAATCTCTGGCGTTGGACGTTCTTTGGCATTAACTGCTTTTAATGGCCTAAATTTATCTGAAATACATCCAAAGGATAGAAACAGTGCTAATACCTTGAGTTCAGTAGTACAAACTCTAGCACAGGGTATAGGTGTATCCATAATCACAGTAGTTGTAAATTTGCTTCAATCGATTGCAGCTTCCAGCACAGCTTATAAGCTAGGCTTTGTTTTTCTTGGTTTACTAATGGTATTACCAATTATTAAAACTATTTCTTTGCCTAAAGATATTGGGCACATGACAATTAAATAATATATATGTAACCTCCATGGATTTGTGCCAAGCAAAGTTATGGAGGTTATATTTTTGCATTCAATTTGTTTTTCATTTTTGCAACGGCTATCATTTTCAGCTTTACAGGAAAGCAATTTTTTATTCTGTTTATGAATCCCGGAACAATTATCTCTTTATTTTTCATAAATCCTTTGTACGCAAATCTAGCAACCTCTTCGGCAGCCATAGCACCACGTGGAGTTTCTTTTTCTTCTCTAATAAAGAAATTAGTTTTTGTGGCTCCTGGACATAATACAGATACTTGTACACCCTTTTTCTTTGCTTCATATCGAATTGCTCTGCTATAGCTTAGTACAAAAGCTTTGCTTGCAAAATATGTGCTGGTATATGGTCCAGGCTGAAAAGCGCCAGTTGAGGAAACATTTAAAATTTTACCCTTTCCCTGTCCATACATGTCAGAAATATATAGTTTACAGAGTTCTACAAGATTTATGATATTTAATACCATCATACTTTCATCTTTCTTTAAATGGATTTTATCTGTAGCGCCAGCCAAGCCTATTCCAGCATTATTCACAAGTATAGAAATTCTTAAATTAGATTCTTTTGTCCAGTTATATATTTCTGTTGCTGCACCTATCTTTCCCATATCCTGCTGATAGGTAAATACAGTGGTCTTGAACTCATCTTCTAATTTTTGTTTAGCGTTATGCAAGCTTTCACTGCTAGAAGAAACTATTACAACATTGCAGCCATCTCTAGCAAAATTTCTAGCAAGCTCAAAGCCTATTCCACTTGTTCCTCCCGTAATTAATACATATTCCATAGGTAAGCACTCCTTTCTTCTTATATAATTATAGAAGCAAGAAATGCTGCAGTAATTCACATATGTTAATTGAAAGAATTATTTTTTATCCCTTTCCTTATCCTGCTCAAAGATGCAGCTCTGACGCCTATGTAAGATGCAATATATCTTAATTCAACTCTATCATGAAGATTAGGATATTGTTCGCAAAAATTAATATATCGTTCTTCAGCATTCATTAAAGCTGAATTCTTAATCCTGTTTTCCAGTTTTTCCACTTCTCTTAGATAATACTTAACAAATATGTTGTTTAAGTCTTCATCTTCTTTTATAATTTTATGTACCAATTCATATGGTAGCTGAATACTTTGACAATCTTCCAGGCATTCGATAGTAAATGATGAAACACTTGATTTCCGTAAGCCTTCAGAAGAAAAAAATTCATTTTCACTGCTGAAACATTTTGTAATGTCATTTCCTTGATCATCGATATAATATCCTCTAACTATGCCATGAATGATAAAATAAAGGCTTGTAGATTTTATACCTTCCAGCAGCACAATATGTTTGTCATGGAAATTCACGAAATGAGCTTCACCATTAATTATGTCAGCAGTATTCTTATCTATTTTAATTCCAAGGCCCTTTTCCAAATACTCACTAGCATTCATTCCCTTTATCAAATCCTTTTTAATTTATTAATAAAATAGTGCTAAAAATTTTACTTTTTACAATGAGGGCAGTCCATTAATCTATGTAACACTTAGGTTTATAGACTGTCCTCAAAAATAATGACTGAAATACTTTCCAAAGAAGAAAAGTTTAACTCTCTAATCAGAAGAAAATTTGTGTCAGAAACCGATGGATTTAATTCCGGCTAAAGCTCATAAAACTTCGTTGCAACATTTTTGCAAAATTCACTGTCATGCTCCACAAATAATAAAGTTGGAGAATATTGAAGCAATAGCTCTTCTATCTGCATGCGGGATATAATATCAATAAAATTAAGCGGCTCATCCCATATGTGCAAATGAGCTTTCTCGCAAAGACTTTTTGCAATAAGAACTTTTTTCTTTTGTCCCCCGCTAAAAGAACACATATCTTTTTCGAATTGATTTCTTGAAAAATCAAGTTTTCTTAAAATAGCTTTAAAAAGACTTTCATCAATATTGTTTTCAAAAGCGTAATCCGTTAAGTTTCCCTTAAGATGGGATGTATTCTGAGATACATAGGATATCTTAAGTTCACTCCCTTTTGTAAAAATACCTGTATAATTTATGTCCTCACCACAAATAAGTTTTATAATGCTTGACTTTCCCGAACCATTTTTACCTTTCAGTGCAATTCGGTCACCTTGTTCAATAATAAGATCAACATCCTTGCAGACCATGGTGTCACCGTAAAAAATCGAAACATTTTCAAGTTCCACAAGCCTATTTTTATGATAAGAAAGTTGAGAAAGCTTCAAGCTGTCGGAACTTTCAATATTTTTGAGAAGCATAGATTTTTCTTCAATAGCTGCCTGCTGTCTATTTTCCATTGACTTGGAATGTTTCATCATTTTAGCAGCCTTATGCCCCACATACCCTTTATCCAGCTTAGAGCCAGAATTTGTTGTTCCTTTTTTGGATTTTTCCACTTTATCTGACCAATTACTTGTTCGCTTTGCAGCTTTTGATAAGCGATTAATATCTTTTTTCAGCTTTTCGTTTTCTGCCAGCTCAAATTCATCCTGCCTTTTTTTATTTTCCCACCAGCTGGAAAAATTACCTCTTTGTATTTCTATATTTGTTTTATTTATTGAAAGAACATGGTCAATACAATTGTCCAAAAAAGACCTATCATGTGAGATGAGAATAAATCCCTTCTTTTTTCTGAGATAATTACTAAGTTTTTTTCTGCCATCTACATCCAAATGATTTGTAGGCTCATCAATAAGCAAAAATGAGTTTTCCTTCAAAAACATAGCAACAAGTAAAGCTTTGGTCTGCTCACCCTTTGACAGTGTATTAAACTGTCGATATAAAACATCATCCTCTATATCCAATAAGGATAATTCTTTGATTATTTCCCAATCCATTGAATTTGGGCTGATTTCCTTTATGATATCTATGACGAAGCTTTCATTTTCTTGCGTCTCATAAGGAAAATATTCAAAAGTCACATTAGCTGAAATACCTCCGCTATATTCATATTTTCCAAGTAGAAGATTTAAAAAGGTAGTTTTACCTCTTCCATTTCTTCCTGTGAAGCCCAATTTCCATTCTGTATCAATTTGAAAATTTACATTTTCAAAAATATTATCGTAACTGCTTTCATAAGCGAAGGTTAGATTTGTAGCATTTATTAAAGACATGTTTTTGTCCTCCTCTGTAATTAATAGTATATATAACAAAGTCGGAACAATAGGTGACTTTATTACTACTCCATATAAATGTCACCTGAAGCATCCGGCTTCATATGGAGATTATCATGTGTTAACAAAGTATCTTTATCGCTCATTATATTATTAATCCTCCTTATTCTTATTATTTATAAAAAAATAAGAGCCGCAAGAAATTATTATTCTTACAGCTCTTAAACATACATAGTTAAGCTAAGCTTTATAGCATAACACAAGGCATATGTTAAGAAAAAAATAACAACTTTCTCGCATAAGTACAACAAAAAACAAAGCATAGCTGCCTATCTTTTTGTTATATTGTACTTTAAAAATTAGCAAGAAAAGTTAATCATTTTTTCACCTCAAATTTCAATTTTTTATTATTATACCATCATGCATGGAAAAAGTCAAAAGCAAGAGAATTAAGGGATTTCAATATAACTGCTTAATTAAATCATCTTATCTCATAATAGCCTTGATAATTAGCAATATTAATGCTATCCATATTAATATAATTGGTATTGCAAAGTACCACCTTTTAGGCTTTCCGCTACTCCATAAGTTTTCTGCCTCAATTCTGCATTGATTAAATGTTCTTTCTGGTATAAATCTTACTGTTATCGCTATAAATATTGGAAGTAAAATTAAGTCATCTAACAAACCTATAATCGGTATGAAATCAGGTATAAAATCAATAGGTGATAACGCATACCCAATTGTAATTCCTGCAAAAATTTTTGCAATTACAGGTGTTTCCTTCTTCCTTAAAGCAATAAATACAGCAGGTATATCTGATTTTAATTTTCTAGCTCTAGCTTTTAAATCCATATTTTAATTTTCCTTTGTTTTAATATGTTTTGATTTATGATATTTTACTACTCTATAGCAATATTATATCATATTTCAGAATCATACCTAGAAAATTCTATTTGTAATCCATGATTTTATATAGCTGCTTATAAACAGTCAATCCATTTCTTAAGCTTGCTTTCAGGCATTACCATTTTGTCTGTATCAAATCTGATATCAATGGCATTTGTAACAATGCTATTCTTACAAGCCTCTTCCATATCCTTTATTGTATGTCCAATCCATCCTCCATTCGTTACAAATGGAATTACAGTCTTTCCTGACAGATCATATTCAGATAAAAAAGTTGCAACTGCTGGAGCATAAGTATACCACCATACTGGAGTACCTATAATAATCGTATCATAAGCTGCTAAATTTACTGAAAGAGGTTTTATTTCCGGTTTAAATCCATGATCTATCTCCTTTTTCCCTTGATCAACCACCGAATTGTAATCCCCTGTATAAGGTTTTGCTGTTTCAATTTCACATATATCAGCACCAGTAGCCTTCTGAAGCTGCTCTGCAATTTTCTTCGTATTATTTGTGTAAGAATAATACATAATCAATTTTTTTCCCATACACTTTATTCCTCCCAAACTTCTTTTGCCAGTGTAAAGGCTGCCCAACCATTTGGCCATCCCACATAAAAGGCTAGATGTGTTATAGCCTCAGCAATTTCTTCTGCAGTCACACCATTATTCTTTGCATTTGCCATATGATATTTTAAAGAGTTATCAAAAATCCCTTTTGTCATTAATGCAGTTACGGTAATCAAGCTTCGATCTCTCAGGGACAATTTATCCTCTCGTGACCAAACCTCACCAAATAGGACATCATCATTTAATTCTGCAAATTTAGGTGCAAATGTTCCAAGCGCGTCTCTGCCTGCTGTCTGCTTTTTCATAGTAACCTCCAATTCTTATGAAAAACTATTATCTAGATCATAAATAGTTTTTCATAAAGTTTTAATCTAAATTATTATTAACTGTTTATAAACTCCAGCTTGTTAAATATTCAACTGTACTCGGATCATAATGCGAAAAGAATGCACTTTGAGCCTCATCCAGCCCTGCGATTTCATTCTTATCTTCTAAACTAAGTTCAAAATCAAACACATTGAAATTCTCAATCATCCTGTTCTTATGAATAGATTTAGGAATAACTACAATATCGCTTTCCATAAGATATCTTAAAATTATCTGTGCCACAGATTTGTTGTATTTTTCACTAATTTTTGTAAGTATAGGATTTGTAAATATATCTTTTCTTCCTTCGGCAAAGGGTCCCCAGGATTCATGGATAATACCATACTTTTTCATGATTTCATGAGCTTCTTTCTGCTGTTGGAACGGATGTGTTTCTACCTGATTAACTGCCGGAATTACTTCCTGATACTTACATAGGTCAATCAACCTGTCAGGATAGAAATTGCTTACACCAATCGCTCTTAATTTTCCTTCTTTATATGCTTCTGTCATAGCTCTATAAGTGCCATAATAATCATTAAATGGCTGATGAATAAGCATTAAATCAATATAATCTGTCTTCAATTTCTTTAATGACTCCCCAATGGATGCCTTTGCCTTTTCATAGCCTCCATTGCTAATCCAGATTTTTGTAGTAATAAATAATTCTTCTCTTGGAACACCACTTTTTATAATGGCATTACCAACACCTTCTTCATTTGCATAAGCTTGAGCTGTATCAATAGAACGATATCCAGAATCAATTGCTTCAAGCACATATTTTTCACATTCTGCTGGGTCTACTTGATAAACACCATATCCTAAGATTGGCATCTTTACTCCATTATTTAATGTCACATATCTCATAAATAAATCCTCCTCTTTTTAATTTGTCTTATTTCAATTTCCTGTACTCTTCATCTGTCACTGGTTCACACCATTCATTGGAACCGCCTTCTACTGGAACAGATAAGGCTAGATGTGCAAAAGCCTCATCTGCTACAGCACCATGCCAGTGCTTGATTTCGGGAGCAATATATACCACATCTCCGCTCTTTAAAAGTTGTGGTTCTTTACCCATCTCCTGATACCATCCGTGACCACCGACACAAATCAATATCTGTCCACTGCCATGATGGATATGCCAGTTATTACGACATCCCGGTTCAAATGTTACATTGCTGATAAAAACTTCCTTGCTATTCAAAAGATTTAAATAGCTTTTCCCAATAAAATAAGGTGCATAAGCAGTATTTTCTTCTCCAAGTGAAAAGTCAGATACCTTTTCTAGTCCTTTTACGTCCATTTTTCATTCTCCTTCTCATTCTTCTTTTTTCTTACTTATATGATTTTTCATATATTTTTATACAATCTTCCTGGGATAAAGGACATGGATCACACATAAATAGTCCCCCCATTGTTTCCCTTGCATTTGTTGCCATCTTATCTAATTCACTCTTTTGTATTCCATAGTCTGACATTTTCAGATTAGCTACTTCACATGCCTCCTGCAGCTTTATAAGCATCGTAATAAAGTCCTGAGGATCTTTTGCCTCCTGCATACCTAATGCTTTTGCCATACGAACAAACCTGTCATCACATGCATGCTTATCTATAAAATACTGATAATACTCTTTACTTATCATGATAAGTCCTGCTCCATGTGGAAGTTCTTGATGATAGGCACTCATTGCATGCTCCATAGAATGTTCACTAGTACATGCACTGATGGTCATAACAGTTCCAGAAAGAGTATTGGCAAATGCTACATGTTCTCTTGCCTCCATATCATTTCCATCCTTTACAGCTCTAGCAAGATATGCTCCAATATTCTCAATTGCTGTCAGAGCATACATGTCACTCATCATATTAGCAGCTGCTGATATATAACATTCTGTACTGTGAAATAATGCATCGAAGCCCTGATAAGCTGTAAAGGCATGCGGAACGCTTTTCATTAGCTCAGGATCTACTATCGCCAAAACTGGGTAAAGAGAGTCTGGACCACCAAAGCCCATCTTTTCATTGGTCTCTTCATTGGTAACAACGCCCCACTGATCAACCTCTGAACCAGTTCCTGCTGTAGTGGTAATTGCTACAACTGGTAATGGTTCCTTTGTAAGTGGCTGGCCTTTTCCAGTTCCACCATACATATAATTCCATAGATCTCCTTCATTTGTAGCCATAGCTGCAATTGCTTTTGATGCGTCCATAACACTTCCGCCGCCTAATGCAACCACAAAATCACATCCATTTTCTCTTGCAAAGGCTCCACCAGACATTACAGTTGATTTTAACGGATTCGCTTCCACCTTATCAAATAGAACTGTTTCTACTCCTGCAGCATGAAGTTCCTCTTCACATCTTTTAAGATAACCATTTGCTTTTGTTGATTTTCCACTAGAAATAACTAGTAAAGCCTTCTTTCCTGGAAGCTGCTGCTCTCTTAATTGATTTAATTGCCCTTGCCCAAACAGTAGTCTGGTTGGGGAATATTTCATAAAACTCATATCAAATACCCCTTTTCTTTTTTTATTTTTTTTAGCTAAAAATATATTTTAGTCTTGCATAAGTTTCATTTATGTCTTATGATAAATATATTCTAATACCTAAACCTAACTTTAGGTCAATACTTTATTTAAAATTTAAATTTAAAATTATTGGAGATAATTTATGAATTATTCTATTGGCGATATTTCAGAAATGCTAGACATATCCGTATCAACCCTACGTTACTATGACAAAGAAGGACTCCTTCCTCTGGTCAATAGAACGCCTGGAAATATCCGAGTATTCGATGATACAGATGTTGAATGTCTTAAAATGATCGAATGCTTAAAGAATACAGGAATGCCACTTAAGGATATCAAACAATTTTTCGAATGGTGTGAAGAAGGAGATTCTACAATTGACCAGCGATATGAGCTATTCGTTCATCAAAAAGAAAAGACCGAAAAGCAGATTTCAATTTTACAAAATGCTTTGGAACGAATAAATTATAAATGTGAATTTTACAGAATATCAAAAGAAAATGGGACAACAAATGTTCCCGGATTACGTGAAGAATTAGCCATGAAATTTCTAAATAAGTCTACAGAAAATGATACAATGAACAAATAATAAGAGCTTGTCTAGCTCTTATTTTAAATGTAGCTTATTTTACCATCATTGAAATCTGAGCCTACATTTTTATAAGCGGCATTTAAAAAAGTGGATGGAAATGGGAAGACGTTCTCTGAGAATAACATTGCCTATAGCAGTTGGAATTATAGCAGTCACATGTATCGCATTAGTAATTAATATTTGGTATTGCCTACATCGAAATGGGATAATATAAATGTAATTTTATATGATTTAAAACAAAGGCATTAATTAATGAAACCTAGTATTATTATTGCTACCACTATATAGGGCAAAGAAAGGATAAGTAGAATTAAGGCCGCCTTTTGCCTATCAGCTGATTCTTTTTTATTTTCCACAGAGTAATTTAATCTGATTCTATCGCCGCTTCCTAGAATACCATAAAAAACAGCTGATAAAAGCATGCCTATTAAGCCTATGCTTCCAGCAACTTTGCCAGCAGCAGATAAATTAAAAATTAAAGCAGTTATTGTTAGTAGGATTATTAATGCTAAAATGCTAAAGAAAAGAGATTTTTTATACATTTTCTACACCACCCTTGTATAACTCATTAATATAACTTATAAGACATTATTCATATCTATTTAGTAAGATTATATGTACATATGCTGCCTTATTTGTACAGCTTTTTAGCTGTTATAATAATAGAGCAGTAATAATTACGATGACTGTACTTAACAATGTACCCAGCAAATAATATTCTGCAAAATCTTTTTCCTTAGATATTCTGTCGTATCTTGCTATGGACTTTGCTGTAAGTACTAGTCCAACTGCTGAATACTGACCAATAGAGATAAATATCAGCATAATAATTCTTTCAACTGTGCCTATAAATCTTCCTGCATTATAATCCTTTTTCACCAAATCCTCTTTAGTCCCTGGCTTATAAACTCCCAGTAATTTAAATATAGTTATGTTTGCCGGCTTATGGATAATTAATAATGCGGCTGCCATGGATACTAAGGATATTCCTGACACTCCAATAATTTTAAAGAATTGAGAAACACCACTAGAAACGCTGATTGTGCCGTCTTGAAGTACAAACAAATATGCAATAATCACTATAGAAGTAACATGTAATGCTTGATCTAAAACAAATATGTTTCTTTCCTTAAGAGGCATTAGTTTCTTATTCTTCTTTAATATATAAATTTCAGCAAACTTACCAACATCAATAATGGCATGTAAAATAGCTTGTACAGTTCCGAATACAACTACCTTCAGTGACATGATAGGCACTAAAGCAATCATTACGGCTGCCCAATAGCATAAGCAGTGAAACAACAGCCATTTTATGCTGTATTCCTTTTTATCTGCCATACTCTGATTCTGAAGATAAAAATCTCCGATTATATGTGCCAAAAGGAGCAATATGAAATATTCTTTAAACATCTTTTCTCCTTATCTCTGCCAAAGCTTTCTCTATATTATCTAAAGCCTCTTTATAGGCATAGTATTTTCCGTTAGCTAGACTTTTTTGAACAGCTGGCTGCTTAATATTCAATCTTTCAGCCACCTTAGATTGGCTGTCTTCATGCTCCATCATGTTCCAAATTATTTCACGCTGCCTTTCACTCCAGGATTCCTTAATTACTGTCATTAAGGACAATATGGTGTTTATCATAATTGCAGCTGCCTGGTTTTCTCCCTCCACTTCAAATCTTATATCCGATGCATTACTTTGTTTCCTCTTTTCTTTTTCCTTTAAATATTCAATGGCTTTTCTCGCATTGTAATACCCCGGTCCATCCGCTCCGATAGCCATATCCTTGTTTATATCAGTAGTTATAGCCCCTACTCCTACTCCAAATCTAAGTTTAACTGGATACATTTTTCTTTCAATATCAGATATGATTTGCAGAGTATGCTCTCCATTATGCAGCAACCCTTGAAATTCATCCCCCAAGGTGATTATAAATTTTGAAGCTATATCTTCTTCATACTTGCCGTTTATTTCATTTAATATTTTATTAAACTTTTCCTGTACTTCTTTTCTGTTTTCAATTTTCTTAGATTCTTTCATATCTCCAATTATAGCAATATATGGATGATAATTAAATAAAAAAAACATATTAAGCCTCCCTATTTTAATAAAAAAGCACAACCTGATAAAAATATTATATAACCTTATAGATGAATAATCAATATTTATTGACTACATGGGTTATAATTAGGTATTATAACCCATCTTTTAATCAATAATTTTCTCTTACTTATTCATGAGTTTAATACTTATTTTATCATATTTTGCTAAGAAGGTAAAAAATAAACCGGCTTTAAAAGCAATAAAAATGCTGCCATATGCTTTACACCTAGCAGCATTTTCAAATTTATTCTGCTGTTATTGCTCCAACAGGACAGGAACTAGCAGCATCTTGAACTTCAGAAACCTTAGAAGCTAAAATTTCTGCCTCTACCGCCTGGGCCTTTCCATCATCGTCCATGAAAAAAACTTCTGAGCAAACCGATTCACATAGTCCGCAACCAATGCAAGCATCCTTATCAACGTAAGCCTTCATAATAACGCCTCCAATATATTTATTTAATCCCAGAATAAATGGATTTGATTTATTTCACATCTGTATTGTACCAAAATTATTTTTACTAATCAGTGATTCAAATCACATTAATTATAACCTTTAAGTAGTAAAATCAACTCATAGATTAACCAGTTTAAACAAATTTACAGGAGGTATTTTTATGTATTTAGTTAATGAAGATCGAATTGAAAAACTTACAGCTATTCTCAAAAAGCTTAATGACAATGTGGTAACGGAAGAAGTAAGAGGAGAAGCTCTTAATATAGTTGCAAACATTGATCCTATTGAATTATCTGTGGCAGAGCAGAGACTTATAGAACAAGGTATGGACCCACAGGAATTAAGAAACCTTTGTGACATACACATGGAAGTGTTAAGTGATGAATTAGTAAAGCTTAAAAAGAAGATAGAACCAGGACATATGTTGGATACCCTAATTATTGAGCATGATAAAATAAAAGAGTTTTTAATGGAATTGGAAGAGTTAAACAAGGTTATTCAAGCATTAGATAGTTATAGTGAAAATCCAGACTTATTCAAAAAATTAGAAAACTTAGCTATCAATATTCTTGATGCTGAAAAACATCATAAGCGTGAAGAGGATGTGCTATTCCCAGAGCTGGAAAAGAGAAACATCACAGGTCCAACAAGAATCATGAGAATGGAACATGACGATTTAAGAAAGAGGAAACGAATGCTTAAAGAAACTGCACATGCGGCTGCAAACATGGATTTTAGTGAATGCAAGATAAAAGTAGATGAATTAGCTAAATATATTGTATTTCATCTAAGAGACCATATTTATAAGGAAAACTATATACTTTATCCTACAGCCATGGATGCCTTAAAGGATAAAGCATTATGGGAAGAAATGAAGCACAAGAGTGATGAGATAGGCTATTGTCCTTTCACTCCAGGAAAGTAACAAAAGTTAAAGGTGCTGTGGCATTTTGAGCCTTCAGCACCATTTTTATTCCTCACAGTCATAAATAAAACCCTTAATTCTTTTATAGACTAAATGGGTAATGTTTAGCACTTAACGATACTTTGATATTTTTAATTATTTAACATATAATTAAATTATGCTAGAATTCTTTTCTTATCTATTACATAGAAAAAAGTATTTTGCACAAATATAATAATATTAATAAAAATTATTACACGAGGTGAAGAAATGGGAAAGATAGTAACAATAGGAGAAATGATGCTTAGACTCTCCCCTGCAGGATATGATAGATTCTCTCAAGCTAAGCAGTTCAATGCATTTTATGGTGGAAGTGAAGCAAATGTAGCAGTTTCGCTTGCTGTATTCGGAAAAGAAACAAGTTATGTAACTAAGCTTCCAGCCAATGACATAGGCCAATGTGCAATAAATGAATTAAGAAAATATGGAGTTGATACTAAGGACATAGTAAGAGGCGGAGACAGAATAGGTATTTATTTCAGCGAATATGGGGAATCTCAAAGACCAACTAAGTTTGTTTTCGATAGAAAAGGCTCTGCAATAGCAAACGCTAAAAGAGAAGATTTTGATTGGAATAAAATTTTTGAAGGAGCTGACTGGTTCCATTTTTCAGGAATAACTCCAGCTCTTTCAGAAGAATGTGCAAAAATAACTTTAGATGCAGTAAAAGCAGCTAAAGAAAAAGGCTTAACAATAAGCGTAGATTTAAACTTCAGAGCAACTCTATGGGAGAAAGAAGCCTTTAGCAAGGCAATAAGAGAGCTTCTACCTTATTGTGATGTATCTCTTGGAAGCCTTGATGAAGCACAAATGGCATTAGGCTTACCAGAAGACGACAAAGCAGACTGCAATGAAATACTTAAAAAGTTTGTGGAAAAATTCAATATGAAATATGCTACCATAATTTTAAGAAACAGATTTACAGCAGAAGATGTGGACTGGACGGCAGTACTTTATGACGGAAAAGAATTTTATAATGCTAAGAAGTATGACATACATGTTATAGATAATATAGGCGGAGGAGATGCTTTTGCCGCATCGCTTATATATGCAATAACAGCTGGATATTCAACTCAAGATATTATAGAATTTGCAACAGCTGGTTCATGCCTAAAATACAGCATGATGGGTGATGCTAATCTTTCAACCGTAGCTGAAGTTGAAAGCCTCATGTATGGTGATGCTACCGGTAAAGAAAAAAGATAATATGTTAGAAAAGTGGCTCTTTGGGCCACGCCCCATTGGGGGACTATCCTATCTATTTTACAATGTCATCTGCTCATTTAATTTTTTTATAAGTCTCTTCTTCACCCTAAGCAAATGTGCTCATTTATCTCACAAATTCGTTGAACAGTCCCATCTTTTATCAGATAGCCCTCTCCATATAAAGTCTGTACCCCATTCTCTACAAGAACATAACTTCCATCTACCAGAGCATAGAATTCTCGTCCATAACTATCCGGATATGTGATATCTTCCATTACACGCTTTCCATCCAAAATATCATTTTTCACATCCTGATAATGTGGCACAAGCATTATGTTCGTAATTCCTAAACCCGGTAGAAACCGCTGATACTTCGGATTCGTACTTTCCCCTTCTAGTTCTGGCTGTGCATATACAATTTCTGCACTGTTCATTGATCCAGCGCTAATTCCTATAAGAATTCCATCAAATTGTTTCAACGCTTCCTTTAAATGAATTTTATGAAAAAAATCATTTTGGGTTGGCACATGACCTCCTGACAAAATAACAACATCATATTTAGAAATTTTCTGTACAATTTCCTTATTACGATTATCACATACATCAAACTTCGTTACGGATAAGCCGCTCATTGGAAAGGATTGCTGAAAAATATTTTTAATACTATCATTAATCTCTGGGTTATCTGGAGATGAACAAACAATAAGTCCCCTAGAATTTTCTTTCCAATGTAATCGTAAATTGTGTAGGAAGCCATTATCGGTATTCAGGCTGGTAGGAAGTCTTTGCCCATCTACTTTATATTGTCCTCCTGGATCGCTTACTAAATATGCTACCATTTTCTTTTTCATTAACATTATCTCCTTATTATTTAATTCTACAAAGCAATTTTTTTCTCCATTAGTTCAACATTTTTATCTAACATTTTCTTAAATTGAACTTTAAATGTAATCACAGTTACAGTAGTTGCTATTAAATCTGATACAGGCTCTGCGAAAAATACGGCAAAAACCTTATCTGAAAAGAAATTAGGTAAAATATATATAAGTGGAATAAGCAAGATTACTTTACGTAATAATGCAAGAAATATAGACCATTTTGCTTGTCCAACTGCTATAAAAGTTTGTTGGCAGGCAGACTGAGCTCCTAATATAAAAGAAGTTGCCATATAAATTTTTATAGCCCATATACCTGTTTTTAAAAATTTTGGATCACTATTAAATATGGAAATAAATATTCCTGGCTTTAACATTATGCATAACCAATATACAGAAGTAACTCCTAGAGAACAGCTTATTAGAAGCTTAAAGGTTTTCTTTACACGTTCATTATTCTTAGCCCCATAATTATAACTGACAATTGGTTGTGCACCTTGGGTTAAGCCTGTTGTCAGAGTAAAGGCTATTTGCAATAAACTAAATAAAATTGTCATAGAACCTACCGCTATATCGCCGCCATATTTTTGCAGCGAGGAATTAAAGGCAACATTTAAAAGGCTCTCTGTACTTTGCATAACAAAAGGAGATACCCCCAAAAGAATCACAGGCGCTATTACAGACTTCTCTATTTTTATATTTTTTTTATGTATTTTAAGTTTTGTTTTATTTCCAAATAAAAATTTTAATACCCATATAGCTGAAATAGCTTGGGATATAATATTTGCAAGAGCTGCTCCCTTTACTCCCATTCCAAAAAGGAATATGAAAATAGGATCTAGTATTACGCTTAAACCAGCTCCTATAACAACTGACAGCATACTAATTTTAGAAAAGCCCTGAGTTGAAATAAAAGGATTCATGCCCAAAGTAATTTGCACAAATATTGTTCCCATAACATAGGTATTTAAAAAGCTTAGCGCATAGGGCAGGGTTTCTGCGCTGGCACCAAAAGCCAGTAACAGGCTCTTACCCAAAAGTAAAAATATTATCGTTAAGGTTATAGAAATTGCAATGATAGCTATGAAGCAATTTCCAAGAATTTTTTCAGCTTCCTCATATTTATTTTCTCCCATTCTTATAGCGGCCCTTGGCGCTCCACCCATTCCAATTAATGCGCTAAAAGCTGCAATAACCATAGTAACAGGAAAGGTTAATCCTACCCCTGTCAAGGCATGCACTCCAATTCCCGGAATGTGACCTATGTAAATACGATCCACAATATTGTAAAGCATATTAACTAATTGAGCTATAATAGCTGGCGCTGATAATTTAAATAATAATTTTCCTACATCCTCTGTTCCTAATTTACTAGTTGTATCTTTCTGCATATAAAATCTTCCTTAGCGAATCCGTACTGGTATTCCCTTTCCTTCATTTTCATTGTTCAATTCCCTTAACAGCTCTTTATGTACTACTGTTGTTTTATTGACATCTATTTTGATAAATAACATCAATACTTAAATACAGGAAGTAGTATTTCATCAACCAATCGTATCAAATTTCTTTCATCAACTTCATTTTCATGAAAAATATTTTCCATACGTATCAAATCAAAAGGCAATATGAGTGTATCATCACTTACTTCTTTTATTTTTTCGCCCCGACCTTTTGCAAAATTCAATAATTTCTTCATGATTAAAATATCTTTTTCTATTGCCAACAACTTTATAGCATCTATTTTTTTATTGTTTTGCCCCATTTCAAATAAGAATGCATTCATAATTTCTGAACCTATCTCATCATAAATCATCTGATATAATGTTAAAAACTGGAATAGATCTCCTCTGAGGCTGCCCGTATCTTGAATTTTATCAATCAAATCTCCATTCAAGGCAAGTTTAGATCTATATTCCTTGATTTCCTTAATCAGCTCAAAGGCTGTTGGCCATCGGCGATATAATACCGTTCGACTGGTTTTAGCTCTATTAGCAATTTGCTGAAATGTAAGATTTTCATAGCCTACTTCTTTGATAAGATCTACTGTAACATCATATATACTTACCATTAATGCATCGCCACGTCTTCGGGTATTCTTATCAGATTCGCTCATCAATTAACATCTCCTACTTATAAGACTCTAATAATGATTATAACATGTTTTTTTAAAAATATAAGATACATATTGCATCTTATATTCAAAAGATGTATAATCGACTAGAAATAAGATACAGTGTGTATCGTAAAGGAGATGCTATTATGGATACCGAAAAAATTCCCAAAAACATTATTGTTATTTCTCTAATTTTAGTACTTGGTGCTCTTCCTCCCATGCTAGATGCCACAATTATCAATATCGCAGTTGATGATTTAGCCAAATTATTTTCAACCACTTTTGAAATCATACAATGGGTAGTTACTGGATACACCTTAGCATTAGGTATAGCTGTTCCATTTTCAGGATGGCTGGTAAAAAAATATGATGGCAAGAAAATATTCATGAGTGCGTTAGGGCTCTTTTTAATATCCTCCCTGCTTTGCGGTTTTGCTTTTAATATTCAAAGCCTAATTGCTTGTAGAATCCTTCAAGGCTTTGCTTCTGGTCTCTTGATTCCAACATTAACTACTATGATAGTTAGCTCAGCAGGATCAAATAACCTTGGACGATTGATGTCTATTGTTGGAATCTCAATTGTTTTCGGTCCAATTATTGGACCCATTATTGGAGGATTAATCTTAAAATATCTAACCTGGCACTGGTTATTTTTTGTTAACCTTCCAATAGGAATTATTGCATTGCTACTTATATTTTGGAAACTTCCCAATTTTCGAGCCACTGAAACAAATGCTAAAATGGATTTGTTCGGAATTCTCATATTGGGGTTAACCTCTGGAATGTTTATTTTCGGAGTTACTAAAATCAAAAGCTCCAGCAATTCTGCCACAGGAGCTATAGCAATTATTATAGGTGCTGCTTCCTTGCTAATTTACGTGATTTATGCTTCTAGAATAAAAGAAAAAGCATTAATTCCTTTAAAACTGTTTCATTCAATAAATTTTTCAGCTTCTTTTATCTCATTATTTTTAGCAGGGTTTGCCACCAATGGGCCAATGCTTCTGTTCCCTATATTTTTTCAGGATGTTCGAGGTCTAGATGTAATCACATCGGCACTCTGGCTTATTCCCCAAGGTGTGGGTATGCTAATGACCAGATCTTTTATTGGCAAAATGACTGATAAGATCGGGGCTCGTTTTGTAGTATTACCATCTATACTTATCACAATCATCAGTACACTTCCATTTATTTTCTTTGATAATGGAACAAATCAATGGATAATATGGCTAGCCTTATTATTTCGAGGTATTGGAGTTGGTGGCGTAACTGTTCCCGTGATGAGCGATTCATATGTTGGACTTGAAAAATCACAAATTTCAGAAGCCAGCATTTCCACTAGAATTATACAAAATATTGGGGCAGCATTTGGATCTGCAATTCTTGCAACTGTTGTAAGTAATTCAATGATAGGAAAGAGTTTTACTGCAACAAATGTTTCCAGTTCCTTTCATGCTGGTTTTTTCACAAGTCTGATTTTTATGGTCATCAGTATAATACCAGCAATGTTTTTGACAAATAAAATACACTATAAGACTCAAAATAATACTATATCAAGGCAATAGTATTTCTCATTTAAATGTTTCACATAGATTTAGATATATAAATTTATCTGTTTAATCTTTAAAAGTAGTATATGAGTGAACTATCACCACTTATAGAAGTTGATGGCGGCCTGGTCAATTACTACTACTGTAGCAAGTTTACCCACGCTATCTAGGTCGCTCCTGCCTCTCTAACACTATATTTTTTATTACATCCTTACTATCTATCTTTTTTTGATTTTTACCAAATCCTTACTTAAATAAATTGTTCAATTTAGCAATATCCACAAAAAAAGAGCCCATCAGCTATAAACTGACAGGTTCTATATATGCAAAAAACGCTAGGGGTATTTTTAAAAATACTTTTCCAAATCTTCAATTTTTTCTAAATCAAATATATCTGTTGCTATAGTTTCTAGAGTATCTTCTGATAAACTCCTAATTTTATTTTTATATTCATCTGGGAGTTTTTTAAATTTCTTCATTAATAGTTTTATAAGCATTTCTGCCTTTCCCTTAGTTTCGCCTTCTTTTAACGCTTCATCCCTTATCATTTTTCCTATTTCTGTCAATCTCATTACCTCCTTTAATTTATTCTTGCTTAAAGTATCGCCAAACTTCTCAAATAAAGCGTACAGTAAACTTAGTGAGAGCATCTTAGTTTCTTTGTCTTTAATACTTTCTGCTAGTTCAATTCCTTTAACAGCTCTTTCTGTACTACTGTCACTACCGCTCATAAGAGGAAGAAATGTTAAATTTAAAATATCTTCTTCTAGCAGCATCTCATTATTTTCTATCTTACCTTTTAAATATTTATATTTATCATCACTGTTTAATTTTTTCATATAAAAAGATTCTATTTTGTACTTGATTGTTCCTGCATCAACAGACTCTTCTACATTTACTATATCTGCCAAGTAGATGACCATAGTTCTAATCTTTCTTTTTTCCTTGTAAAACAAGGAAGCGTCATAATACAGGAATCTTTTTTATCAGTGGTCTGAAACTCGAAATGAAGATAATTACCATCGTCTGTATAGAACAGATAGTCCGTATAATTAGTCTTAATATCTATGTTCTTTATTTCTGTTTCAGCCGGTGCAATTATTTTAGTGTCTATTCCAAAATAATTGACTGCACTTTGTTTGAATGCATCCATAGCCTTTTTTAATACTGCATCCTCAATTTTATTATAATCCATATACCTCACTTCTTTCTATGGGAAATTGTTTAATATTATTATTTCCAGAAATTGCCTAGCTTATGCAAACATTAGTTCTCATTCAAGGGCAATTTAAATATAACCAAAAGGAATAGCATTTAAATTCTGTATATATATTTACAGGAAGCTGATTATGACGTTGCACTTTTACAGTTATAGGCTTATTTCCTTGGTATTCTACCGCATCACCCTTGTCTATATAAATGAAGGGCTGATACACATTATCATTTCTTTTATATTTTCTTTTTTCCATTACTATCAACGCCATTACCTTCTTTAATTTGGTGCCATGTATTAAAAGAATTTTGATTAAAGGATTTGTTTAATCTTTAAAAGTAGTATATGATTAAAGGACTAAAACTTTATTCCTTATGTATTAATATAACTTTAGAAATGGAACCCTGTATTAAGGGAGGTATAAGATAATGAATTTTAACGAATTAGGAATCAGCGAAGATATAGTAAAAGTATTAAAAAATAATGGTATCACCGAACCTACCCCGGTCCAAGCCGAAAGCATCAGTCTTATAAAAAATGGTAGAGATGTTATAGTGGAATCTCAAACTGGCACAGGAAAAACTCTGGCCTTTTTGCTTCCCATTTTTGAAAACATTTCGCCTAAGGTAGATGCAGTTCAGGGACTGATTTTAACTCCTACAAGGGAGCTTGCCCTTCAGATAACCGAAGAAGCTCTAAAGCTTAAGCAGGCTAAGGATATTAATATATTGGCAGCTTATGGAGGAAAAGATGTGGGTTCTCAGATTAAGAAGCTAAAAACAGGAATCCATCTTATTATTGCTACCCCTGGCAGGCTTCTGGATCACCTTGAAAGAAAATCTATAGATTTAAGTAAATTAAAAACCTTTGTGCTGGATGAAGCAGACCAAATGCTTTTGATGGGCTTTAAAAAAGAGGTTGAGGCAATTATAAAAGAAACCTCTAAGAAACGCCAAACCCTTTGTTTCTCTGCAACCATAAATTCAGAGGTTAAAAGATTGGCCTATAGATACACAAAAGAGCCTGTAACAGTAGCCATTTCAAAAGAAGAAATAACTCTTGAAGCCATTAAGCAACAAGTGGTAGAAACTACGGACAGAAGAAAACAGGATGCTTTGTGCACTGTACTCAATGAAGACAATCCATATATGGCTATAATATTTTGCAGAACCAAAAGAAGAGCAGACGAACTTGAAATAGCACTATATAGAAGAGGCTACAACTGCGAAAAGCTACACAGCGATATAATTCAGTCAAAACGTGAAAGAATAATGAAAGCCTTCAGAAATGGTGATTTTCAATACTTAATAGCAACGGATATAGCTTCAAGAGGTCTTGATATAAGCGGGGTTAGCCATATATACAACTATGACATTCCTGAAAGCGTAGAAAGCTATATACATAGAATCGGCAGAACTGGAAGAGCCGGTGAGGAAGGTTACACCTGCCTATTTATTGACCCAAAAGACAATGTAAGGCTTGAAGAAATTGAAAAAGCAATTAAATTTAAAATACCTAGAAGGGATTTAGGTGAAGATAAGCATGGCAACAAATAAAAGTATTACAGGAAATTTTAACTACAATAATATAGAGAAAATAGATAAAAACTTTATGTATAAAAATCTTGAGAGAAGTAACTGTTATAACTGCGATTTTTCAGGCTCCATTTTTGATTTTGCAAGCTTTAGAGGAGCACATTTTAAATCTACTACCTTCTTCAAGTGCAGCTTTAAATATGCAGAATTTATTGGAACAAATTTAAAAGATAGTGACTTTAAAGGTGCCATTTTTGAAAATGCTGTTTTCGACTCTGTGAAGCTGGAAAACACTAATTTCAAGGATGCAGAATTTATAAATACTATATTCTTATGTACCGACATGAGCAAAGCTAAAAATATAGATATTAATGCTCTGGGCATCAGAATTTTTGAGGAAATGCCCAGATTAGAAATCAGTGAAGATTTAAGAGCTGCTGTTTTCACCGCTATGGAAAACAAGTACATAAAAAAATCACGAGTTTTTGATACAAAAGATGGTAGCCTTAATACTTTAAATATTATGCTTCTACTTGAAAGCTTTACTGAAGAGACAATAATTACAGGATTAAAATTAATTGTTACAAAGCTAGATAGAGATTTTTACACTTTGAGTTATATCATTAAGTTTTTAAAAAATATGTAGACGAAAAAGCTGCTGCATTTGAAGGGCTATGAAGCTTGATATGATTTTGTCCACTAGCTATAATCATTGGTAAGAGAAATATCATAACCCTTCTTATATTCATTTTGCATACTCTTTATTTGCACAAAATCTGAGACATTTAAGCTTATCACCGTCGTATCCATAAAAATTCAGCTTTTCAATGATATAATCAACTCTCTTGTTAACCTGAAGCTTCCTAGAAATCTCTTGTATATCATCTATCCTAATACATTTTAAATCAACGTCCTCAATATCTGTTATTACGAAATAATGGAATGGAAGAACAAGTCCCAATTCCGAGGCTACGTTATTATCATAGATATCAAAAATGCTCTCATCGTCACATCTTTCAGGCGTAGCAGTCATCCCTAAAATAAACTTAGGTTTAAAATAATTCATAACCTTTTTATAGGAAACATCAATAATGAAGTTATATTCCTTCATCATTTTGCAAGAATCACTAAGTCACCCAGCTCTTCAAAACCATTCTTTTTATAAAATTCAAAGGAAGGAAATCCCTTTTCAGTATTCAATATAATGCCCTTTACCCCTTCTTTTATAATGTCTAGCTCAATTTTCTTAATAAACCAGCTTCCAAGACCTTTTCCTTGCATATCATAGCCTATGCAAAATTCATCTATATAGTATTCAAAGCCTTTTATCCAAGGTTTTTTCATGCCAATGCTTAAGCCCTTTATCCTGTCATTAACTATAAGCACATAGCCTAAAAAATAATTATTATTAAAATGATTGATAAAAAAGTCACTTACCTGTTCCCTTGATTCATACACATCATTCCAAGGTTCTCTTGAAAAGGTTGAAATAAATAAATCCACAATTTCATCTAGCATATCTTTATCCATTTTTCTTATTGCAATATCATCCATTTATCTAATTCTCCATATTTAAATACTTATTAATTGAACTGTATCCTCTATGAAATACACTATAAATCATACCCTACAATTTCCTGCTCCAGCTTTCTTTCATCCTCAAGCATCACTTCTATTGAGTCCTTAAACATAATAAAAGCAATATCGTCAGACATATCTAGCAAGGTCTTTCTATCAGTGTCCGTGAGTGGTTTAGTGTAGCTTTTATATTTCTTAAGAATATCTGCTCCCATGTTCATAGGCTTAAAGGGAATAGCGGTTCTTTCCACAAGATGCCTATAAATTCTAAAGCCTCCACAGTCTATATCTCCCCAATGATAATATTCAATGGCTGGATATATATAATAAAGCTTCATAAGAAGTTTTCTTCTGCTTTCATTGTGATAACCCCCAAGATATATGATTACCGCCTCACTGTCCTTGAATCTATTGAAAGTAGTGAGATTTTCTATGGTAATCAGTCTTTTAACCTGGTGTACACTTTCAAATTCTAAAGCCTCCAAATCCTTGCTGCTTATTCCTATGCCATTTTCAAGCTGGCTTAGATCAATGCTGCTGCTTTTAAATTTGATTATTCCCCTTCCCTTAAACATTACATAGGAGGGGTTCTTAAGTATGTTGAACTCGCCAAATAAATCTTCAATTTCTGAAAGGTAGTCAGCTCTTGGATGAAACTCTAAGATGATATTTTTTATTTTTCCTTCCATAGCCTCTAAGGTTTTGGAATTCTTAAAGATTTTCATAGATAGCTCTCTTAGATATATTTCTTCCTCATTGCAGGTAACGCCTTCAACAGCCAAAAGCAGTTCCTCTAAATATTTCAAATCCTCTAGAGGGAAATATCTTTTTACAGATTTGTTGCCTGCTATCCTCTCTTTAATTGCTTGTATAAATTCAGCTGCAGTTTCGCCTTTGCAGGGAAAATTAGAAAGCAGCTGAAAGACATTGTACTCAAAAACTCTCTTTTTCTTTCTCTTAACATAGGTATAAGCCCTTTCAAGGTTATTAGTGTTCAAGGTGACTTTTTCTATAATGTGCCCTTCTCGTCCATTTTTCCAAAGAATATCTATCAAGGCTTTGTGCTGAAGATTCATTGCTATCTGATTTATATCTTCATAAATAGTGGACTCTTCATCAAAATAATCCGCAATATTTTTCTTGTTAAAAACGAAGAAAATTCTTTGATTATTTTTATTGCTTTCACTGTATAGGGCGCTGCTTTCATAAGAGTCCAAAAGCCTGTTAATGAGGATTTCATCATACCTTTTCATGGGAATATACCTCTACATAACTTATATTATCTTCTTTAAGTGCAAGAAGAGTGCTGTCCACCTGTGGTCCTATGTATTGAATTTTTTCTGGTGGCGCTGCTATTATCATCTGAAGGGGCAGATTATTTAAAAATTCAAGCACACCAGTGGTTCTCTCATCATCCATCTTGTCAAAAGCTTCATCAAAAAGAATTAAGCCTATGCTTTCATTTCCGATACCTTGACTGTAAAGCTGAACAAAGGAAGCAGCTATAGTCACATAGAAAGGTGTCTGAGTTTCCCCTCCGCTCTTTTCCTTAGCAACCTTTGAGTAATAGGACTCTGTGCCATCACCATGGCTTATATGTATATCATAATCCATATAGGTTCTGTAATCCGTAAACTCCTCTAGGGTTTTTGCACCGTTATCTTCATCCAAAGTGAGCTTTTCAAAAAGCTCATCAATTACTTCCTTATGCCTATCGTTGAACTGTCCACTCAAAAGAGAATAGCCCTCTACTATATTGAAATCATCCATAATCATTTTGTAGTATTTGCTGAAGCGCTTGCTCTCTGAATATTTGAATTCATAAGCCTCACTGCCAAATTTGATGTCCTTTAGGGCTTTGTTTAGCTGTTTAAATTCTCCCTGAGCCTTTTTAATATTCTCCTGAAGCTTCGACAAAAATTGCTCCTTAAATTCAAGCTCTGCGCCCTTTTTAGCCTCATATACCTTTTCTTCATAGGATAAAAGCTCCGAACTCTTTAGCTTATCTAACTCCTGAAGAAATAGTGCGGCGCCTTCGTAGGTTGCCTCAGCACCAAAGTCATGCTCAGACTTGTATCTATACTGCAAATCTCTCAAGAGTTTTTCTTGCTCACCACGCAAAGTCTCCGTTCTCTTCTTAGTTACTTCATAATCTTCCTTTATCTTTCTTGCAGTCTTTTTAGCTGCAAAAATCCCCTCATACTCCTTTTGAGCCTTTAGAGCACCCTCCAAAAGAGCCTTCTCCGCATTACTTAGGTCTACATCTTGTATTTTAAGCCTTTCTTCTTCAAAATTCTTTGCCTTAACCTCATTTTCTATTTGATTATAATTAGAGCCTTGCTTAGATACGACTCCCTCTTTATCCTTTTCAAGCTTTTCAATTTCCTTTTTTAATCCCTCAATGACCATTTGCTTTTGAAAAAAGTTATTATTTTTTTCAAGTTCTGACTTCTTCATTTTCAGGCTTTCCAGCAGCTCCTTACTAGCCTTAAGTCTTGGTAAAACTTCTAAATTGTATTTTATATCCGTCTCTTTATCTCGTCCTAAGAGTTCCTTGTACCTATTAAGCTCCTTCAAGCTATCTTTTATAGCTTTTTTTTGCTGCTCCAACCCATTTTTTTCTTCTAATGCCTGCTCTAGCTGAACTTTGTAGGCATCCTCTCCAATGTAGGGCGTGTTATATACCTTAGGGTCTATAGCTCTTGCCACATAGTTTTGATAAAGCATGCAGCCAGGAGTAATAGCGCATTTATGTAGCTTTAACTCCTCCACCTTTTCACAAAGCATAACCTTTCCAAGTATCATATTACTAAACCTCTTTGCCCATATACTCTGAGAGGTTACTACAGAAGCCAAAGTATCCTTATCACTTTTGTCATATACATCTAATTTAGCCGTATTAATTAAACCTGCAGAATGTAAGCCTCTATTTTTTCTAAGATTCTCATACACATTTAAAGCTAGGTCAAAATCCTCAGGCTCCACAATAATATAAAACCTTTGAGTATTTAAGTAGCCTTCTACAGCATTTTTATAGCGTTCATCAGTTATCCTCAAAAGCTCACATAAAATCCTAGGTTCCCTATCCTTTCCCACCTTAAGAAAGGCCTTTCTAATCTCCTCTAAAAGCAGAGTTATTTCTGGTTTATACTGAAGCTTTTTCTTCTCAAGCTCCGTAATTTTCTTATCCACCAGTGAAAGCTTTTTATCAAACTCTTCCTTTAGAGCTTCATACTTATAAACCTTCTTTGAAACCTCTTCACTTCTATCTCGCTTATCTTTAATAAAAGACTCCAGCATAGGACTCACAAGAGAAGTGTCAAAACTTTCCATAAGCTGCCTTGCAGAGTTAATATAGCTTATGGCAGAAGGGAAATCCTCCTCCAGGGCAGTTAAGGCTTCCGCATTTTTAATAGATTCCTTTAAAGCTGAAATAAGAATATTTTTCTTTTTATCAAGCTCCTTAAGCTGGGGCTCAAGAGAACTTATCTTACTGTCCAAATCCTTTATAGCCAAATATTCCTCATTGTGAAGCAGTTCATACTCCAGCTTATCCTTAGTGTCCTTCTTGCTGGAAATTTCGTTATGTATCTGGTTTTTTTGAACCTCCAATGCATCAATTTCATCCCTAAGTCTCTTAATATTAAATTCAAACCTAGCTATATTCTCTTTTGAAAGCTCACTATCAGCTCTTTTGATAATATAATCATAAACCTGCTCTCTTTCCTTATAGGTTACAATCCTACTATAACCTTCACTAATGGCCTCCAACTTTTGTATCTTAACCTTAATGATGCTTAGCATCTTCTCTAATTCCTGATAGCTCCTAACATTCTCCTTCAAAACCTCAATATTGACTTCTTTCTTATCCAAAACATAGGAATAGACAAAATCTTTAATATTATCAATAGGCTTAAAAGCCAGTGCCTTAGGAACAAGCTCAAAAAACTTATCCTCAAGACGTCCAAAACGATTTTTGAAATCCTTCTTAGCATCGGTTTGATTAAAAGTCTGAATCCTCTTATTAATATTTCTAAATAAATCTATATTCTTAGGTTTATTTCCCTGTAAAAACAAGTCATCCTCTATACCTTGATTTTCTATTCTATACCACACCGTCTTCTCTTTAGTTTCCGATGCAGAGTCAATAACAGCACCAACAATAAAGGTTTTATTCTTTTCTTCCTCAAAAAACTCCAAAGCAATATGAGCGGTGACCTGCCCCTCCCTCTCATAGGGTTTGCTTTCCTTACCAGTTTTACATCTTACATAACCTGCCAAAGTTCTCTTTCCATTTTCATTGGCAGCCTTATTAAAATTGTTCTTAGAGCAAGTAAGCACAAGTTGAATAGCATCAAGAATAGTTGACTTACCCGCTCCATTTTCACCGGACAGCAGCACCGAATTATTAATTTCAATAGTCTCATTCAAAAAACGATGCCAATTAATCAGCCTCATCCTCTTCAACTTCTTCAACTGCCTCACCACCTTTTTTATAAATATTAATCTTATCGTAAACCGCTTTAATATCATCCACCCTAAGCGCCATCAAAATAGAATGATAAATTATAATTCTTGAATCTTCATTAGTAAGATCCCTATCCAAATTATTTATTATATTAAACCTTTTAAAAAGCTTAAGCGAATTGTTTAAAGTAGTCTTATCAATAAGCTTATCCCTTATTTTTAAAGCCATAAATTTCTCTTGAATCTCCCCCACAGTTACAACCACATCATTAGTAAGGGACAATTCCCTAATCTTTTCATCAAAAAGCACCCTTAATAGAAGAAGAATTATAGAATCAAAAAGCTTAAGCTGAATTCTATTAAAATTCAAAGTATTAACTAATTGGGCAACACCATATTCCTCATTGATTTCCACCTGAAAGCCCAAAACTTTGAAATAGCCATTAAACTCTTCCTTATGCCTCAGTATGAAATAATAGTCATTTTTATTAGCCTCATTCTTCTTGCAAAGAAAACAAACACTAAGAAGCTTGTTGCTTATCTTCTTAAACTCCTCCAATTCCTTTGCAGAAAGTTTATTTAAAAACTCCAAAGTAATCCCTCCAGTACTCCATTATAAATACCTAAGTCCACTAATTATTTTCGCCAAATTTCAAAATCCCTAAACTTATATCCATTTATATTAACCAAATCCTTGTTAACAACCCTATAGCACACCCTTTTTCTCTGACCATAAAGCCTTATATAAATGATTCTAATGAAATCTTTAGTAGTATTAAGAGGCATGGATGATGCTAGCATCACTTCCCTATTGCCAAGGATTTCAGACACATATTTTTCAATATTGTTAGGATTCATAGAGTCCTCTAATTTACTCTTCAAGCTGTCTAACTTCTGTTTTCTCTTGGTAGAATCAATATTCACATCAATAAGGGCCTCAGGCTTAAAGTCCTTCTTCCCCTCAATTGGCGCATAAAAAGAAGCCTCATCCAAGAAGCCCTGACTGTAGATTTTAAACAAATTCTCTACATAATCCAGGTAATAAACAGTGCTAAGACTTATATCAGACCCTGCTATCTCCTCAGACATATAAAGGAGAATATCCTTTATTTGACCAGACAAATCCTCACTATTTGAAAGCAAAAACTTAGCCCTGTTAATAGCGGACCTCTGATACTGCGAATTCTTGTTATCAATTTCCTCTATGATAAAATCCATATTATGAAAAGCATCCACCAATTCTCTTAAAATATCTCTAACCCTATCCATACTATCTTCACTGGATAGCTCTGTGATTTCACTGATTTCCCTTGCTGCACTTCTAATAAAATCCTCATCCCTAATATAAGCTTCCAAGGCTTCCAGAATCTCAGGACGAAACTTAGAAACATTATCCGAAGTTTTTAGCCTGTGATAGGCCTTATCGATAATATTGGACCTGTAATCATTAAAAAGAATATCCATAATCTCAGCAACCGTAGAATACTTAGTAAGATCATCAATATACCTTTTTATATTAGAATTTAAAGATTTAAGCCCTGTAATGAGCTTATCCGTATTTTCATAAATCTGATTTAATAAAATGCCCTTACTTTCACTATTAGAACGTATAAGAGTATAAATAGTGTAAATATACCCTTGATACTCCAGCTTGTTATTGTTCACAATTTTATCCAAGGTTTTAACAATTTCCACAGCATAATCATTAAAGTGAACAAGCTGCACATGACTATAAGTCGTCTCACTGGTGAGCCACCCATAATCAATAAGTTTCCTTACAACAAGATTTGCCTTATCCCTGCTTCCAGCCACAGTAATATCGTCCTCCACAATATCAGAGCCGTAGCTATCAAAATAATCCTGAAGTTCATCAATCACAAGCTCTCTTTCGATTCCAAAAGACAGGCGGCTATTCATAATAGAATACAATATGTAAATGCAATCCCAATATATATTTTTATTTTTGCTGGCTAAGGGCGTAAAAAAGTTTTCTGGTAAGTTTTTAAATAACATCCTTTTCTCCCCGATCATTAATGGATCATATCAATTTCTAAAGCTTTAATAGCTTCATAAGAAACCTTCCCCTCTTTAGGACAAGGTAATTTCTTGTCACCAAAGGTACAAAAATTGCAATAAGCATTACTATTATGATTCCTTATACATTTATTTTCACATTGCTCTGCGCAATTACTGGAAACATAATCAATAAGTGAAGCAAATAATGTAAGAGACATTTCAACCGCAGTCTCTTCATCTACATCTTTAAGTAATTCCTCAAACAATTTACCAGCAAACCCATTAAGAAACTCAATATAAAAGAAATTAATACCTATTTCCTGCTGAAGTATTGAAGGAAGTGCACTTAAATTGAATTCATTTTCTCTTAGAGATTTAAAACTGACCCTTTTTAGCGGATCCTTTAGACAATTATATTTACACTCTAAGCATTCTCCATAAAATCCTTTAGCATAGCCATAAAGCTCCCTGATTATTTCCTTAGTTCTATGCTTGCTTGTTTTATTATATTTGTCTAAGATACTGCCTGCCATATTCAATATTTCCAGCAAGAAATAATCAAATCTAACAATGGGATAACCTGATAATTCAATATATTCCTTCACAGTAAGATATTTATCCGCTACAGTCTCACACTGCTCTAGCGCTACTTTAATACGCTCCTCTTCTTGATCCTTTTTCATGCAGCAATTTTTATATTTCTTCCCACTTCCACAATAGCAGGGATCATTTCTTCCAATTTTTCTTCTTAAATCCACAGCCATAGAGTTTTGATCTCCATTTATTTCAAATTTATTATTTATCATTATTAATAATCCTTTCATCCCTTAACTTATGTAGCATTATTATTTACTATTATACCGTAGATGACCTATGCAAATAAAGGGGAATCTTAGTGTAGGTGGCAAAAGAAAAAAGAGCAGCTTACATATGGGCTCAGCGCTGCTCTTAGTAGTGTATTCTTGATATAAGGTATTGACATTATACTATAGAAGGATAGTTTCCTACTATTTTAAAGCCTCAAATTCCTAAAACCTCCACCTACAATAGCCTCCGTCCTTTTATCAACCTCTGAATGTAACCAATTCATATACCTTTCATATTGTTCGCTTGTTATATTAATTTTGTCCTTCCAAATAAAAAAACGTTCAATGAAACTTTTATCATCATTATTTTTTATATTCCAGTGAAATATTATTGATTTTCATTTGATGGCTAGTATTATAAAAATCCACAAATGATTTTTCAGCTGAAATTCTTAGCTGCATTGCTTTAATATCTGTTATATCTTCATAAGATTCCGCTTCAAAAAGTCTTAAAAATAGCACTGATCCTCAGTTCCTGTAAGCTGAGCCCACCTAGCAGATAGCAGCTTTGCATAACTAAGGTGATTAAGGCCATAAAAGCCTAAAGCATAGCCGTCATTTACCTCAATAAGGAGAGTCTCCCCCTTTTCAGTAACACCAAAATCAATAGAATATCCATTAGGCTGAGTGGCATAATCCCTGACAGCTCCCTCTATAACCCTTGAATCATAATGCATTCTCCAGTCTCCCCTATAAGGCCTCACATCAAGAATTTCACCATATCTAACAAAGCATCTCCACTCAGCTACAAAATTCACAACCTGAGAACAAAATATGTCCGTATCCTCCTCAAGGGTGCCGCAGCCCATCAAATCCCTAATGCTCCCAACCACTACCCCAGTAAACTTCTTATCCTCCACAGGCTTGATGAAAACATTCATTTTATCTACATTATTCGCAATTTCACTTATCTTGCTTCTCCAAATTTTTCTTCCAAGATATTTTTCCAATTCAGCAGGATAATCAATTTCAGGGGTAACAATATTAAACTTATTTAAAGCATTTCTAACGTCATCCACATCATTGTCAACAATATCGCACAGCTCCATATCATTAATTTCACTAAAATTCCCATAGGGAACTACCTCAAAGCCCATTTCGCTAAAACCTTCATAGTCCGCATAATTATTATGGCTTGAAAATTGTCCATTACTTTTTTTATGAATATAAACCTTCATAATATATCGCCTTTCTAAATACAAGAAAAAATATGTCTAATTATTTATTATTATACATTAGATTCCATATGCAAATAAAGGAAAATATTTGAGGTAAAGTGACAAAAGAAAAAGAGCAGCTGCGTATGGCTCAGCACTGCTCTTAGTAGTATATTATCCTGTTAATTCTTACGTATAGACTTTGTGGTGGCTTTTATGTCCTCGTTATAATCCTTAAGGATTTTAAGTAGAAGTTCTAAAATCTCTGCTTTTTTATAGTAGCCTTTAGTGAGGCAAATGTAGCTATTATTTTATTTCATCTAAAGATGATAGTTCTTAGATTATTAGTCTAACTGCTTAATTTTTTCTTGCCATAGTCCTCTATAATCAGCTTTCATCTGATAAAATTCTACTGTTTGATCGCTTTTATTTAACAAATCTATTATCATATTTTTATCTTCTTCAGAAGTATAAATTCCAAAGTAAATTGCATTAATTTTTAAATTTTTGAACTTTTTTTCATCATCATTATATGATATCAAACGCCATTCATTTTCATAACTCCAATCTTTATGCTTCAAAATGCTATTAACCATGCAAGTATACCTAATATACTCTTCATCATTCAAATCTAATGTAAGATCAATCTTATTAGCATATACAACCGGTAAAAACGACTTAGAGTCTCTATTATTTATTTCATTAAAGCTATTCAAATCATATTCTATGCATATGCCTTGGTGTTAGTATAATATTGTAGACACAGAAATCCGAACACTTTAAAATAAAGAAAAGAGAAGGAAGTGTTATGATGGCTAGAGGTCAAAAACAATATACAGAAGAATTTAAAAATACAATTGTAGAGCTTTATAACTCCGGAA
>NZ_JACTOJ010000024.1:0-72457 GCF_032335695.1 Clostridium sp. 19966
TAATTATTATCCATTTTTTAAAAATTATTCATGGATAATTTAGTGGTTATTCTTTTTTTCTTTTTTTAGGGTCAATTGACCCTAAAAATTGGTTTTCAGAATAGCCTAATTAAATATTATGTTGCAAATTTAGTTAAAACTTGATAAAATTAAAACGTATTCAGAAAAGGTTTTCTTTTAATACATTTTCTCGTCTTCCAAAATTATCTTCTTAAAATAAATATTTATTTTGAGTCATGTCTACAAAGGATTCAAAAATTTATTAAGAAGGTGTATTAAAAATGTTTAAGAAACAATTTATGGCTCTAACTTTATCTGCTTCATTAGTCCTGTCATTCTCATCTTTCACTAAAGCATTAAAGGTTAACGCTGAGAACAGCATTAACTATAATCCTAAATTAAGCAGCAGTACAATAACCATTCCACCTATTAAAAATTTATCTTCTGATTTTATAAAAGGTATGGATGTTTCCATGCTAAAGCAAATAGAAGATAATGGAGGCAAGTACTACGACGGTTTATTTGATGCCAACGGTAATCCTAAATCTGAAGACTGCCTAGTAATATTGAAGAAACATGGAGTCAACTGGATAAGACTTAGAATATGGAATAATCCAACTCAGGGCGGCGGAAATAATGATTTGACCACCACTCTTAATTTGGCTTCCAGAGCAAAAGCCTTAGGTTTAAAGGTTCTTCTAGATTTTCATTATAGCGATTTCTGGGCAGATCCTAACTCTCAAACAATTCCAGCAGCATGGTCAAATGACACAAAAGAAAAAACAGGCAACTATGCTACCTTAGAAAATGATGTATATACTTTCACTAAAGATACTTTAAACACTTTAAAAGCTCATAATGCTCTTCCAGACATGGTTCAGATAGGTAATGAAATCAACGATGGAATGCTGTGGAATGATGGCAAAATTACAGGAGAAAATTCTGGCGGTTACGACGAATTGGCTAGATTAATTAACAGCGGCTCAAAGGCTGTAAGAGAAGTTCAGGGCAGCGGAAATAAAATAAAAATAGTTCTTCACTTAGCAAAAGGCGGAGACAATACTGGTTTCACAACATTTTTTGATGCCATGAACGCAAGGAATGTAGATTATGATGTGATAGGTCTTTCATTTTATCCTTATTGGCATGGGCCTGTGTCTAGTCTTAAAGATAATCTTAATAAATTAAGCGCAAGATATCCTGCTAAAGAATTTGTTATAGCAGAAACAGCCTATGCTTATACCTTAGAAGAAGGTGATAGTTCAGCAAATAATTTTGGAGCAGCTCAAGAAACAGCAGGTGTGTTTCCAGCTACAGTTCAAGGCCAAGCTACTGAGGTTAGAGCAATGATGGATATTATGGCACAGCTCCCTAACAACAGAGGACTTGGGATCTTCTACTGGGAAGGTGACTGGACTCCTGTAAAAGGTGCTGACTGGAAAACGGGTGGGGGTAATGCCTGGGAAAACCAAGCTATGTTTGATTTTAACGGAAATGCTCTTCCATCTCTAGATGTGTTTAATGCTGTAAGCAGCAATACTTCAGTAGAGCCAAATGTTATCAGCATACCCCAAGTTAATGTTGATGGCTTTGTCGGCATAGATCCAACTTCTAGTCTACCAACCACTGTTGATGTAGTGTATAGTGATGGAAATATAAAAGCTCAAAGTGTTACTTGGGATAAGGTATCAGCTGAAGACTATTCAAAGGCAGGAAAAATCACCATAAACGGTTCTGTAGCAGGCACGGATATAAAAGCAGCTGCGGTGGTGAATGTTTCAACGAACCTGTTAAAAAATGGTGGTTTTGAAACTGGTGATACCTCTGGCTGGGATATTACCGGTGATGATGCCAATGATGGAGTTATAAAAATGGATTCCTGGACTGCAGACGGCGGTAAATACACTCTAAATTCCTGGAAAGCCACTAATTTTAACTATAAAATAAGCCAGACTCTTACTAATATACCTAATGGAATTTATACTTTGAAAGCGTGGGTAGTAGGAACTGGTGATGGAAAAAGTACCGTACAACTTTTTGCCAGCGACTTCGGAGGTCCTGATATGACTCTTGATGTATCAAAAAATAGTTCTTGGACTCAAGTTACCTTAGGAAATATTAAAGTTACCGATGGGAAGTGTACAGTTGGAATGAATGTTGATGCATTAGGCGGCAGCTGGTGGGATTTAGACGGAGTAGAATTTTCCAAGGATGAAGATACGGCTCCAGCCTCCTCAAGCGTATTAGAAAACGGCGGTTTTGAAACTGGAGATACTTCTAGCTGGGATATTACCGGTGATGATGCTAACGATGGAGTTATAAAAATGGATTCCTGGACTGCAGATGGAGGTAAATATACTCTAAATTCCTGGAAAGCCACAGAATTTAATTATAAGGTAAGTCAAAGCGTAAGCAATATACCTAATGGAATATACACATTAAAAGCATGGGTAGTAGGCACTGGAGATGGAAAAAGCACAGTGAACCTTTTCGCCAGCGACTTTGGCGGAACAGCTATGACTTTTGATGCCTCTAAATACGGTAAATGGACTCAAATCAGCCTTGAAAATATCAAGGTTACAAATGGAAAATGTACTGTTGGAATGGATGTCAACGCTCAAGCAAACAGTTGGTGGGATTTAGATGGAGTAGAATTATCTAAGGTATCTGATTTGCCAGCACCTGCGCCCACAAATGAAACCTTAAAAAATGTTTCGGCAGATATTATACAAGCATTATGGAGCAGTGATAATGTAACCGTAGATGCAACAGATAATACCTTGGTTGATAAAAGTATTTTCGCCGCTATTAAAGGAGCAAATAAAAATGTTACCTTTATTCAAAAAGCAGCAGATGGAAGCCTGTTATTGTCCTGGACATTTAATGGTGCGGATATAAATCAAGCTATTAAGGATGTGGATTTAAAGGCCGCTCTCAGCTCAAATTATAAAGAAGCTATGACTAAGCTAGCTAATGGCTATGATGTACTTCCTATATCCTTTAGCTACGAAGGAATTTTACCCGGTAAGGCTTTGATAAAAATAAAGCTTTCAAACAGCTGGCTTCAAGGAAAAGATAAAAATAATATATATCTCTACCACTATGATCCAACTGCTAACAGTTACGACCTAGTAGCCCAAAATTTAAAGGCAGATAAAAATGGATATGTAGAATTTTCAATTTATCATTGCAGTGATTATTTTGTAATGGATAAGGACATAAAAACTGTGACTGCAACAAAAGGTAGTACTACCTCAAGCTCTGGCAGTGATATCTCAAAAACTAGCTCTTCCAATACTGCTTCAACTACTGCTAGTAAATTACCTAAAACTGGCGGCCTTATAGATGATAAAGTTTTGGCTGGTTTAGGAATATTTTTTTTAGCAATTGGTGTATTCGTGGTTACTTATAAGAAAAAGAGAAATTATTAAACACAAAGCTGTTACACTGAGAAATTAGTGTAACAGCTTTTATTATAAATAAACTATCTATTTTTAAATATGTTCTACTAACTCTTTTAAAGTCAGCACTCTATCCTCTCCCAGTATAAGCTTTGCTGCATTAAACAAATATTTATCCTGAGTAACCAATAAAAGCTTAGGATTCATATTACAGGCATATAAAAGCAGCAGATCATTTTCTGATAGCTTATTTGCATTATTTAAATAGGCCTTCCCATTCTGAGAGTATTTGATTTCAATCACAGAATAGAATTCATCAACACGAGTTTTGTCTATTTCTAATATAAACAAAATTAGGTCACAAAACCTTTCTGATAAAACCATCTGTCCGTTGTACTGCCTTCTTTCTTTTACAACAAGCTCCTCAGCTATTTCCTTCAATATGTTTATACTTTTTTCTTCCACCAGCTTATCTATAATATCAGAATATCTATTCCAAAGCTCTATTACCACATTAGTATCCAGCAAATATTTATCCATTTCTATTTGTTACCTCCTTGCTTAGCCTAAATTTATAGCTCTTTTTTAAAGGCTCTGTTTTAAATCAGTGTTGCTTTTTACACTGATTTAAAACATATCCTATATATTATATTCTTTTCATACAAAAATTAATGGCTTTGTTTTAAAATGTTGATATTATCTTTGGAGTTCTAGAAACTCTTAGGAAGTGCGACTTATAATTGGCGTAATTTTGCCCAGGAAGGGCAAAGCCATTTTAGTGCCAGGACGGCACATTAAAATAGGTAGCCAATTATAACAAAGCAAGCCTTAGAGTTTCAGATCCACCAAAGCCTTTATCAACATTCTTTTAAAACATAACCAAATTAATTAACAATCAGGGTCAAAAACGTCGAGTGATACAATATAAATCATAGTATAATAAAATTACTTCCGGAAGAAAAATACAAATAAGGTGGTGAAGCTGTGGATTACTCACTTTTTATATGGTCCGTAGTGACTTTCATAGAACAGAGGATAAAAGCTAATATTGATTATAAAGAATTGGAGAGTTCCACAGGTTTTTCTTATAGGCATATTAGAGAAACCTTTAGACAATGTACTAATCATACCCTTTCCAATTATATATTGTCCCGAAAGATAGCAAATGCTGCTTTTGACATAATTCATACCTATAAAAGCATTACTGATATAGCAGTAGACTATGGCTTTGAAAGCTATGATACCTTTACCAGAGCTTTTAAGAGGCATACAGGTATAACTCCTATAAGCTTTCGTAATGGCAGCTATCAAGTAGGAAGGCGAATTTTAGCTGTAGGAGTATATGGACCAGCTATTCTAAAAAAAGGCAGTAATCTGCTTCTTCTCACCGAAATTATGGAGGTATGTATTAATATGAAAGATAGTATAAAAACTGATAACAGCTGTATTCTATTTGGAGTTCCAAAGGTAGAGTACTGCTTTGAAGAAGGCACCCCCTTTATTTCTTCCTTAAAGTCATGTCTAAATTATATGGGACAGACTATTGATTACGCCTATCTCATGGCAGCATCAGGTGCAGCCTTTAGACTTCGATGGAATTTAAACACCTGGGATGGCGGAAATATTGATACCATGTGCATATATGAAGATAAGTTCGAAGCTTTTAAACGTTCCTTTGAAGCTGCCGGCAGAGAATATAAGCTTCTCTCTCGAGAAGGAACTGACAAAGAAACTTTTATAACTTTTATAAAAGACCAAATAAATTCAGGACGCCCAGTTATAGCTCTAGGAATCATTGGACCTCCAGAAGCCTGCATAATTACTGGTTACGATAATGATGGAGAAACCCTTTTAGGCTGGAACTTCTTTCAGAATAACTCAGAATTTGCAAAGGATATAAAATTTCATGAAACAGGATATTTTATATGCGACAATTGGTGGGAAAATCCAAGTACTGTTGGAGTAATATCCATAGGTGAAGACATGAATCAGCTGGTAAGTCAAAAGGACATTCTTATAAATGGTATAGATATAATGACTAATAATAAAGTCATTAAAATAGATCATTATAATCACAACAAGCTTGAATATGCTGGAGGGCAAGCTGCCTACGATGCTTGGGCTAAAGCCATAGGAAATGACAAAGAATTTTCTCCAAAAGCTATACTCCCAATACTATCTGAAAGAATAATGTGCCAAAATGATGCCCAGTGCATGGTGGGAGAGGGCAGATCTTACGCCGCTATTTTTCTAGACTGGGTAGGAAAAACAAATGAAAAAATAGAAAGAGACTGTTCCCTTGCTGCAAATCATTTCAGGAAATCAGCTAACTGCACCTTTAAGATGAATGAAGTAAAAGGCGGTTTTGAACAAAATGAAGCCTCTATACGAAAATTTGCTGAACCTGAAGTCAGGGAAAAAATAGTCTCCTTGATAATAGAGGCAAAAGAAAATGAAGCTAAGGCATGTGAAGTTTTAAAATCCATAGTTAATAAGCTTTAATAATTGACTCTGTTTTAATCAGAACGTTTGGTTCTAATTATATATCAGTAAATGAATTAAGCACAAAATTATCAATCAATTTAATAATAGCTACTAGATAAACTTTGAAAATCATCTAATAGCTATTATTACATTCTTTGTAGATAGCTTTATTTTTAGAATTTCTTTTTCCAATACCATTGTGGAAATAGAATTGAGAAAGCTATTAGAGCAGGTACTGCTATGCTGTTGTAAGAGGTGTTTATAGCATAATATGAGCTTATTGACACAAAATGAAGCAATACCATTCTCAAAACTGCCTGACTTACATTTAATACTGCCCATGCTATTGTAAGTAGTCTCCATGCGGATTTATATTTAGGATTGCTTTTCAATTTTTCCGAAGCATTTTTCAAATAGCTTTGTTCTACAATTACTTGAATCAAGGATCTATTAAAAAGTAAGGATACAGAAAAAACTAGTGCAATTAAAATGTCCTGAATTATAGGTGCAACTAAATAAAAGGTAGGGTTTTTCGAAATAATAGTACATATCAATGAAATTGCTGAAAATGATCCGCTCATTACTGCAAGAGCATTAAATCTCTTATCCTTCATAAAATTTAATGCCACCACTCCTATGCTCCATACCCCGCATAATACTATTCCGTCAAAAGTCATTTTAAATTTATCGAATATATAAAATATTACTATTGGTATAATAGCACTTACCACAAAATCAGCGTTGAAAACATTTTTTAATACTAAATTAGTTTTATTATTGGTTTTAGTTGTTATCTGCATAATAAAATTCCTCCTCCTATTTACTCCATGATTTATTGGCATTTTCGATATATATTTTAGGATCAATATATTCTTTTTCTATAATTTCTTCGGTTTCTAAACTTATATGCCCTTCACGAATTACTTCCTCACCAGCCTTTTTTAACGCCGTAAAGAAAGGACTGTATATTTGTTTCAATAGGTCATTTGTTTCTATACTGCTAAGAATTCCTCCCTGTCCACATAATATGGTTCCTTCTAAATTTCCCTTTGTCATAACCTTAAAAGTCTCAACCAAGCCAGAAAAGTTGTATTTTCCAGGGAAGCCGCAGTTTGAAATCAAAATAGTTTTTACATTGACTGCACTATTAAATCTTCTAGTGTGTGAATATTCATCTTTAACCTTTACTATTTCTCCATTGTTTAACGGAAGCATTCTATCCATAAAATCTTTCATAAGGCCAGAGACCGTAAAATAATAAAGCGGAGTTGCATATACCATTACGTCAGCTTCTAATATCTTATTCAATAATTCCTTCATATCATCCTTATGGATACATTCCCCTGGAGTTTTAGTCCAACATGTAAAGCAACCCAAACAATGTTTTATTTTTTTCTCATTTAAGTATATAGTATCTGTATCTGCACCTGCCTCTTCACACCCATTAAGAAATGATTTCAAAATCACTTCAGTATTTCCGTTTTTTCCTTTGGGACTTCCATTTATAGCTAAAACCTTCATAAAAATCTCTCCTTATTTTGAATTTCTTTGTTTAATCCTTATTACAATAATAATTATACATTCATCATTATTGGTATCAAAGTTACTATAGTCCCTTATTTTGGTATTACTTTAGTCACTATTTTATGACTAATTAAAAGCAAAGACCTTAGATTAGCATAAATAAAAAGAGATTGCATTAGATAACCTATTAAGATTATATCTGCAATCTCTTTTCTATAATTGTATATTCTGCTAAAATATCATACTGCATTTAGTCTTGCTATGTAATTGCTTGGACTGTTGCTCAATTAACTAAATATATAGTTGACAGCAGCTTTTACTTTTTACTATAAGAACTTCCCCATTAAAATCATATTTTCATATCCATATTTAGTTTTTATAGCTTTTATTTTTACTCCCTCTTTTATAAATCCAAACTTTTTATATAATGACAAAGCTGACTTATTATTTTCAAATACCTCTAAATCTATTTTCTCAACTCCATTTATCCGTGCTAATTTAAATATTGTATTTATAAGCACACTACCTATACCCTTTCCTTTGTAAGCCTTAATAATAGCGATTCCAAGCATAGCTGTATGCTTTATCCTGCATAGACTGCTCCTATCTAAAGTAGCAATTCCAACTATCTCACCATCAACTTCCGCTGCTAAAAAAAGTGCTAAATTACTTATGTAATCTGCTTCTTCCTTTGGCGTAAGCTTAAATTCTTCCGACTTTCCCGGAAAGAACGGTGACTCCTCCATTACCTGCTTTACCAAAATTATTATTTTCTCTGCATCCTCAGGTTCTGCCTTTCTGATAATTAAATTTTCCATAGCCAATTACCAACCTTTCGTACATATCTTAAGCAGCCATATTTTGTTTCTTTTCCACTCTCTTTGAATATAGCTTTAATAAAAACATAAAGCTGGCTGATATTAAGGATATGATTATAACTAATGTCCATATACTCCTATATCCGTAAGCCCCCATATATGCACCAGAAAAAGAGGTACTGGACGCGGCTCCTATGGCCCAGCCTATAGATGATACTGCATTTAGTCTTGCTCTGTAATTGCTTGGACTATTGTTTGCCAAATAAACTCCTGAATTTATGGTACTTAATATTTCTCCTGTAGTCCATATAACAGTAGACAATATAAAAAAGCTAAAATTACTCACAAAGGCCAGCATTCCAAAGCCTATTGAGTAGGCTATCCCCGCCAAAACCAGATTAGATAAAGGATGATTTTTCTTTGTTATAGCTCCTACAAAAACTGATAACGCAAGCACAGTTATAGCATTAACACTCATAACATAACCAAACATATGGGCACCATTATTCTTAAATACGCTGTTTAAGGTCAGCGGCAAAGAGAATCTATGCTGAGAATATATGAAGGCATAAGCTATGTTTATAAGGAAGAATAAGCATAGATGAGGCCTCTTACATAGCATCTCCAGCATATTTCCCTCTTCTCTCTTTTCAGCTTTGCTTTCCACTATTTTTTCACTAGCTTCAGGGTTAGTTTCTCTTACATATTTCCACACAGAAAATACTGCTATAAAGGAAGTAAGAGCATCCCCTATAAAAAGCATAGGTAATAAATTATTAAAAAGGAAACCAGCTATTATGGGTCCTATGGAAACACCCACATTTATAGAAAGATATTGAAGAGAAAACCCCGTCTGTCTTTGATCCGCGGGAAGTATGTCCGTAACTATAGAATTAAAAGCGGGCCTTACAAACCCATTAAAAAAAGTGCTTATTAAAAGGCAGGTAACACTTACCAAGGCGCTCTTTGAAAATGCACAAGGTATCAAGGCCGCTGCAGATATAGTCTGAGCATATATATATACTTTTTTTCTTCCCAAATCATCTGCTACCTTTCCTCCTATTATGGAAGCTGGAATAACTATAACGGAAGCTATAGTAACTATTATTCCTGAGGCTGCAGTGCTCATGCCTATCTTCTGAGTAAGATATAAGGCTAAAAATGGCACCACAAAATCCCCTAAGCTATTGATAAGCTTGGCAAAACACATAGCATACATTTCTTTAGGCAAGCCCCTGTAACTTTCAATTAATTTCTTCATTTGCATCCCCCTCTCTGTCTATAATAAATCTTAAGCCATGAAAATGTTATTTACAAAGCTTTTTTGTTGAATAATTTCTATAACAAATCATTGTTTAATGCTATAATTTTATATATATTTCACTTATTTCAGTGAATATTTCGCTTTTTAATCGATTTAATAGGGGTGATTAGCATAGATACTATAGTAAATATCTTTGGAATGGAATTAGAGTATGATTTTTTATCCGCCTGGATCAAATATACAAGACTTAAAGAAGGAGTCAGTCAAGAATATCTAGCTCATGGCATATGCTCTGTGAGCCATCTGAGCTATTTTGAAAACGGAAAAAAGCATTTAAGAAAAGAAATAATAGAAGCTTTACTTAAAAAATTAAATATCAGCAGCCTAGGCAGATTCCAAAACATAGGTCTTGTGAGACAAAAGCTTAATACCATGATGAACGCCATTGAAAGCTTCAATAGAGATGAAGCACAAAGAATATATAAGGAGCTTGAGAAAATTGAAGAGGTTTTAAAGCTTTCTCCTTACAGCATTGAATTTAAAATATACGAGCTTATGTATAAAACCTTTGTAGAAAGTCAAAGTTATGACATTTTAAAGTATGACATAAATCTTATGGATAAAATTTATATGTCCTTAAGCAAGGATTTAAAGTTCATCTATCTTTTTATAAGTGGTTCTATTTTTTCAAAGAATCATATGAATGAGGAAGGCATAAAAAGGCAAAAGGAAGCCTTAAAGCTAAAGGACACCTCCTGGATAAACTACTGTTTAGGTCAATCCTACTGCTTTAGTACAAGTCCCTCAACTGGGGTTTATTATCTGGAAAAAGCCTTAGACAGCTACGAAAAAAGCGGCCGCTACCTAAATGCTGTATGGTGCCACAACTATCTTGGTATAGGCTTTTCCTATTTAAAACTATATGATCAAGCCGAAAAGCATTTTGATGCCGCGCTTATGTCTGCAAAGCATTTTGATATGGATAAATTATATTCCCATCTTTATACAAACCTGTCTAATCTTTATTCCTGTTTAGGAAAATATGAGGAAAGCCTAAAATGGAGCAGTTTGGCTTTAAAAGAAACAAAAGGAGGTACACTATCCGCTTACAATTATGTGGATGCTTGCCTTAAGCTTGGCAAATTAAAGGAATGCCAAGAAATTTTTGATGAATTTTTAGATATGAAGGACAAGGATACTTTATATACCAATCCCCTGTATTTTCTATATTTAGTAGCCTATAAATTTAATGATGATATTTTTTATGAAGAGGTAAAAAATAAAATTCTTCCCTATTACGAAAAAACAAAAGTAAATGATGTGTGCAGAGATATAAAGCTAAAGCTCATTGAATATCTTGAAAATAGACGAAGATATAAAGAAGCTAATAAACTCTATAAGGAGCTTTTGTAAATTATAACAATTTAACATGGAATGATTTACATTTTGTTTGAATAATTGTAAAATAAATGTATTGAGTATTTAAAGGAGTATGCATTATGTCCTTAAAAAAGAAACTATCAATTTGTTTCGTAGGAATTCTAATTCCTGCCTCTGCCTTTATTGTTACCAGACAAGTTGTAGAAAGGATTAGATATACACAAAAGCCCATAGTTATAGGTTCGTTAAGTAAAGAAAATATAAAAACGTTTTCTTTGAAATACAACAATAATAAGTATAAACAAATAAAAAATCAATTTGATATAAATAAAATTATTGATACTATAAATGGATTAGGAAACGGACAGGATGCCATTGCTCAGTCTATTTTTGGAGGCAATGAATTTCAAGTAAATATATCTTATAGAGATGGCAGTAGTATAGCTTTAAGTTTCAAATCTGCCGGATATGAAAATAATGTGGTTAAAAACTATATGATATATAAAATAAATGAGGATAAAGAATATGTTTGGCGAATTATGGACAATGATATAACAGATAGCACTGACATTTCCGAATTGTTGGGATGGATAGAGCATCTCCACCAAGGGCAAAGTAAATCAGGTATGGGCGACATAGTTAAATGAGATAAAATTTTTGCAGCAATAAGAATAATTTATATAGATAGCTAATATTATATAACAAAATTATAAATTACTTTAAATGATGCTCTTTTATCAAATTTTATTATAAAATTATAAAAAAAATATATGTTTATACTAAAAAATGATAAATAATTTCAAAAATGTGAAAAAAATCCTTTACTATGGTATAATAGTAAATATTATTTAATGGTGGTGATATATGGGTGGAATATAGAGTTATACCTATAGGTGAAAAACTTAGAAGATTTAGAGATAGATACGGATTAAACCAGGATGAACTTGTGGGAACCGATATAACTAGAAATCTTATAAGTCAAATTGAAAATAGCAAGGCTAAATTGACTAGAAGTACCGCAGAAATAGTTATTAAGCATGCTACAGAAAAACTTAAAGAAAAAAATATTGCCTTAGATATGGATATCGAATATCTATTGGAAGATGAAGAAACTCAAGCTAGAAAGATACTTGATACATTCATAGATGAGCTTAGAAAACTTGCTGAAAATAAAGATGTTAGGTATGTAGAAAGCTTTAAGAAGGTAGAAGAATTTTTATTAGAGTGGAACTTCATAGATAAGAAGATAATTATTTGTGAGATCACCGGTGATTATTTTTATAGCACGAACGACTTTTCAAAAGCTTCACTTTATTATGAAAATACTAAGTGTCTTATGAATTTAGATATGAAAACTCAGCCGCTAATTCCGCTATTACAGAAGCTTTCTAACACTTATTATTTTATGGGTAATCTTAGAGAAGGAATAAATACTTGTAATTATGCCCTAGACAGATTTCCTGAAATGGATAATGAAAAAAAGATAGGCTTTTTATTTAATATTGGACTTTACTATAATCACCTACAGGAATATGAAAAGTCTATAGAATATATAGACAAAGTAATGAAGCTTGTAAGCAGCAGTACAAAAGGGTATACACAAGTATTATTATTAAGAGCGTCTAATTTAAGAAGTATAAAATCCTATGAGGAAACTTTGAATATTTATAATGAATTAATAGAAATGACAGATAGCAAGGACTATGGACATAGAGCAGTATATTACAATAATATTTGTGAAACTTATATAGATTTTCAGCAATTTGATACAGCAAATAAATATTTAAGTTTAATATTAGATTATATTCCTTTAATTCAAAAAGATTTTATTATGCTGCCACATATATATTTTGATGTAGCTAAAAGGTATTTAAGTTTAAAGGACATAGAAAAATCCATCATCTTTTTTAAAGAAGCCCTGGATCAAGCGAAAGTCTTTAAATATTCTCTTATAATAAAAGACATTCTGCATGAAATAGTACATATTCCTAATTATACTATAGACATAGATATAAAAAATGAATATAAGCAGCTACTTATAGAAACTAAAACTTTGGACAATGTACTTTTTATAGATATATTGAAATATTTTACTTCATTAGACGATAAAGAAAGCGTATTAGAACTATGTGATTTTTGTAGAACTAATTTTGAAAATATTAAAGAGGGAAGTGGAATAGATGTTTAAAAAACATAAAAAAATTCTAGCAATATTGTTTATACTAACAGTTACAATTTTAACAAGTCCTCATATAGTGCATCTTTTAGATATTGCTGGTGTTCCATGGGGGACAGACTAATAAAGTAAAGAACATTTATTAAAAAAAAGTGATCAATTATGACCACTTTTTTTATTAAAAACTCATTGATTTTTGTATAGAAAGATAAATTTCTTATTAACCTTCTCCTATTCCATCGTATTCAAAACCAGAAACTCCACCGGTATCGACAAATATTATATCACTAGAACTTCCAGAGTTAATAACAATACCCCATTCTACTACTACCACAGTTGCATCAACTTCATATGTTGAGTCAGTTATATCATTTTCCTGAATAAAGTCTAAACGCAGGAAACTCATTAACGCATACTTTCATGTTTTTTGGTAAATCTTTTATTAGCTTTTCTAATTCACCAATTGTTAATCCATTATCATAACTTTGATCCATAAAATAATCTCTCCTAATCCTATTTTATTTATCAGTATAGCCAAAGGAACGATAGCTTAAACAATCTTATTTGCGTTAACTGTTACAGCTTTAACAAGTTCTAAAGTAGTAATGCAGATTTTAAATCACTGATGCTCCATGGGAAACAGACTGATAAAATAAAAAACATTTATTTAAAAAAATGGTCATGTTTGATCACTTTTTGTGTACAACCGATATATGTTACTAATAAAAAAGGTTCGTGACGAACTTTTTAAGATAAAATTAATAAATTTAACCTAAATTTGATTGTAAATAAACTTCTTTCTTCTGCTCTTCAGTAATGCCTATGTATCTTAAGGTTTGGGATTTTGATGAATGATTGAATATATCCATGAGTAATTCCAGAGAAGTACCATTTTGATATGCATGATAACCAAATGTTTTTCTCAAGGTATGAGTTCCAATTTCTCCTGATATTATGATATTAGTAGTTACATCCCTTTCTATGAGTCCTATTGATTCAGCTGCATTATTTAATATTCTATATGCTTGCTGCCTGGTTATTGGAGAATTAATACCCTTGCGGCTTTTAAATATATAGTGATTTAGATCCAATTCAGGATATTCTTTTATCTTGCTCCTTCAACAAAGTATAATATTACATAAATATATTAACACCACAAAACTTAAAAGATTATAAATTGGAAATATGAGTGAATTTAAAAATAATTATGGAATAAATGAAGATAAATTTAGCTCCTTGAGTTATTTAGAAGAAACATAACAAGATATAACTATATATAATAACATAAAATAAGCTTTCTCGGATTCGTAATCACTTACCACCGGTTCCAGTCCCATATTTCTAAGGATATTTAAAAGCTCCTCTAGCTTATTTTTATAACGAAGTGGCTGTGCATTAGAGCAGCCTACAATCCCTATCTTATCGCTCTTTTTTAACAACACACCTTCACCTCTTAACTTCTATACCTTACAATTGTATTTAGACAATTTCCTTCACATAGGAGCAGCCCTTTTCTTTTTGGAGAAATGCCTTAAAGCCTGCTTTCTCAAAGGTCTTCTGTGAGGCTATATTATAAGAGTATATCTCATCAACATAGATTTTATCATAGCCTAGTTCCTCAGCCCTTTTAGATAAAATCATTATCACCTTATATCCTATTCCCATACCCCTGTAAGCTTTATCCCCTATAACAATAGGCATATCCTGCTGCCAGAAGGTAACATCTCCAATAGGTTTATATTCATTCTTTTCTTTTATTTCAATAAAGTAAAGCTCTCCCTTACCGTTCAGATAGTTGTACATTCTAGACAACTTTTCTTCATCATAAGATTTAGAAACACCATCCACCAGCTTTACTGTTTCTTCATCTAAATACCATTTCAAGGCAAAATCGTATTTGCCCTTAAACTTAGCAAGCCTAAGTCCTCCATCTATCTGTATATATTCTGGCTGCTTATTTTCTTCTGAAATATCCGTCATAAAATTCACTACCTTTAGATTTTACCTATTAATTATTACTTATTTCTGCATTCCTAGCATATCCTCTACTCTTTCGTTCATATAACGATAAGCAGCATTTATTCCTTCATTATAAAACTCTGGAGCAATTTCCTCTATTATAAAATCGAGGATAAAAGAAGCCGCAAGCTCCCCTACTTCCTCTTCTCTCTCAGTATAGAAATAATCCTGTATTTTGCCTATCATAAGCTGCCTTTTTTCTTTAGATAACTCTATGGTTCTCTTTTTCATAGCTTATAATCCTTTCATTCCACATAATTAAAGCCTGCTTCTTCCACTTCATACTTGCTCAAAGTGTTATCGTGATGTATGCAATAAACCTTATCCCTCATGGCGTGAGGAATCATTTCTTTAAGCCGTTTTAAAGAGGTGTGGGCATTTCCGTCATAATCTAAGGCACAAGTATCCTGATAAAGCATGTCTATTCTATCATTGTTAAATAGTCTTAATATATCTCTGCCTATCCCTTTAGCATCGCCGCTGTAGTATATATTTTTTCCGCTATACTTCATTAAAAAGGCAAAAGCTGGCATTCCTTCTTCATGCTCCACTGGCATGAATTCAAGCTCCATGTTTCCAAGACTTGAATCCTCAATAGTACAGCTTTTATCTGTGACAAGCTCATACATTTGCTCCTGCACCCCTATATACTTAAAAAGTCCTTTAATCCAAGGTCCATCTTGAAAATAAAGCTTGGGCTTGATTTTTAAAATAAAGTGGCTGTAAAAAATCACTTCCCCTAAGCTTCCTACATGATCTGGATGGGTATGAGTGATTATTACATGCAAATTTTTAAGATTGGAAAGCAGATTAAGCTTTTGAAGCCTTTCGTATACTGTTCCTCCGCAGTCCACTAATAGCATGCTACTGTCTTTTTTTATATAACAACTGGTATTTCCCAGCGCTGTATTAAAAGCACTCCCAGTTCCAATAAACTTAAACATTTCAATCCTCCATCATATATCTATTCCCCTAGAATTGGTTTATATATTCTTCTGCTTTCCAAGGACCAAACTCGGTCTGAAAATTCTCCGCCCTTAATATCCTTAGTAGCTCTTCTCATATCAAAAAGTCTTGCATCAATTATGTCAAGGTAATGCAAAACCTCTGCCTCTGGAATCATTGGTTTTACTGGACTTCCATATTCAGGTTCATAATGATGAGATAATATCATGTGCTGCAAAAGCATGGTTGTTTCTTTATCGGCTCCTATCTTCTTTGCGGCTATCTCCACATTCTTTATGCCCTGAACAATATGTCCAAGCATTGTGCCTTCTACGGTATAATCGCTTACAATGCCTAGTTCGCTGGCATCCATCTCTTCCATTTTAGCCAAATCATGAAGAATAACTCCTGCATATAAAAGATCCCTGTTTAAATCTGTATATATTTCACAAAGCTTTTCTCCAGCTCTAAGCATGGTAGTTACATGATATAAAAGCCCGCCTCTTATGGAATGATGATTCTTTTTAGCTGCAGGAAAGTGCATTATTTTATCCTGATATACTCCAAGAACCTCATTTACTATTCCCTTTATGTCTTCATTTTTCATTGCATTTACATAAGACATAAGTGTGCCATACATATCTTCTGAGGAGTATGGTGCTGTAGGTACAAACTCTGATGCGTCAAGCTTATCTTCTGCATCCGCTACTCGTATTTTCTCTATTTTAAGCTGAAGACCATTTTGCCATGCTAATACTGTGCCTCTAACCTTTGCTATGGTATTAGAGCTGTAAGCCTTAAAATCTATCTCATTACATTCCCAAAGCTTAGCATTTATTTCTCCAGTTTTATCTCCTAATGTGAAATCAAGATATTTTTTATTATTACTATTTGTCGTCTTGCAGTCTACGGATTTAATAAGATAAAATCCTTCTATCTTTTTCCCTGCTTCAAAACCATTTATTGCTGTCATTTAAAATTCCCCTTCCAAAATTGCTCAACTATTGGATATATCTAAATTCTCAATAGAATAAGTAAAAAAGTCATATATATAAATATTACCATTACTTAACTAATTATATCACATATAATGCTTTTATTTTTATGGCAAAATATTTATAATTAAATTAATTTCAAAAGAACGAGGTGCATCTATGAAAATTAATCTTCCACAAGAAGTGAATTTTATTATAGAGGAACTTAATAAAAGCGGCTTTGAAGCTTTTGCAGTAGGAGGCTGTGTTCGCGACAGCATTATAGGAAGGGTTCCAAGCGATTGGGATATAACCACTTCAGCCCTTCCAGAGAATATAATTTCAATATTTCCTCATACTGTTCCTACAGGCCTTCAGCATGGTACTGTGACTGTAATAATAAATAAAAACAATTATGAAGTAACAACTTATAGAATAGATGGAAAATATACTGACAACCGCCATCCAGATGAAGTTTTATTCACCAAAAACTTATCTGAGGATTTAAGCAGGCGAGACTTTACCATAAATGCTTTAGCTTATAATAATGAAGCTGGATTGGTAGATCTTTTTAATGGGCAAGACTGCTTAAAAAATAAAATGGTGAAAACAGTGGGCGATGCCAACGACAGATTTAATGAAGATGCTTTAAGAATGATTCGAGCCATCCGTTTTGCCTGTCAGCTTGATTTTTCTATTGATAAAGAAACCTTTGAGGCTATTTTTAAGAATCATAAGCTAATAGAAAATGTAAGCATAGAAAGGATAAGAGATGAATTTTCAAAAATATTAGTATCTAATAATCCTGATGCTGGCATAGAAAATTTAAGAATTACAGGTCTTCTGAAATATTTTCTTCCTGAAGCTATTGATATGGTGGGTTTCGATCAAAAGAATCCCCACCATGATAAAGATATATACACTCATACCCTCCAGGTTATAAAAAATGCTGAACCTGTGCTTATTACCAGGTTGGCAGCACTTTTTCATGACATAGGAAAACCTGCAAGCTTTACTATGGATGAAAAGGGAATAGGTCATTTTTACGGTCATGAAAACAGTGGAGCTGAAATCTGCGAAACAGTTTTAAAACGTATGAAATTTGATAACTACACTATAAAAACAGTTTGTCTTTTGGTCAGCAACCACATGACCATGTTCTATAAATTAAAGGAATCAGGGGTTAAAAAACTCATTAACAAAATGGGAAAAGAAAATATGGGAACTCTTTTTAATCTTCAAACCGCTGATATAAAAAGCAGTGCTCCTCCCTTTAATTTTTCTCCCATAGACTATTTGAGAAACACAACGGATGAAGTTCTAAAAAAAGCTTTGCCAATATGCTTAAAGGATTTAAAAATAAATGGGGCTGATCTGATTAGGCTAGGTTTTAAACCTGGCAAGGAATTGGGGGATGCTCTTAATGCTATACTTGATATGGTTCTTGAAAAGCCTGACTTAAATGACAAAGCAAAATTAATAGAAATCGCTACTAAGTTATTAACTTCCAAATCCTAAAGGTAAACTTATAGCTATTTAAACGCATTTAAAGAATATAACATTATTAAAAAGGGGGCCAATTAAAATGGATAAAAAAATAGGATTTATAGGCTGTGGAAACATGGGAGAAGCCATGCTTTCAGGCATACTTAAAGCAAATTTAGTACCTGCAGAAAATATAATGATTTCAAGAACTAGTGAATCAACTCTTAAGGAGCTTAAAAACAAATATGATGTTAACGCGTCTTTAAATAATAAGGATGTGGCTGCTTTCAGCGATATATTAATCCTGGCTGTTAAACCTAATAAATATATAAAAGTGATAAAGGAAATTAAAGCTGCAGTAAAAAAAGATGTTCTTATTGTAAGTATTGCTGCCGGAATCACAATTGAAACCATAGAAAAAGCCTTTGAAAAAGATATTAAGATTGTAAGATCCATGCCTAACACACCAGCCTTGGTAGGAGAAGCTATGAGTGCATTAACTCCATCAGAATTAGTTAGTCCCCAGGAGCTTAAAGAAGCCTTATCTATTTTTGAGAGCTTTGGAAAAGCTGAAGTAATAGATGAAAATCTTATGGACATGATTCCATCAGTAAGCGGTTCCTCACCAGCTTATGTATTTATGTTCATTGAAGCTCTAGCAGATGGCGCTGTACTTAGAGGAATGCCTAGAGATAAGGCTTATAAATTTGCTGCCCAAGCAGTGTTAGGTGCTGCAAAAATGGTGCTTGAAACTGGTGAGCATCCTGGCAGCTTAAAAGATAAGGTTTGCTCTCCTGGAGGAACTACCATAGAAGCTGTTTATAGCTTGGAAGCTAATAATTTTAGAGCCAGCATCATAGCAGCTATGGAAAGCTGTACTAAAAAAGCTGAGGAAATGTCTAAGAAGTAGAGAATAAAAACAAATTTTTAGCTTTGGAAAGGGACATTCTTATGAATATAAATAAAATTACTCAAGATAAATTTAAAACCACGGAATGGCTTGGAGGAAAAACTACTGAATTGTTTATTTGGCCAGAAAATGGAAGCTATCAAAAAAGACAATTTGATTTCCGTTTATCCACTGCCACCATAGAAATTGAAGAAAGTGATTTCACTAAGCTGCCCGGAATCCACAGAATATTAATGCCTTTACAAGGTAATATAGCTCTATGCTTTAATGGTGAAGAAACAGTTAATTTAAAGCCCTATGATTTTGCGGATTTTGAAGGTGACTGGAATACCACAAGTAAGGGAGTTGGAAGAGATTTTAATCTGATGCTTGCTAAGGATTGGACTGGAAGCTTAAAACATCTTCCGCTTTCAGCTTCAAATATCACAGAAGCTGACGCCTTCCGTATGAAAATTATCTATAGTGCTGAAGGAGAAGCTCTGATAAGCGTTGAAAATAAGGAATTTATTCTGCAGCAAGGGGAAATTCTCTACCTTGAAAGTGAAGAGAAAGATGGGGAGATAAGCATTAAGCTATCCTCAAAAACCGAAGCTGATTTGGTAGTATGCAATGTTTTTAGAAAAATAAAATAAGCTTTAAAAAAGGAGGCTCCATACTGAAAGCCTCCTTGTTATAGTTTATTACTCTAATGCCTTCAAGCTAGGAATATCCACATTTGCATCTATATCTTCCTCATAATTAACTTTAGGATGTTCAAAGCCAAACAGCTTAAAGAATTCTTTTCTGAAGTCCTCAATATCGGTTATTTCTGCTATGTTTTCACTGGTTATCTTATCCCAGCTTGCTATTATTTCCTCTTGCACATCTTGGCGAAGCTCTAAATCATCCAATCTTATTCTTCCTTCTTCATCCAGAATAAGCTCTTTAGAATATAATCTATCAGCGTACAGTCTATATATCTGCTCTATGCATCCTTCTTCTATATTCTTCTCCTTCATTATCTTCATAAGCAAGGACACATATAGAGGTACTACCGGTATTGCTGAGCTGGCTTGGGTTGCCAATGCCTTATTTGAGGACACATAAGCTTCTCCCTTTATTTTTTCAAGATACTTATTTAAGGTCAAAGCTGTCTTTTCTAAATGTTCCTTTGCCTTTCCTATGGTTCCGCTTCTATATATTGGCTTTGTGATTTCAGAGCCTATATAGGTATAAGCCACAGTCTTTGCTCCCTCTGCAAGCACATCTGCTTGAACTAATGCCTTAATCCAAAGCTCCCAATCTTCCCCTCCCATAACCTTCACGGTTTGCTGAATCTCGCTTTCAGTGGCAGGTCCCAATTCAATATTTGAAATAATATTTGTATGAAAATCAACGGTTTTGCTTGAGTAAACTGTTCCTATTGGCTTTAACACTGAATGAAAGGTTTCTCCAGTGCCTGGATCTGTTCTTTTAGGGGATGCTATACTGTATATAACTAAATCTATTTTCCCAAGATCCTTTTTAATTGCAGCTATAGTCTCCTGCTTTATTGGCTGAGAAAAAGCATCTCCATTTATAGTTTTAGCATAATACCCAGCTTCTGAAGCTAATTGTTCAAAGGCAGCAGTATTGTACCAGCCAGGTGTTGCAGTTCTGTTACCTGAAGCTGGTCTTTCGAAGGCCACTCCTAAGGTATTTGCTCCTGAAGCGAAGGACGAAACTATCCTTGAAGCTAGACCATAGCCAGTGGAAGCCCCGATTATAAGAACATTTTTAGGACCTATTACTGGTTTTTGACTTTTCACATAGGCAATTTGATCAGAGACATTGTTGGCACAGCCCTGTGGATGAGCTGTTAAACATATATATCCTTTAAACCTAGGTTTAATTACCATATTATTCCCTCCTAATAATTAAAATAAATAATAAATATAAGTGCATAAAACATATTTAAATAATACAATAATATTCTGGGTTTTGAAAAGGTAATTTTATGCTAAGCTATGTTTTAAAAGAATATTGATATAGCTAAAAAGCTTCTGCACAGACTTTTTTTGCTCTGCAGAAGCTTTCATATGCTATCTTTTACATAAATTTCTCTACGGTTTTTTCTATCAATTCATCATCAGCTATATAAGGTATTGAAATATGATTCTCAGCTCCATAGGTCTTATTGTACTCTGCAACGGTATCTATAGAATTCTCACACCTCGCCCAGCTTCTTCTGGAAACACCTATCATAGTATCCCATGGAATAGCTGTTCTAAGGATTTCATCCACGCGCTCTGAGCCATCAAGCACCATACCGAAGCCGCCATTTATGGATTTGCTGATTCCAACTCCTCCACCATTATGAAGGGCTACAAGGCTCATTCCTCTTGCTGCGTTACCCACATAGCAATGAACAGCCATGTCTGCAGTTACGTTACTTCCATCATAAATATTGGAGGTTTCACGGAAAGGAGAGTCAGTTCCGCCTGTATCATGATGGTCACGTCCAAGCATTACAGGCCCTATTTCTCCCTTTCTAACCATTTCGTTGAATCTTAAAGCTATGTCTCTTCTTCCTAGTGCATCCTGATATAATATACGGCACTGTGTTCCAACCACAAGCTTATTCTTTTCAGCGTCACGAATCCATATATAATTATCTCTATCTTGTCCTCTTCTGTTTGGATCTATAACCTCCATAGCCGCATGATCTGTCTTTCTTAAGTCTTCAGCATCACCGCTTAAACAGCACCAACGGAAAGGTCCATATCCATAGTCAAATAGCATAGGTCCCATAATATCTTCCACATAGGATGGGAATATAAAACCTTCACTGGTATCTACGCCGTTTTTAGCAATGTCCTTAGCACCTGCATCAAAAACTGCCTTCATGAAAGCATTACCATAGTCAAAGAAATAGGTTCCTCTATCCACTAAGGCCTTAATCAAATGGAAATGCTTAATTAAAGATTTATCTACTAATTCCTTAAAGGCATGCTTATCATTTTTAAGCATTTCTGTTCTCTGCTGAAAGGTTAGACCTTGAGGACAGTAGCCTCCATCATAAGGAACATGGCAGGAGGTTTGGTCTGATAATAATTCTATCAAAATATCATTGTCCACGGCATACTGAAGCAAGTCAACAATATTTCCATGATACGCGATAGATATAGTTTCCTTTTTCTCCATATATGCTTTTGCCATTTCAAAAGCTTCCTCAACACTATTTGTAACCTTGCTTACCCAGCCTTGAACGAGTCTGGTTTCTATTCTTGAATAATCAACCTCAGCCACTATTCCTACACCGCCGGCTATCTCTATAGCTTTTGGCTGAGCACCACTCATACCGCCAAGTCCAGAAGTAACAAATAAGTGTCCTGACAAATCCTTATCTGATGGAATTCCAAGCACCTTTCTTCCTGCATTTAAAAGAGTATTGAAGGTTCCATGCACAATACCCTGAGGTCCTATGTACATCCATCCTCCAGCAGTCATCTGTCCATAGCTTGAAACTCCCATAGCAGTAGCCTTTGCCCAATCCTCAGGGTTATCAAACATACCCACCATTAAACCGTTAGTAATTATAACTCTAGGACTAGTTTTGCTAGATTTAAAAAGTCCCATAGGATGACCTGACATCATCACAAGAGTCTGCTCGTCAGTTAATTCTTCCAAATACTTCTTAATCAGCTGATACTGCATCCAGTTCTGACACACTTGTCCTGTTTCCCCATAGGTAACTAGCTCATAAGGGTAAAGTGCCACCTCATGATTTAAATTATTATCAATCATTACTTGAAAGGCTTTCCCTTCTATACACTTTCCCTTATACTCTTCTATTGGCTTTCCATAGATTCTTTCCTTTGGCATAAAGCGATAGCCATAGATACGGCCTCTAGTCATAAGCTCCTCTAGAAATTCTGGTGCCAAAGCTTCATGTAATTCTTCCGGTACATAACGAAGAGCATTTTTAAGAGCCAGTTTTATTTCTCTCTTGTTTAAGGTAAGCTCTCTCTTTGGTGCTCTGCGGACACCTTCAGCAAATACAGGATACTCTGGCAATGTGCTGCTAAGCTTAATGGTCATGGCTTCATTAATACTTTTATTATTCATCACTTTTCTCCTCTCAGATCACAAGATTCATAATTAAAATTTAATTTCTCCTACAATATCCTCTACTCTCTTTACTATGGATGCATCTTTTATAATTGCATCACATTTTTCTATATCATCATAAAGAGGTCTGTCCTCCGTAAGCATTGGTACCATTTCTCTTACTAATTTATAAGCTTCTTTAGTTCCTTTTCCCATTCCCTTATCTCCGCGAAGATCAATAGCCTGACAGGCACACATTAATTCCATGGCTAATATACGACGTACATGCTCCAGGATAGTTTTTGATTTTCTTGCAGCTATAGTTCCCATACTTACATGATCCTCTTGATTTGCTGAGGATGGTATGCTGTCTACGCTGGCCGGATGAGATAATATCTTATTCTCTGAAACCAAGGAAGCAGCTGCATACTGAACTATCATATATCCTGAATTAACCCCGCCCTTTTCGATAAGGAAGCTGGAAAGACCGCTTAGTGCAGAGTTTACCATACGCTCTATTCTTCTCTCAGATATATTTCCAAGCTCTGAAAGTGCTATGCAAAGGAAATCAAATGCAAGTGCCATTGGCTGACCGTGGAAGTTTCCACCAGATATACCTTCATTATTATCTGGAAAAATAATTGGATTATCTGTTACTGAATTTATTTCAATTTCAACTTTTTCTTTTACGTAATTTATAGCATCCTTACTGGCACCATGCACCTGAGGTGTGCAGCGAAGTGAATAAGCATCCTGAACACGAATTTCCCCTTGTTTTGTTGTGTTTTTGCTGCCTTCTAATAAATCAAGAATGATTCTTGCAGAATCCATCTGCCCCTTGTGAGGACGAACATCATGAAGTCTGTGATCAAGGGCATCAACAATTCCATTATGTGCCTCAAAGCTTAAGGATACGGCAATGTCCGAGGTCTTCACAATATTTAAAGCATCATATACTGTAAGTGCTCCAACTGCAGTCATAGCCTGAGTTCCGTTTATAAGTGCAAGACCTTCTTTAGCAGAAAGCTCTACCACTGAAATTCCTGCCTTCCCCATAGCCTCAGCGCCAAAATATTCCACTCCCTTATATTCTGCTTTTCCCATACCTATCATAGGAAGTACCATATGAGCTAAAGGCACTAAATCTCCGCTGGCTCCAAGTGAACCTTTTTCAGGAATGATAGGAGTCACTCCCTTATTAAGCATATCTATCATAGTATGAATAGTTTCAAGCCTTATACCTGAATATCCCTTTGCCAGATTGTTTATTCTTAAAAGCATTATTCCTCTAGCTACTTCTCTTGGGAAAGCTGCCCCAGCTCCAACTGCATGAGAAATTATAAGATTTCTCTGAAGCTTCTTACATTCGTCTGCTGAAATTACCGTGTCACAGAACTTTCCAAAGCCAGTGGTAACTCCATATACCACCTTGCCTTCAGCTATTAAATCTTCAACTATCTTTCTTGAAACAAGTACTTTTTCCTTTGCTTCCTCTGATAATCTAACTCTGATATCTTCTCTACAGACCTTTGCAACCTCTTCTAATGTTAAATCGTTACCTGTTATTATAACTTCCTTCATTATGAACTCCTCCACCTTATGTTAATAAATGATTGTTCCTTTTTTCATCACATGTTCCACTTGATTTATTGCTGTATTATAAACCAAGAAGCCATAATCTTCTGTTTTTAGAAATAGAATGTCAGCTTGCTTTCCTGCTTCTATGCTGCCAAGCTTATCAGACCTTCCTATAGCCGCAGCGCCATTTAAGGTTAAAGCTGTAATAGTTTCTTCTAAAGTAAGCTTCATATGAAGCACTGACAAAGCAAAAACTAAAGGTATTGAATTAGTAAAACAGCTTCCTGGATTAAAATCACTGGCTAAAGCAACTGCGCATCCCTCATCTATCATTTTTCTTCCTGCAGCATAGGGATGCTTCAAACAAAAAGCTGTGCAAGGCAATAATGTAGCTATAGTATCTGAAGCAGCCAAAACCTTTATATCCCTATCAGAAGCCATAAGCAGATGGTCTGCTGAAAAAGCACCTAATTCTGCACCAAGTCCGGCGCCGCCAAGAGTAGACATTTCATCCGCATGAATTTTTATCTTAAAGCCAAGCTTTTTTGCAGCTTGAAGCAGCTTTCTTGACTGCTCTAAAGAAAATACTCCTTCTTCACAGAACACATCGCAGAATTCTGCCAGATTTTTTTTCTTAATCACAGGCAATATCTTTTCTATTATTTCCTCTATATATTTATCTCCAGCTCCTAAATATTCCTTAGGAACAGCATGGGCTCCCAAATAGGTTATGGCAATATCCATAGGATGCTCCTTATTGAGTCTTTGAAGCACCCTGAGCTGCTTAAGCTCTGTAGCTAAATCAAGCCCATATCCGCTTTTGCCTTCCACGGTAGTTATTCCCATAGAAAGCATATCCTGAAGGCGGCTGCAGCCATCCGCATACAGTTCTTCCTCTGTACTGCTTTTAGTACTTACTACAGTACTTTGAATTCCTCCTCCTGCCTTCAATATATCCAGGTAAGGCTTACCGTTTATACGATCCATAAACTCCTGACTGCGGAAGCCTCCAAAGATAAAATGAGTATGAGAATCTACAAATCCAGGGAGGATGCATTTTGCTGAAGCATCTATAACCTCGTCTTCAGCTTCCAGCTTGTGAGCTTTTAAAACTTCCTCCGTAGTACCTGTCATGATTATAGTTTCATCTTCTATATATACAGCGGCATCCTCAAGTATGGTTAGCTTGCTCATATCTTTGCCTCGCAGTGCCTTAGTGCCTATGGGAGATACCATCTGAGCTGCATGAATAATAAATTTTCTTTTCATTGCTAGTTCTCCACTTCCTCCATAATCTTATTAACGAGCTCTATTATCTTTTCCTCTGATACTGTAAGGAGCTTTCCGTCATCAACAGTAAGCTTTCCATCCACTACCACCTTTTTGATGCAGTGAGGCTGCATAGCATAAACTAGATTTGGAAGCAGCTGTTCCTTTGACTTTGAAATAGGCTGCATGGATAGATCTTTTATAGTTACTCCGATAAAGTCCGCTTTCTTACCTTCTTCAATTTCTCCTACTGAAAGCTGAAGTATCTCTGCTCCCTGCTTAGTTCCCATGTCAAAAGCCTGTTTATAATTAACGCACATAGCATCACAGGTGTTAACCTTCTGCAATAGCGAAGCCATACGCATTTCTTCAAAAACACTGTTACGGTTATTTCCACAGGCACCATCTGAACCGAGCCCTATATTTACCCCTGCCTTCATCATTGCTGGAAGGTCTGTTATACCATCTGCCAAGAACATGTTGCTGGATGGACAATAGGCAAGGCTTACCTTTCTTTCTCCCATAAGCTGAATTTCAGAAGGCTTAAGATATACGCCATGTATGATAACCATATGCTCATCTACCACTCCAAGCTTATCAAGAGCTTCTATAGTAGTAAGACCATTGTGTGCTGCCTTACATTCTTCCACTTCAAAAGGTTCCTCCGCCACATGGATATGGAATCTGCAGCCAAGCTCCTTGGCAAGAGCATGACCTGCCTGAATCATCTCAGGAGTTGCTGCATGAAGGCTGTGAGGTGCTGGAATTACAGTTACCATATCAGAATCTTTATACTTATTAGCAAGATATCTCGTATTGCTTACAGCCTCTTCTATACTTTCCTGATATCCCTCTGGAGCACCCTTCCAGTCATACATGGTTCTGGCAAGCACTAATCTAATTCCTATATCCTCTGCTGCCTTTATTATCATTTCATCACTTTCCAAGCCGAAATTATGAAGATAGAAAAAGTCACTTACAGTAGTTACTCCATATTTCATCATTTCTCCGAAGGCAAACAAAGCTCCTCCGTATATATGCTCCTTTTTAAATCTAGGAGAATATTTATATAGAGCCTCATCTCTCCATTCTAAAAAGGGTCTGTCACAGGATAGTCCTCTTAAAAGGCTCTGAAAACAATGGTTGTGCAAATTAACTGCACCTGGTACCAAAAGCATATCCTCCCACTGATTTATCTCTGCAGCTGGATATTTTTGCATTAAATCTTTTTTTAAAGCCACTTTTACAATTGACCCATTTTCCACAGCCACAGCCATGTCTTCCTTAAATTCTTCCTGGTGGTACAAATACTTTGGACAATATAGTATCATTACGTATCCCTCCTATAATTCTAATCAAGCTCTTTATCTAGTATTAAAACTGCTTCTAGCAAGGCGTTACCTGCTTTTTCTATATCTTCAATATTAGTAAATTCCTCTGGACAATGACTTTTTCCATCTATACTCTTTACAAAAAGCATACCTGTCCTTGTTATATCTGACATATGCACAGAATCGTGACCTGCCATGCTCACTAATTCCATAAATTCTTCATTTATTGCTTCACTTGCTTTCTTCAAGGCGTTTATTACAGTCTCATCAAAGGTTACCTCCGGCTGATTAAGTATTACTTCTCTTTGAAGCTCAACTTCTCTCTTTCTGATGATTTCTTCCACGCACTGAGTAAGCTTATTTATTATATCTTCCTTTATATCACTATTAGGTGTTCTTATTTCTACAATTAAATTAGCCTCTCCTGGAATGATATTTGCTGAATTTGGTTCTATATTAAACCAACCTATAGTTCCTACCACATCTGGTCTGTTAAAACTTTTTATTATCTTTTCAAAGGCAAGACAAAGCTCTGAAGCTGCCATAAGTGCATCATGTCTGAACTCCATTTTAGTGGTACCTGCATGATTGGATTCCCCTTTTACCTTTACCTTTTCTCTATATATACCTGTAACCTTATTAACAACTGCAAGGGATAAGCCTTTATCAAACAGATTTCTTCCCTGCTCTATGTGGCACTCTATAAATGCGCTCAAATCGCCTTCATTAAGAAGTCTATTTTCCAGCTTCTCCACATCTCCTCCCACAAATTTAATGGCATCCTCAAGTTTTTCTTTGGTGTTAACATCAAAAGCCTCCTTAAGCTGCTTTTTAGTTACCTTTCCCACAGAAACCCTGCTTCCCATAGTGGATATGTTAAAAGGGTTAGGCTCTTCTGCGGAGAAGGAAACTATGGCTAAAGGATGTCTTAAGCTTAAACCCTCCTCTTTAATTCTTTTGAGCACCTCTGATGCAAGAAGTATGCCTAAAGCTCCATCAAACCTGCCTCCATTTTTTACGCTGTCATGATGGGAACCTAATACTATAGGCTTTAAGGCCTCACTGCCCTGAAGCCTTACCCATAAATTTGCAATAGGATCAATGTAAGCTTCAGCTCCTAACTCCTTTTTCCACATTTCTATTAACCATTTTCTCGCATGAAAATCAGCTTCAGACCCAAAATTTCTATCTATACCACCATTTTGATTTTTGCCAAACTCTGCTAAAGCCTGCAAATTATTTTCTAATCTTTTTTTGTTTACCTTTATATTTAAAGCCTTAGCCTCATCCTTATACTGCATAAAAAAATTACCTCACTTCTTAAAACTATTTTGCACTGTTTTAAAACATCTCTTTAGTGCGATGCAGATTTATAATATATGTTTTTAGTTTTTTCATATTCCTCAAGTTTATCCAATCTATCATCAAGCCCATCTATCTTCTTAGCTACATCCCTAAGCAGCAAATTAAAGAAAAGCATTGGAGTGCTGTAAATATCAAAAATAGAGGAACTGGTTAAAGGAATATCTATGACAGGCTTGCCCAAATTAAATAAAGGTGAAGTTATTCTGTCTGTTACTCCAGCGATAGAAAAGCCACTTGCTTTAAGCTCCTTAAGCTTTTCAAGTAGATTATTAGGATACCTTGGAAACATTATAGTCAATATTTGTACTTCCTTAGGATTTTTCAAATGCAAAGTGTCCCATTTCTGACTATCTGGAGTGATGCATTCTACTTTATCCCTTATTTTATTTAATATATAAGCTATATGAGGAAGCAGAGTGGCCGACATTCTAGAAGAAAGCAAAATTATTTCCTTAGCTTCCAGAATCCTGTCCACCATACTTCCATAAGCAGATGAACTTAAAATAGCCTCTAACTGCTTCATGTTGTTGTATTCCATATCAATAATTTCAGAAATACTGTTGCTGTCATGAAGGGTATATTGCAGTCTTTGAGGGGCAGTGATCTCTTCCCTTACAAAAACCTGAAGACTCCTTAAAAAATCATTATAGCCCCTATACCCTAAGGAGTTACAAAACCTAGTTACACTTCCCTGGCTCACATCTGCTGAAGCTGCTATTTCTCCTGCAGTCATAAATATAATCTCCGTAAGATTGTTTTCAATAAAGCATCCAAGCTTTTTATATACTGTAGACTCCTGAGAACTGAAGGATAGTCTTTGCTTTAATTCATCAAAGGTTTTTATTTCCAATTTATCGTTCATATATTCAACTCCAAATATAAATTGATGGTTTCATTCATTTTAAATAAATAATTGATAATTTCATCAAAACATACAACTATATTAAGGTTAAACTCAAGCTTTTTTTCATAATTAATTAAACTTAGAACTTTTTTATTAATTTATCAATATATAACTTTATTTAGACGTTAAAATTATCAATATAGCAATAATATATATCAATATTGGATATATGTTAATGTTATTAAATTCACAGCTCATAATTGTAACTTTCAGGTTACTATACCACTTTAAAGTGCTTACTTTACAATATATACCTATAAAACTATGATATTTACAGGGCCCAATAATAAATTTTAGTTCTCGGAGGTTATATTATGTTTGATTATGCATCAATATTAAAAGAAAATCCTAATGGAGTTTTAGCTACAATAAATGAAGGAAAATTAGCAACTCGTGTTTTTCAATATCTTTTTAACGACGGAGACAAGGTGTATTTCTGCACAAATAGTCAAAAGCCAGTTTACAAGCAGCTTACCGAAAATCCTGCTGCTTCTTTCTGCACTTATCCTAAAAATTTTACTCCTGTAGTATCCGTAAACGGAAAAGTAGTTTTTGTAGAAGATCTAGCTTTGAAGACTCGTGCTTTAGAAGAAAACCCAGGTATAAATAATATTTATAAAAATCCTGAAAATCCTATTTTTAAAATTTTCTATATAGATACTGAAGAGGTTGAAACCTTCTCTTTCACAGAAGGACCAAAGACTTATACCATAAAATAAGGATATGCTTTAAAAGGCTGTTGATTTTACTATAAATAATATCTACAGCTTAAAACATATTCTTCACAACTCATAGAGCAAAAGAAAAAGCTGCTGTAAAAACGGCAGCCTATCTTTTATTAACTTATTTATAGCTCAAGCTTATTGCCATAACATTAGTGTTGTCATCATAGGAATAGCTATAGGGTTCATTGGCGTTAATTAATTTATATAAGCTTGGATTACTTTTCAATACATCATTTACTGTATTAGTATTATACTTATTCTTATCAAAGGTTTCAGTTTTTAATATTATTGGAGAAACCTTATTTTGAATTTGATTTGCTAAAAGCTTCTTGTAAGCTTCTGTACTATTTACATAAAGTCCGTTATATATAAAATAATCTGCTGCAGTGGACTGGCATCCGGGAAAGTTCCGTTGATCCCAAGAGTGATTCTTAGAAATTTCCTTGTCTGTTAAATTAAAATAGTTGTAGTCTAAATAGTCCTTGTCAGCAACTGGGTCATCGAAGGTGGCATCAAGATGATAGTATTTTCCGTTTATTTTAACTATATTCCATTCGTGCAGAGCATCATCAGCTTGTCCTTTAACTAAAATATTTTCTATACCTGCTGCATTAAGAAGCCTATACATAGTTTCAGCATATCCTTCACATACAGCTTTTTTGTTAAACAGCACCCCATAAGCAGTAAACGTATCTGGATTACCATCAAGATTACTTAAGGCTGCCTGATCATATCTTGTATTATTAACCACATAGTCGTGAAGCATTTTTTCTTTCTGAAAATCATTCATACCAGGCTTTATGAGCTGTGCCACTATTTTGCTAACCTTGTCTTTTACTTGACTTATCTGAGCTTTAAAGGTATCCTTCCCTTGCTTATACTTAATATAAATCATAAAATTATTTAAAAACACATTTTCACTTACTTCTGATATATAACCGCCGTAACCGTAATACTCAACTGCGTTTATAGCCATTTTCTCCATAGCATTTTTATCTATAGTTTTTGATTTTATTGAAATTGTATCCTCTCCATTTTCTAAAGCATTTTTCACTGAATTATATACATCCTCCTGACTTTCAGCGGTGGTGGTTTTTACATTGCTCACACTATCATTGCTTTTTTCGGTAGTAACGCTTCCATTTTGTATATCTGAAACACCTTTATTAGCAGTGCTGGTATCCGTTGCTTCCACTGTAGTGCCGCTTTTGGCATCTGGAAGGGTCTTCTCTAAATCAGCTATATCTTTATCTGTAAGCCCAAGCTCTAATAAAGACTGCCTTATTTTTTCATCCTTTAAATCCTGCTTTGAAAGGTTTAATTTGCTTACAGTTTGCATTGCTTTTGCCTTATCCTCAGTTTTACTTCCAACTAAGCTGCAGCCGGATAAAGTTAACGAAGATAAAATTAGTAGAGAAACTATAGGAACATAAAATTTTTTTAGGCCCAATTTATTTTTTCTCACTTTACACCTCTTCCCAATAAAAAATTTATAAATTGTCTTGCCGTCCTTCCCGATTTTCCATTATGCCACATCTGCCATTTTAAAGCCTCTGCTTTAAGTTCATCCTTATCCATATCTATATTATTTTTTTCCGCTAGTCCAAATACTATGTCTAAATATTCATTTTGATTAGGAGCTGAATAAATTATTGTTACTCCAAATCTATCCACTAAAGAAAGCTTCTCCTGCATTGCTTCGTTAATGCTTATATCTCCGATGTTTCCTTCTCTATCCTTCCAATTTTCCTTTATAATATGCCTTCTATTAGTGGTAGCATATATTAAAACATTTGATGGCTTAAGCTCCAATCCACCTTCCATAACAGACTTAAGATACTTATAGTCTGTCTCAAAATCCTCAAAGGATAAATCATCCATAAAAATTATAAAGTTAAGTCCTCTTCCTCTTATACAATCTACAATATCGTTAAACAAGCTTAATTGATGCCTGCTTATTTCTATTACCCTTAAACCTGAAGAATAGTATTCGTTTATAAGTGCTTTTATAGAGGAAGATTTTCCCGTACCTCTATCCCCATAAAGAAGAACATTATTAGCTGGATAGCCTTTTATAAAGGCTTCTGTATTTGACATAAGCTCCTTCTTCTGCTGGTCACAGCCTATGATATCATCAAAGGTTATTGTGTCCATATTATATATGCCTATAAGCTTCTTGTTTGTGTCGTATCTAAAAGCCTTATACCTATTTAATATGCCGCTTCCGTTCTCATAGTAAAATTTTACCATAAAATCGGCTATTTGTTCATCATTTTCAAAACTTTCAAAGGCTGCTTTTATTTTATTTAATATTCCATCGCTTTTTGCTCCTTTATAGCTGTAAATACAGGAGTTTATTTCTTCATCTAAAAAATCTATTTCTGTGTCATATAGCTGCTTTATTAATGTTAAATCTCTTAAGCCCATCTTATAAAGAGATGTTTCCTTTGTCAATTCACCTTTTTCGCAGGCTAATGAAAATGGATTTTCGTCTGCTATTAACAAATTTACTATATGGCTTTTCCACAAATTATCATCATAATTATTTGTATCTGACTCCATCAAAAGCTCACTGCATATTTGATTACCTAAAGCCCTTAATTCCTCCTGCTTCTTCTGGAGTTTTAAATCTATTGCATTAAGCATAAGCTTTACTATATTATTCTCCAGCATATCTTTATATATTATCATATTTAGATAGTTCTTCCCCATTCTATTACCCCCCAAGTCATCAATATGTTTGTTTTTATTGGTTATATTTTATCACAAATATTTTAAATTTTCGCTCTATTTTTGTGGATAACTTAAATTTAAAGAAAGGTTATCCACATTTTGTGTACATTTTGTTGATAACTTGTGGATAAGCCTATGTTTTTTGCACATTTTTTATATATTTTTGTGAATTGTTTATTTTAAGTATAAGTACATATTTTATAAAAAATTAATTATATCATTTAATTTCATAAAACTTGGACACTTTTATGCTGAACAATAAGTATATAATTATATAAACCACTACGTGGAGGTCCCCCCGAAACGTAGTTTAGAAATGTAGAAATTTTTAATTATTTCTACATTCTTTTTTTGTCCAAACAAACTTTGTATAAATGGCAATTATTAAGCTCAAATTTACATATTATGCTTGTACATACTTTAATGCCATAATATACTTATAATAGAATTTTATTTAATGGGGGTTTTGGAGATGTTAGTGGTTTCAAATTTAACAAAAGTATACAACAAAACTGCTGCTGTAAACAATGTGAGTTTTTCTGTAGCAAATGGAGAAATAGCAGTAATTTTAGGACCAAACGGTGCTGGAAAAAGTACAACTATAAAATGTATAGCTGGTCTTCTAAAATATAATGGAGAAATAGCTATAGATTCATATCTAAATAAGACTTTACAAGCAAAAAAGATATTTTCCTATGTTCCGGAAGTCCCAGCCCTATATGATCTTTTGACCGTTCAGGAACATGTAGAATTCATAGCTAGAACCTATGATATTCATGATTACCAAGAAAAAATGGATAAGCTATTTGAAAGATTTGATTTAGATGACAAAAGAGACAAATTAGGCAAAGACTTATCAAAGGGAATGCAGCAAAAGGTAAGCATATGCTGCGGCCTTATAACTAACCCTAAGGTTATATTGTTTGATGAACCTATGATAGGACTTGACCCTAAGGCTATTAAAGAATTAAAAACTGTTTTTACAGAATTAAAAAATGAAGGTTGTTCATTAATGATAAGCACTCATATTATTGACAGTGTAGACGAGTTATGGGATAAAGCTCTGATTATGAAGGATGGAGAAATAGTATTTCAAAGGACCAGAGAAGAGCTGGCAGAAAAAAATGAATCTCTTGAGCAAATATTCTTTGAGGTAACGGAGGGCATATAAAAATGAGGGGTCTTTCCTATTTAATCAAAAGAAATATAATAAACAGCCTTAAAGAATTAAAAAAGCATCCTGCAAAGCTTATACTTTATGTGGCTATAGTAGCTTTGCTCATATTTTCAGTGGCAGCAGGTTCTCATTCTAATAAAACTAATATTCTAAAGAAGAGCAATTCATTATTTCATGCCATCGCTCTAGGCTTTGTTGTTTTCATGATGTATACCAGCGCTTCCCAAGGTAAGAAAAATGGTGCCTCTTTCTTTAAGCTAAGTGACGTAAATTTTCTGTTCACCGCACCTATAAGGCCTCAGGCTATTCTTATATACGGTTTTGTGAAACAGCTCTACGTGAGCTTTATATTTATATTTTTCTTGCTCTTTCAAATTCCTAATTTATATAACTTTTTTAATATTAAATCCTATGGAGCTATTTTTATATTTATAGGAATTTTTATACTTGTGTTTGTTTCTTCTATAATATCCGTAATAACTTATTCTGTGGCTAGTATATCTCCTAAGCATAGAAAAGCTGTGGATTTAACTCTTTATGGACTTATAACACTTGCAGCTTTAGGCTTTTTATATCAGCTTCTATTTTACAAGGATATATACTCTGCTGTAATAGTATATTTAAATTTAGATTTTACAGATTACATACCAGTAATAGGCTGGATAATGAAAATACTAATGACTGGGTTTTATGGTTTTTCTATAAGTACCTTGCTTTATATAGCTTTATGCTTAGCCTTTTCTGTACTTATGTGCTTTGTTTTATATAAAATCAATATGGATTATTACGAAGACGCCATAGCTGCTACTGAAAGAAGGGAGGCTATACTTGCAAAATCTAAGCAGGGTCTATACTCCATGAGCAGCACAAAGAAAAATGTTAAAAAAGTTAAGAATGGATTTGTAAGCTTCGGTGCAAAAGCCATTTTAGATAAATGCTTGTTAGAAGCAAAAAAAGAAGGCATTTTATTCGTAGATAAAAGAACTTTTTTATTTCTTATAAGCTCTGGAATATTTTCTTTGTTCTCTAAAGGCATAGGAGTCACAGGAATATTTTATTTTTCTGTGTATCTGCTTTTAATATTCTCCATTCAATCCAAATGGAATATGGAGCTTAAAAGACATTATGTTTATCTGATGCCTCAAAAATCTTCTTCTATTATTTTTTATTCTACTGTTACAGACCATATTAAAAATCTAGTAGATGGACTCGCTATATTTTTAGTTTGCGGAATACTACTAAAGGCAAATCCTATAACCATAATTTTATGTACTATCTGCTATGCCAGCTTTGGATCTGTATACTTATATGCAGACATGCTTCTTAGAAGAATTTTTGGCGTTAAGATAAGCCCGGTTATAGAACCCATATTAAAAATCTTTATTTTTATTCTTATAGTAGTCCCTGGAATAGTGGTTGGATTGTTAGTTAGCGTATCTTCAGCTCAAATGCTGAGCTATTTGATAATGATAGCTTACAACTGTATTATAGATATCATCTGTATATTACTATCAAGAAAGCTATTTGAAAATATTGAAATGAGATAAATATATTATAATAACGTGCTTTACTGCACGTTATTATTTTTTGGAAAGAGACATAATAAAATCATCTATCATAAATTTAAAGCTATCCTCTAAACTAGCTTCTCCCTTAAAATATCCCGCAAAGCTTAAAGATACAAAACCATGAAGCAAGCTTCTTAAAGCTCTGCTTTTATGAATTAAATAAGTTTGGTCCTTTATGTAAAACTCCAAAATTTTGTGAATTATACTAGTAGTTTCCTTAGCAAGCTTATATAATTCCTCATCTTCCATGCTTGGAATATTTACAAACAAGCTATAAGCAGTCCTATTTTTAAAAGCAAATTCCCTGTAGGTATTGGCAAATTCTCTTACCGCTGCTTCTCCGCTCTTTCCAATCAATCCCTGCATCAATTTTAAATTTAAATCATTTAAAAGAAATATAGTCATCTCTCTTTTAAGATTATCCATGTTATCAAAATGATTATATAAAGAAGGATATTTTATATCTAGTTTTTCTGCAATTTTAGGGAATGTAACTTGGTTAAGACCAATTTCATCAGCCAGCAAAAAAGCTACCTGAATAATTTTTTCCTTGGTCAAATTTCGTTTCTGCATGTATAATCCACTCCTTAGTTTAAGGCTATGCAAATAGTTTAACATTATAAAGCTTTTTTATCAAACTATAAATTATAGTTTACAAACTATTTTTTATAGTTTATTATTATAGTATAAAGTAAAGGACGTGATAAATTATGACTTTATGGAAAAGAAACTTAATATTTTGCTGGTTTGGCATGTTCGTAACAGGCATTGGAATGAGCCAGATTGCTCCAGTGCTTCCTCTCTATATTAAACATCTTGGAGTAAATAGCACTGGGGCAATCACTGAATTCTCCGGAATCGCCTTCGGTGTTACCTTCATTGTTTCGGCTATCTTTTCTCCTATTTGGGGAAGTGCAGCTGATAAAATTGGAAGAAAGCCAATGCTTTTAAGAGCCAGTCTTGGTATGTCTATAGTTATATTTTTTATGGGTTTTGCTCAAAATGTATATATACTAATAGCGCTAAGAATGCTTCAAGGTGCTATAACAGGTTACGGCACGGCTTGCACTACGCTGATTGCTACTCAAACTGATAAGGAGCATGCTGGATATGCTCTTGGCACCCTTTCAACCGCTAATATTGCAGGTTCGCTTTTAGGACCAACTATAGGCGGTTTTATAAGTGAAAACTTCGGTATGCAGAATGTATTTTTTATAACTGGGGCACTAATGATGATTGCCTTTATTACCACTCTTATATTTGTTAAGGAATCCTTTGTAAGAGAAAATAAAGAGACGCTGAATATTAAACAGGTATGGGACGCAGTTCCTGAGAAAAGCTTAACCATCACCTTATTTGTGACCTTTTTTATATTGACAGTAGCTTTATATACCGTAGAACCCATAGTCACAGTATATATCTCTCAGCTATCTAAAAACTCAAGCCATGTGGCACTGTTAGCTGGAATAACCTTTTCGGCTTCAGGCTTAGCCAATATATTGGCTGCTCCAAGGCTTGGAAAGCTTTCTGATAAAATAGGAGCTCACAAAGTAATATTATTTTCACTTACAGCAGCAGGAATAATTTTTATACCTCAAGCTTTTGTAACCAGTCCCTGGCAGCTGATGCTTCTAAGATTCCTGTTAGGTCTGACCTCTGCTGGACTTACGCCTTCCGTTAATATACTGGTAAAGAAAATAACCCCATCTAATCTTACAGGAAGAGTTTTTGGTTTCAATATGTCCGCTGGATATCTAGGGGTATTTGCAGGTTCAGTGCTTGGCGGGCAGGTGGCTGCTTTGCTAGGCATAAGATATGTGTTCTTTATAACAAGCGCACTGCTTTTAATAAATGCAGCCTGGGTTTATTTCAAAGCTTATAAAGTAATTAATCATAAACAAGCTATTTAAAGGAGGAATTAAAATGGATTTTATTAATGCAGAAAAAACAGCTCTTGTAGTCATTGATCTACAGAAAGGAATTGTAAACACGCCTGGTGCACCCTATACTAGTGCTCAGGTTATCGAAAAGGCTGCCAGCTTAGTTAATGCTTTTACAGAAAAGGGAGCCTTCGTAGCTCTAGTAAGAGTTTCTACTCTAGACGGAAAAGACATGGTTAAGCCAGAAACTGACCTAAAGGCTAATGCTAAATCATTCCCAGCAGGCTGGGATGATTTAGTTCCTGAAATAGCAAACACTAAAAACGCTCATGTCATTACTAAAAGGCAGTGGGGCGCTTTCTATGGCACTGATTTAGACCTTCAGCTTCGCCGCAGAGGTATAGACACCATTGTTCTATGCGGTATTTCCACTTCTATAGGTGTGGACACCACAGCAAGGGAAGCTTACCAGCATGGATATAATCAATTTTTTGTTGAGGACGCCATGACTGCATCCTTTAAAGAAGAACAGGATTTTGTTTGTAAATATATCTTCCCTAGAATGGGTAAAATAAGGTCAACTGAAGAAATTCTTGCAGCAATGAAATAAAGGCAAAAAAGTTACCCTTTGTACCACTCCATTAAATAATATTTTTAAACAAAACTAATGAGCAGCAGTAATGTCTGCTCTCTTTTAGTGTATACTCATACTTATGACGTTGCCTTTTCATTGCAGCTGTCACAGTTTAAATTTTCTTTTCCCCAGTTGCACATCCCTCTTAAAATAGGCATGAGAGATATTCCTTTTTTAGACAAAGAATATTCAACCTTAGGAGGGATTTGACTATATTCTTTACGAAGTATAATATTATCTGCTTCTAATTCCTTAAGTTGACTGCTCAGCATCTTATGAGTGATTCCTTTAATAGATTTTTTTAATTCCCCATAACGCATAACTTCACATTTCCAAAGCCAGAACATTATGATTATTTTCCACTTGCCGCCAATTATAGACAATGTGTATTCAATAGGCTCTGAATCTACTACTACCTTCTTATCCATACTATTACTTTCCTTTCCGTTAGTATCTTACATAAAAGTGCATACTGTATTTATTAATACACATATTATATCATAAAATATATAAATGATTTTCAAAGTGATTGTTAAGAATGGAGGAGATACTATGCCAAATTTTAAAGAAATCAAACCTGAGGAATTAAATAAAAGTCCCTTTCAAATTATCGGTAGTGATTGGATGACCATTACAGCTGAAAAAGACAACAAAATAAACACCATGACTGCATCTTGGGGTGGCTTAGGTGTTATGTGGGGAAAAAATGTAGCATTCATTACTATAAGGCCTACTCGTTATACCAAGGAATTTGTTGATGGTTCGGATACTTTTTCCTTAACATTTTTTGATGGAAAATTCAAAAAAGAATTAGCTTATATAGGCAATGTATCCGGAAGAGATGAAGACAAAATAGCAAAAACTAATTTAACAGTTCAGCATTCTGATAATACCCCTTACTTTGAAGAAGGGTCTATAGCGATTATATGTAAGAAACTATATGCTCAAAAATTTGAACCTGAATTATTCCTAGATAGTAGTTTAGATGAAAAATGGTATCCAGAAAAAGATTACCATACCATGTATATAGCAGAAGTTAAAAAGGTTCTTATAAAAGAAGGAATGTTTAAATCAGTGTAAAAATCAACACTGATTTAAACAGGACCTAAAAGAGCAATAAGAGAGAGGGTTTATTATGTCTAACAATATTTCAGAAATAGTACTAAATGATGGATTAAAAATACCGTCAATCGGCTTTGGAACTTATACTTTAAATGGATCAGAAGGCGTAAAAAGCATAAAAAATGCCATTGATTTAGGTTATAGATTGATTGATACCGCTTTTAACTATGAAAATGAAGGTGCTGTAGGAGAGGCTGTTAAACAAAGCTCTGTTTCAAGAGATCAGCTAATCATTACCTCTAAGCTGCCAGGACGTCATCATGCTTACAAGGAAGCCTTGAAAACTATTGAAGAATCCCTATACAGAGCAGGCTTAGATTACTACGACTTATACCTTATTCATTGGCCAAATCCAAGAGTAAATCTATATGTTGAAGCATGGCAGGCTTTTATAGAAGCTCAAAAGAGAGGCTTAATAAAATCTATAGGCGTATGTAACTTTTTACCTGAACATATGGAAAGATTGGAAAAAGAAACTGGTATACTGCCAAGTCTAAATCAGATAGAGCTTCATCCTTATTTTAACCAAGAAGCTCAACTTGCTTGGCACAAAGAGCACAATATTGCCACAGAATCCTGGAGCCCTCTTGGAAGAGGCAATGATTTATTATCAAACGAAAAAATAGCTCACATAGCAAAAGCTCACAATAAATCTATCTCTCAAGTTATTTTACGTTGGCATGTACAGCTTGGAGCTATTCCAATTCCAAAAGCATCTTCCATAGAGCATCAGCGTGATAACTTAAATATATTTGATTTTGAATTATCTGCAGAAGAAATGAATATTATTTCTAGCTTTTCAAAGGCAGCTGGCAGAATAAATAATCAGGATCCTAGTGTATACGAAGAATTTTAAAATTAATTTCCAAAGGAATATAAAATTTTAAATATTATAAAGGAGATAGTTATCTTATGTAACTTCTCCTTTTTATTTTCTATTATTTTCAATAATATTATAAAAAGGTGATATATGTTATAATTTTATTTAATGTAATACGAAAATTCGAAGTAAATATCTAGGGGGAATATTCATGAAAACCATTCTCGTGGTTGAAGACAGCAAGGATGTGAATCTAATGCTAGCTGAGGCCTTAACGGACGCAGGCTATAGAATAAAATCTGCTTACACAGGCATAGAGGGTATCAATGAAATCAAAAATAATAAGTATGATTTAATTTTATTGGATATTATGCTTCCCTATAAAAGCGGAGATGAAATTCTAAAGGAAATCAGAGGATTTTGTGAAACCCCGGTTATCATTATTTCCGCCAAGGATATGGTCAGCACAAAAATAGATTTTCTTAAACTTGGGGCAGATGATTATATTACTAAGCCCTTTGATTTAGGTGAAGTTACTGCAAGAGTAGAAGCTAATTTAAGACGATTTAGAAGCCAGTTAAAGGAAAGCAATACCCTTAATTATAAAGACATGCTCCTTTATGAAGCTGCGAAGCGTGTCACCGTGAATAATTATGAAATTGACCTCACTGCTAAAGAATATTTAATTTTAGAACTATTAATTAAAAATAAAGGTAAGGTTTTTACCAAAGCTAATCTATATGAATCCATATGGCAAGAAGAATATCTTGGTGATGACAACGCTGTAAAAACACATATAAGCAACCTAAGAAACAAGCTTAAAAAGGTAAATCCAAAGGAGGATTACATAGAGACAGTTTGGGGCTTAGGCTACAGATTATTCAAGGAATAATTATCCCTTTCTCCACACTTTCTATTTAATTCTTAACCTTTTCTAAACCTTTAGCTCCTATACTGGTATCAAGAAAGGAAAGGTGAGCAAAAATGAAAGAATATGTTTTAAAAACGGATAAGCTTACCAAAAGCTATAATGGTGTTACTGCTTTAAATAACCTATCTGTATCCTTAGAAGCTGGTAAAATTTACGGCTTAATAGGGCAAAACGGCGCAGGAAAATCTACATTTATGAAGCTTATCACAGGCCTTTGTTTCCCTAGCAGCGGCAGTATAGAGCTATTTGGTCACAATGATAAAAAATCCCTTCAATTAGAAAGAAAGAGACTTGGTTCTATGATTGAATATCCTAGCGTGGTTTCTACTATGACTGCAAAAGAAAATATTAAACTTCACAGAATTATGAAAGGTATACCGGATGAATCCATTGAGGAGGAGTTATTAAAGCTTGTTGGTCTTTCTGATACTGGAAAAAAGAAGGCAAAGAATTTTTCTCTTGGCATGAAGCAGCGTTTAGGCATCGCTGTTGCTCTTATAGGAAATCCTGAACTTCTTATTCTTGATGAACCTATAAATGGACTTGATCCCATAGGTGTAGTGGAGATAAGAAACCTTATTAAAAAACTATGTGAAGAAAAACACATGACAATACTAATTTCAAGTCACAATCTACCTGAAATGTACCAAACCGCTACAGATTATATTATCATCCATAAAGGAGAAATAAAGCAGGCGTTAACGCTTTCTGAACTTGAAGAATGCTGCAAGCATCATATCTTAATAAGCTGCCAGCAGCCTGAAAAATTAGCTAGTGTCCTAGAACTTAAATTAAATACGCAAAACTACAAGGTTATGCCAGACAAAACCATTAAACTCTACGATTATTTAAATGAAAAGGAACGAGTATCGAAGGTCCTTTTTGAAAATAATATTGTGGTTACAAACCTTTCAGTAGCTGGTGACACTCTTGAGGACTACTTCGTTTCTATTGTAGGAGGTAATAAAAATGTATAATCTAATTTGGGCGGATTTATATAAATTGCGTAAATCAGCAGCAATGAAAATATTATTTGCAATTATGGTCTTTACCTCAATTGGCATGGCAATATTGTCCTATTTTATACCTAAAGGACAAATTGATTCCAACATGTCTGGTATTTGCTTTCTGCTGGCAGATGCAGATATGATAAGTATTATTGGCTCCTTAGCAGCAGGAATTTTTATCTGTGGAGACTTCGAAAACAGAATCATTCATGATGCTATTGCAAATGGCTCCAGCCGTGCTCAGATTATTTTCAGTAAAGCACTTGTATTTCTTTTCACTTCCACCTTGTTGCTGCTCCCCTACGCTATAGTGACTATTGTAACTATATTAACAGGAGATAAATTTAGTGTTAGCTCTGCTTCTGTGGGCTTTCTTCACTTCATAGCTTCAGATAGTGGTAAATCTTTGGCAGCAGGGCAGCTATGGAAGCTTATAGCTGTTGTAATAACTTTACTAGTGGTGTACGCTGCTCAAATAAGTATTTGCGTCCCTCTTGTTTTAGGGGTTAAAAAACCAGTGATTGTTTTAGCAATCTATTATGCTTTTACAATCTTTTGTGCTCAGCTTGGAGCATTAAGTACTAGCTCTAAAGCCTTTAACCTTATTTCCTCTTGGATACCCTATGGCGGAAACTATTCTCTTATCACCTTAAATACAAGTCCAGGCTATATTTTGCAGACTCTGGCTGTAAGTTTAATATTTATTTTTGTAATGCTGTCTCTTACCTATTTTATATTTAGAAAAGCAGAAATTAAGTAATGAAAGGTTTGTGAAAAGTTTGAATATAATTGTTGTTGTTTTAAGTATTATAAGCATCTTGTCCATTTTTTATATTATATTTTTGCAGCAGCAATTACGCAGCATTAATCTTCAATTAGGCAAGAGATTAAAAGAGCATACCCGTCAGCCCATTAGCTTGGAAATGATTAATAAAGAGCTCACTTCTTTGGCCGTTAATATAAACAACTGTCTTAAGGCGGAGGAAAAACTCCGTCTTGATGTGCTTCGTGAAGAAAAGCACTTTAAAGAAATGATTGCAAACATATCCCACGACCTTCGTACACCTCTTACCGCCATAAAAGGCTATCAACAGCTGATAGAAAAAGAACCTCTTTCAAAGCAGCAGCAAAGCAAGCTAAAAATTGCTAAAAAACATGTAGATGAGCTAGGCAGCCTCATAGAGCATTTTTTTGAATATACCTATCTTTTAAATGTGGATGATATTTTAAAGCCAGAAAAAATCAATCTTACCAATCTTATAGCAGAATGCATAGCAGCTTCTGTTGAACTTTTTGAAGAAAAGCAAATTGAGGCAGACTTCTCCCAGACTTCGCCTGTATTTGTGTTCTGTGACAAAGAAGCTGCCACAAGGATTATACAAAATCTCATAAGAAATTGTGTTCAGCACTCTAAAAGTAATATAAAAATACAGATTTCAGCCACTGAAAATGCTGTCATATCCTTTAAGAATTCAGTAAATAATCCCTCAGATATTGATGTTACCAAACTTTTTGACCGTTTTTATACCGGCGATAAAGCCAGAAGTAAAAGTACAGGTCTTGGGCTATCCATTGTACAGCTTTTAGCACAACAGATGGGTGGCAGTACCAGCGCAGCCTTGCAGAAGGATATACTTGAAATCTGCGTTGAACTGCCACTATATAATTAATTACAAAAGCCTTTCCCCTCTTTTATCAAAGGTTATTATCTCTGTGTCAGTATTACTAATTTTTTCTTTAAATCTATTGGTAGTGTTATAATCATCCCAAAGATGCATAGGAATAAAAATCTCAGGCTTTGTTTTTTCAATAAAGTACTCTCCTCCTAGGCTATAATTATCCTTAAGCCTTGGATCTACAGGGAAAAACGCTATATCTAGCTTCTCATTTTCCTCGGCAATTTTTAATACCTCTTTTTTAAACTTTCCTGCCATCTGTTTCTTCTCTTCCTCTGTATCATCCCACCAGTACCACCAATTCAAGTCACCAGCATGAAAAATATTTATTCCGTCCGCATTTACCATAAAGGACCTCCCAGCATCTGTTGATCCATATCCTTTTATGGTCAAACCTTCAAGTTGAAGTTCCTCATAAAGTTTTATATAATGAACTCCCTCATAACGATATTTGCGCCTTATATCATTGCTGAGCACATATTCTATATCCTGTCTTTTTCCTCTCCAGTTCATTATGATTGGATTGAAATGATCTGGATGTATATGTGAAGAAAATACTATTATTTTTTTATCTATGCTTAATTCTTTATCTCCTATGCAGCCATTTTCTAAGCTCTTTTCACCATTATCCGGCTCATCCTTGTAGTAGTCAAATATTAAAAAGTAGTTCTTAGTCTCTACAGAAAATCCGCTGTGATATAGATAATTAATCTTTACATCAAAATTTTTCATACATAATCCTCCTGTTCATATGCTATAATTTTATTATAACTTTAAGGAGGTAAAATTAAAATGAATTTTAAATTTGATCACAATAATATAAATGTTTTAAATTTAGAAAAAAGCTTAAAATTCTACGAAGAAGCCCTTGGTCTTAAGGAAGTTAGACGAAAAGAAGCTTCTGATGGAAGCTTTATACTTGTATACTTAGGGGATGGCTCCTCTCAGCATCAATTAGAGCTAACTTGGCTTAGAGATAGAAAAGAGCCTTATGAATTAGGAGATAATGAATCTCATATCGCTTTTAAAGTAGATGATTACAAAGCCGCTCATAAGCATCATGAAGAAATGGGCTGCATATGCTTTGAAAATCCAGGCATGGGAATCTACTTTATAAATGACCCTGATGATTATTGGCTAGAAGTAATACCAACAAGATAAAAATCTAATGAAAATTTAATGTTTTTATAAGGCAGCATATATTTTTAATGCTGCTTTTTTCATTTTCATGAAAAACCCTATCACTTATATTTTATTATCAATTGATAATCCATAACATTCAGAATATTAATTGACACAATAGTTTTTATAATATATAATCTTTTATAATCACTTTTCAAATGATAATGCATATACTATATAGATGTAATTTTTAAGTATATTTTATTCAGTAAATAATTAATAGGAGGTAATTATTTGAATAGCAAAACAAAAACTGCTAGGCTTTCTATATTATCTAATTCAAGTCTCATAATAATGAAATTAATAGTGGGATTTCTATCAGGCTCCGTTAGTATAATTTCTGAAGCTATTCATTCTTCTATGGATCTTCTGGCTGCTGTAATAGCCTTTTTTTCAGTAATTATATCTGACAAGCCAGCGGATAAGGATCATCCTTATGGCCATGGAAAGGTAGAGAATATATCTGGTGTGATAGAGGCACTTTTAATCTTCATAGCTTCTATTATTATAATATATAAAGCCGTGGAAAAATTAATAAACCCTAGCAAAATAGAATCTGTTGGTTTAGGTTTTATTGTAATGTTTATATCAGCTCTTGTTAATTACATAGTTTCTAGGAAACTATATAAAATTGCAAAACAAGAGGAATCCATAGCTCTTGAAGCTGATGCTCTTCACCTTAAGGCAGATGTGCTTACTTCTTTCAGCGTTGGATTAGGACTTCTTTTAATTTATATTACAAAGCTGAATTTTTTAGATCCAATTGTGGCAATAGGTGTGGCTGTTTTCATATTGAGGGAAGCCTGCGAGCTTTTAAAAACTGCTTTTCAGCCTCTTCTAGACGTTAAGCTTTCTGATGTTGAAATAACGAAAGTACGTCAGGCTATAGAAGGCCACAATATGGTCTATTGCAATTATCATGAGCTAAAAACCAGAAGAAGCGGGAGTAAAAAATATATAGATCTTCATCTTGTGGTTCCAAGGGATATGTCCGTAGAAAAAGCTCACCATATATGTGATGATATAGAAAATGATATAGAAACTTCTCTGAAAAATTCTGATGTGATGATACATGTGGAGTCCTGCAATAAGAATTGCTCCTGCAGTGAATGTAAAGTTCACGCTTAAGCTAACAAAATAGCCCAAAACACTGGGCTATTTTATTTTTCCGCTGATAATAAGAAAGGTCCAAAGCTTTAGCGAGCTTCCATAATAGCTTTTATCATCACTGGCTTTAAGCTTATCTATCAATTGTTTACTAAAGCTTGCTTCATAGTTTATTAAACTAGAAGCAGCGTAAGAGGCCAAATAAGAGGTATTAATGTAGTTTTGTCTCGCCTTTCCATCCCTGCTGTATTCCGCTGTCAGCTTATCTATGCCTATGCTTTTCAAAAACTCTTCTTGTCTTTGCAAGATATCTTTAGTTCCAGAATCCTTGCTTGCTTCATAGAAGCTTATAAGCCTTAATGGAACTCTCAAGGCTTCGTAGCCATATATGTTATCTTTCTGTTCTATAGTTCCATCTTCGTTTATCCAATCAGGTAAAAATCCAGTATTCTTATCCATGTTCTTTTCCAATAAGTCCATATTTGCTTTAATTATCTTCTGCCAAAAGCTTTTATCCTGACCCTGCAGCTTTTGAAAATCTAGGTAATATAGAGGTGCTGCATAGGAAGGATTAAAAGGTCTGTTGCTTCCCCATTTATCTCCAGGCAGCAATACATATTCTGAGGAAATATCATTTTTCTTTACAGCCTCTACCATTGCTTTAGCAGCATTATCATAATCACTATTATTCCACTTCTTAGCTGCAAGCAGCAGTGAATAGGCTATATCCTCATCTGCGTCCGAGGCAGAACCTTCTCCTATTATTTTACCACTAGCAGCTATCTGCCAATTCATAAGCCCGTTATCATCTAAATATTTTTCAGTATAGTTCCACAGCTTTTGAAATAAATTATAATCTCCCATAGCTGAAGCAAAAAGCATTCCATAGCCCATACCTTCGCTTACGGTGATATTATTACGCTGAGGGTCTACTACTCTGCTCATGTTTTCAGCTGTATCCTCAACGAAATTTTTCTTCCAATATTCATAGTAATTATCCGTATAGGTTTTATCCTTTACATCAGTTTTACTTTTTAAAGCCTGAAAAATCGCAGCGGCAATTATGATGAGCATAATAAATAAAACAACTAATTTATACGCTTTTCTTTTCAAATTATCAGCACCCCACCCTCCTATTATTAATATCTGTTTTAAAATTTAAAGAAATCTTCTGTTAAATCCTGAGGATAAAAGGATACAAATACAAAATCCGTCTTCACGCTGTTTATATAGTCCGTTATATTTCTTGTATAGTATCTTGGGTCTACCATATAAATATCAGAGCAAACTGTGGAAAGAAAGGCTGCCAATGCCACGGTATAAGAATCTTTTACAAACAATATCTTCGGACCCTTTGGCATATTTTTATTTACCACATGCACTATACCTTGATTTCCAAACAAATAAGAAGAATATTTATCTGCTTCCAAAGCATAGGTTCCCTTCTGAGTCCTAAAAGGAGATACAGTAATAAGCGCTTCTTCAAATCTGCCGCTCAAGGTAGTTTCCTGCTTTCCAGTATTAGAATAATATGTGTAATCAGTACTGTACTTAGGATATATTAGAGTAAAATCATCTACTCCCGAGTAAGTTATTCCCGTCTTTCTTCCCATGGAACCTACATAACAATTCGGATAGGTTATAAAATTATAGTTATCTTTATTCGTATAAAAATTCATATTTGATATATTGGCTCCATATTGATTTTTCAAAGTGTTAGCCAATTGCCCAAATTCCCAGAAGGCTGTTTTGGTATTCCAATGATGATCCGTCTTAAAAAACATATCCTCTAGTGCTATACCGCTTTTATCTAAATTTTTTCTTAAATCTATGGTATCTATATTATTTTTCTTAAGCAGATCCAAAAATGTATCTGCGGTCTCATTGGCATAATCGTAAGGGATACCGTAAGGCAGCTTTGTGTATCCTTTATAGTATTTGTCAGGAGGCATAACATATGCAAATTTTGTTTTTTTATCCTTAAGATTCTTCTTTAGGGTCTCTGTTCTTTTAACCAACTCATATACCGGATTAGGCTTTTGCGCAAAGAAAGTATAATGCAACACTCCATTTTTATCTTTGACTACCTCAAAATTAGATTCCTCATTTTTATCCATTAGCTTTTGAATATATCCATATAACTCTATAGATTTATATTTTCCATAGGTACTATCCGTCATTGCATTCTCAGCAGCATTTATATCATCGCTTAATTTCTGTGTCTTTTTTTCTTGAGTTTTTACTGCATCAATTATAGGTTTATAGGTGCTTTTTAAGTTCTGAAAAGCCAATATAAAAATCATTGCCATAATGATAACAGAGGTTACAAATTTTTTAATAAAAAGTCTATTCATACCTTATCCTCCCTCAGAACTTAAAATAAATGAAGGGATTATAGCTTCCTTTTACAATGTAGGACATGCATACCAAGAACAGTCCCACAATGGCAAAAGGGTATAATCCATCTAAAACTCTGTATCCAAAAGCTTTATCTACGATGAATTTATTGGTCTTTCTTGCAATCGGTGTGGATAAAACTATTGCCGCAATAATAAAAATCAGATTTTCCTTTATAAACATGAAAGTGTAAGGACTCCAAAAGCCATTATGCCTGAATCCAAACATAGAAGCTATATAATTCCCTGCTTCCAAAATATTATTTGCTCTAAATATAACCCAGCCCAAATTTATGACAAACAAAGCATATATGTGTCTATATACAGCAGGTATCTCAAGTTCATCAAAGGAAATGAGCTTTTCAAAAGCTATAAAAATAAAATTTAAAAATCCCCATATTATAAAAGTCCATTCGGCTCCATGCCATACTCCAGTGGATACCCAAACTATAAATAGGTTTCTTATAAGCTTATCCTTGTTTTTAACTCTGGAACCGCCTAAAGGAAAATATAGATAGTCCTTGAACCATAAACTTAAAGATATATGCCACCTTCTCCAAAACTCAGTTATGGATTTTGATATGTAGGGATAATTGAAATTCTCTTCAAACTTGAAACCAAACATAAGTCCTATGCCTATAGCCATATCAGAGTAACCTGAAAAATCAAAATATATCTGCAGGGTATAAGCTATAGCTCCAAGCCATGCTAGAGTAACCGTCACTGCACTATTTGAATTCATTTGAAAAATTCTGTCTACAATTACAGCCATGCTGTTTGATATAAGAAGCTTTTTTCCCATACCGGTTACAAACCTGCAAGTTCCAACAGAAAATTTCTGCCAGGTGATTTTTTCTTTCTTGATCTGATTTTTTATATCCTCATATCTAGAAATAGGTCCGGCCAAAAGCTCAGGAAACAGTGCTATGTATAAGCCTACATAAAGTGGATTTTTTTCTGCCTTGGACTTTCCTCTATATATATCTGCAAGATAAGATACAGCTTTAAAAGTAAAAAATGAAATTCCTATAGGAAGAGCTATATTAGGAATAGCTATTTGATGGCTTTGCAGCTGATTTAGATTTCTTACAACAAAGGCTAAATATTTAAATATAAAAAGAGAACCCAAATTACCTGCAGTGCCTAATATCAAAAAATACTTACTATACTTTTTCTTGCTTTTAAAATAAAAAATGAGATGGCCTAGCACATAGTTAAAAATTATAGAACCCACCATAAGCAGTACATAGGAAGGTTCGCCCCAAGCATAAAATGCCAAGCTTAATAAAAGTAAGGCAATATTTTGTAAGGTCTTAGAAAAAAAAGTTCCGTAATATAAAATTAGAGCTATGGGAAGGAAATATAATATGAATACCACGCTTGAAAACAGCATTCTTTCACCTCTTTTCTGAAATTCGTAGATTATTTAACTCTTTTCCAAATTATATACAAATATAAAAATATAACAGCTAACACCAAGGCTCCTATTCTAATTGAATTTATAAAAGCAGCTGACATAATTAATGGGTATATTCCGCTTAAAAGATTTTTTACCTCACCCGGAGCTGGAATGCTCTTACTTGTACCATCTACCTCCTTGGCACTAAGAGTCCAGGATTTAAATAGCTGTATTTCTTTTTCTACTGCTAAATTTCCGTAAACAGCCTCTATTTTTATCTTTCCTTCTTTAGCATTAGTGGTTAATGTGAGTTTTCCATCCTTACTGATATAAACTCCTGAAGCATTATCCTCTAGCCTATAATTAACCTGTTCATTATTTAGTGAAGATTTATATAGGGCTATTGACTCCCCTTGAACTGGTATCTGAACTCTGTCTTCTCCCTGTATATAAAAATTTAAATTTCCGTAGCCAACAAGAGGATCATTTTTAGAAATAAGAGAAAAATCCCTTAAAACAACCTGCTTTTCTTTATTTTCCTCTGTGGTTATACCAATTCCCCAAGCGGCTATATCCGAAAAAGAATACGGCTTATCATCCCCGATTTTGCTTTTTAAGCTATCTAGAGGCACATAAATCATTCCTTGAAAGCCCTTAGCTATATTTATAGTTCCATAGCTAGGTGCTGTTTTTTCAATTAATTCTTCATTTTCTTTTTTTATTAAAACAGTCTTATCCGAAGTCACCGACAAATAGGTACCATCTTTTTTAACTACTAAAAAGTTAAATTTTAAATCTCCATCAGAGTTATTTTTAATATTAAAGGCAGCCATACCAAAATTACCCCAGTTGTAGCTTCCCTTACTATATAAATTTGCTGTGTAATAACCCTTATTTAAATTCTCTGAATCAACCTTCAGATCTATAGAATTATTATTTACAGTATATTTTAGTTGTGCACCATTACTATCAACATACATATTTTCAGCTTTTAAACTCATATTATCCTGGCTTTCAAAAGCAAAAGTTATAAAAGTATTACCAAAAAACAAGAATGTTACGCAGAATATCATTACTCTTTTATAAAAAGTCCATTTCATTGATTTCATCTAAGGCTTCCTCCTTTTTAGCTTTAGACTTCTTCAATAGTTTCTCATTGTACTGGTCAATCCATTCATTTAATGTATTTTTTACACTTTTGTCCTTAGCTATTTCTTTATAATTATTAATCTTATATAAATATAACTGTGAATTCTGCACCTTTTCTAAGCTGCCAATTATTTGCCTGTCATTATTTATATTCAGAGTTATAGTTTCTTTTAGTTTACTTCCGTCTATAGAATCTAGCGCCATGTATTCATAATTGAAAGACTTTAATACAACCTCTCCACTTTCCTCTGAGCTTAATTCCTTATCCAAGTCTATGCGTGGTAATTTTCTCTTAAAAAGCATAAGCTTTTTATTTCTAGTTAGAAGATTTACCCTTATATCATCAAATATGCTGCTATTTTCGTCTAAATTGTAAGGTAGTGATGGAACTCTGTCATAGGTTATATTTAATAGCTGCTTAAAATTCTCCTTATCAATCTCTGTTATCTGAAAAGCGTATTTCCACTGTTTACTAAGCCTTGCTACATGCACAATTTTTGCTTCAAATACAGAGGAATATCTTTCCGTATTTACTCTAATTTTCACTGTTTCATCATAAGGCATATACTTTGGAAAATTAAGCTTAACGGCTAAACCGCCTTCTGATACATCTATGGTTTCACATTTTACTTCTTCATTAGCATAAAAAATACTGCAAGGAACCTGAGCTAAAACTCTTTCTGTTTTTCTAAAGGATTTTCTTCCCAGCATAAAGAATATAGACATCAAAATATTATAAAAATTGGCTACCAGCCAGAATAAAACAACACTATAAGTAGCAGAATTAGTATCAAAAATCATTCTCACACAATTTGCAATTCCTATCACTGACAAAACTCCAAAAAGCATATGTGGTATAGCTTTTATCAGCCTATATTTGGTGTCATCTATTTGCCCATTATCCTTTCTCGTAACCAAAAAATTATTTTGAGATATTCCGAAGGTCTCTAGTATTATAGGTACTATAAGAAATGGAAATAAAATAGTTTCATATATGTTAGTCCATTTGGTAGTCCTTATATTATTAGACAGCTTTTTAAGCTCCATATTGCTCAAATAATACATAGGAAGCCAGAACATAAGAACCTGAGGTAAATCACAATTAACAACTACAATTCCAAACACTGCAAATAAAATAGGTGCCATAATATACACAAATCTTTTAATTCCTGAATACCAGTAAGAAATAGCTGACATATAGCTAAGCTTTTGGCTGAAGCTTAAACCTTTCCTAAAAAGTATATTTAATCTTCTTCCTGTCTGTATGCAGCCTCTTGCCCACCTCTGACGCTGTTTTATAAGGCTCATCAGATCAGAAGGCGCCATTCCTGATGCGTGAACCTCTCCTATTGCAAAACATTTATAGCCTTTACTTTGGATTATTAATCCTGTAGCAAAATCCTCTGTGATAGCCTTTGTATAATATCCACCTGCATCCTCAAGAGCTTTTCTTGCTATAACAGTATTGGTGCCGCCATATATAATTGAGTTATTTTTGTTTTTAGAGATTTGAACATCTCTATAAAAATAATCCTGCTCGTTTGGAATCCTCTCCTCAGAAAAAAGATAGTACTGAAATAAATCCGTATTATAAAAGCTTTGAGGAGTCTGAACAAATCCAACTTTTTCACTGCCTATGAAATATGGAACGGTAGACATTAAAAAATCATGCATAGGAATCATATCTGCATCAAAATTTGCAATTAATGAAGAGCTTGAATTAGCAAGTGCATTATTGAGGTTTCCTGCCTTTGCGCCTGCTCTCTCTTGACGAGTTATATAATTTATGTTCATTTCCTCTGCCAGCTTTTTCATTTCTTCTCTGTTACCGTCATCGCACAAATATATATGAACCTTTTTCTTATCAGGATACTCCATATTTTTGCACCCATTTATGGTTTTAAAAAGCAGTTCCTTAGATTCATTATAAGTAGTAATAAAAACATCTATATCTGGGAATAAATTTTTATCATCAATCATGGGAAGCTTCGGATGTTGTATGTCATACATGTTGTAATAGTGAACCGCAGCTTCAAACATGCCTATAATTTCCACGGCCAAAAGAGTAATTGCAGCAACAATAGATATGATTCCTGATTTTGTAGGAATGGTGAAAAAAATTCTCCATATTAAATAAATAATATTTGCTATAACAGTAGCTGCCATCAATAAATAATTTCTTATTTTCTTGAATTTCATAAATTCACCTCTTTTTGCCAATGATAATAATTAATAAGCATTGATTATTATGCCATATTTCTTATTATTCTATAGCATTTTATCAACAATTTCTAACAAAATTCTAATAAATTTGTTTTAATAACAAAAAAACACTCAAAATTTGAGTGTTTTCCTATGTATTCACATTTTTTATTTAAATATATTTAATTTTATTCTTCCATATCTATAGCTTGATCATTATAAAAAAGATAAAGATATTTATCCTTAATCTTTTTTCCTGTAATTTTTTCTAAGGTCTCACTATAATATTTTATCTGGACTGTATATCTCTCCTTTATAGGTTCCGTTCCATCTTCCCCCACGTAATCTGTCTTATAGTCCAGAAGTACTATGCCATCCTCTTCTTCAAAATAGCAATCTATTACTCCCTGAAGTCTTACCATTTCCTTATCATAAATCTCTTTTGGAAGGCTCTCATTTACTGTAGTAGCAGGAATTTCAACATAGAAAGGCACTTCTCTTCTTAAGGTTCTGCCATCCTCATAGGCTTTAAGCATTCTTATTCCTAAATCGCTTTTGAAAAACTTATAGATTTTATATGGGTTCACTGCAGAAGCTTCTTTCTCTGTTATAAAGGCTTTTTCCACCATAAGCCTTATTTGCTGGTGAATCTCTTCAGAGCTTTGTATTTTACTTAAATCTACATGCTGCATTACAAAATGTGTTATAGTTCCTCTTTCTGATGGAGAAAGTCCTTTTTCCTCTTTCAGAAAATCCGGCTTTTTAACTTCCTGAGTTTTATATAAGCTTACCACCATGCCATCCTCCAAATCTTCCATAGCAGCTCTTTTAAGCTCAGATACACTGACGTTTGCGGATATCTTTGAAGCATCTATATATTTATATTTGAAGCTTAATCTTCTTTCTATCTCTTTTTCATATCTGCTTTCTAAGCTTTCTTCGAATAAATTATCCCCAGCCTCCAGACTTTCCTCCACAGCTTCATTTTTTTTATCCACAAGCACATCTTTTTTGCTCCATAGCTTTACCTCCCAGCAAGATGCATCCTCTACTGCAGCTACATATTTTTCAGCAGCCTTTCTTATGGCTTCTCCATCCCTATGCCTTACTACAGCGGTGGCAATCCAATCCAAAAAGCTCTTTCCCTTAAGCACTTGGTAATCCGGAACCTTTAAAGAGTCTGAGCTTGCAAGGCTGCACCATCTTTTAACAGAAGCTTCTATGTTACCAACAGAACCAGTGATTATCAGCTTTTCTTTAGCTCTTGTGAAGGCAACATAAAGAATTCTCATTTCCTCTGAAAGATTCTCCAGCTTAAATTTTTTCTTCATGGCTATCTTTTTAATGGTTGGAAAAGTAAGCCTCTTCTCATAATCCACGTAATCAGGACCATAACCTAGCTCCTCATGAAATAATATCCTTCTGTTTAAATCCATAAGGTTAAACTGTTTTCCAGTACCAGCCAGTATCACCACGGGAAATTCAAGGCCTTTGCTCTTATGAATGCTCATTATTCTAACTACATCCTCATTCTCACCAAGAATCTTAGCGCTTCCAAAATCTCCGCTGCTGCTTCTAAGCCTATTTATGAAATTAATAAAATTGAAGAGTCCTCTAAAGCTTGTAGCTTCATATTGTTTAGCTCTCTGGAAAAGTATTTTTAAATTAGCCTGCCTCTGAAGGCCGTTAGCCATAGCTCCAACATAGCCATAATAGGAAGTATCTGTGTAAATATACCATATGAATTCATCCAGCGGCATATGTATATGCTTATCTCTCCACCTATTTATGCATTCTATAAAATAAATGCTTTTTTCTTTAAGATTTTCTTTATGAATTTTAATTCTATCTAGAAGGCTTACAGATATCTCAGGCTCTTCTTCAACTAAAGCCCTTATATTTTCATATATATACCTTCCCTTTGCTATGAGTCTTACATCTATAAGCTCCTCAGGAGTGAAGCCAAAAATTGGAGACCTAAGCACTGCCAGCATTGGCACATCCTGATAAGGGTTATCTATTATCTGAAGCAGAGACATCATGGTACGTATCTCCACCGTCTGAAAATACCCTGAGTTAGAATCAGCATATACTGGTATACCTTCAATATTAAGCTCCTCAGTGAATACTGGGGCCCAATTAGAGGTAGCTCTCATAAGTATAACTATATCCTTATACATTACTTTTCTATACTGCTTTATTTCCTTGTCATATACCTGAAAGACTCTGCCCTCCTCATCAGAATTCATAAGCTCCTTAATCCTTTTTGCCACCAGCCTTGCCTCTAGCTGAACATTATCCAGCTCCTGTTCATCCATAGGCATATCCAGCTCAGGAATAATTTCCTCCGTATCCTCTTCTTCCTTTTCCTCTTCTTCACTGCCGCTTCTATCCAGTATGTGAAGCTCTAAAGCCCCGCCTACTACAGAGCCTTCCTCTGGCTCTTCAAAAACGGCTCCTTGATTCAAGGCTTCTCTATCAGTGTAGTCAAGCTCTCCTACTGTTTCAGACATAAGCTGCTTAAACACATAGTTTACACCGTTTATTACCTCTAATCTGCTTCTGAAATTTTTAAACAGAAGTATCTTTTGATTAGTACCTTCTTCCTTATAATTATTATATTTATCTAGGAAAAGCTCCGGCTTTGCCTGCCTGAATCTATATATGCTCTGCTTAACATCTCCAACCATGAATACATTAGGATTAGCTTCAAATTTTCTTGAAACCATGTTTATTATAGTTTCCTGCACATTATTGCTGTCCTGATATTCATCCACCAGAACTTCCTCAAATTTATCTCTAAGAACCAGAGCTACGGAGGAAGGCTTTATTTGTTCCTCTACCTCTTCACTTAATATGGATAGGCAGAAATGCTCCAAATCATTAAAATCCAAGATTCCTCTGTCCCTTTTCTTTGAAGAATATCTCTCATCAAATTCTATTACTATATCCGAAAGTGCCTTCATTACAGGATACATGAAGCTTATAGCCTCAAGAGCCCTCTCTGGAGATACATTGAATATTTCTCCTCTTATGCTCTTAATTTTATCCTTTGCCTCATCTCTAAGCTTTTTAACCTGCTCCTGTACATCCTTATCCGCATCCTTTTTTGCTCTTTTAATAGTAGCAAAATCAGAATTTCTAAAGGCTTCATAAGCAGCTTCAAAGCCTCCCCCCAAAGAAGCTATAAGATTTTCTATTATTATCATATCTCCTCTTAAGGTTTCTAAATATGGCTCAAGCCCTGGTGAATCCTCTGCCAGCTTTATGCCCTCAGCAATATTTTCTCCGCTGCTGAAAACATCTATTTTAATGCTTTCAAGAAGAAGCTTTCCCCAAGGAGTAGAGGTTATATCCAAGCTTTCAGCCTCCTTAAACTCCTCCGCTTTTTCCTTAAGCCATCTATGAGGCCAAGGACCGCTCATAGAGAAGCTGTATAAGCTGTTTATGAGTTCAGTTAATGGAGCATCATCCTTTGAGCCTCCAAAACATTCCACAAGCCTTAGGAAACTTTCCTCTCCATCTTCATACTTATCCTCCATAAGATCCTGAAGCACTTCTTGCTTTAATAAAACCGCCTCTGTATCATCACTTATTCTAAAATTAGGATCTAAATCTATATGATGAAAATTGTTTTTTATAACATCTAGGCAAAAAGAATGCATTGTGGTTATATTAGACCTGTTTAAAAGAGTAAGCTGCCTCTGCAAAACCTTAGAATTTGGATGCACATCCAGCTCTCTTGAAATAGCATCACCTATCCTCTCCCTCATTTCTGCCGCTGCAGCATTAGTGAAGGTAACTACTAAAAGCCTATCTATGTCCACAGGATTCTCCTCAGAGGTTATTATTTTTATTATTCTTTCTACTAATACCGCTGTCTTTCCAGAACCTGCAGCTGCTGCCACCAGAAGATTTCCTCCCCTTGTATCAATAGCCTTTTGCTGCTCAGGAGTCCATTTATTCCCCATGATTTTCTTCCTCCTCCCCTTCCGCTTCCCTTGTCATAAGCTGCCACAATTCCTTATCGCTTTTCTTGTTAACATATCTGTATTTGTTATTATTCATAGAAGGATCAAACTGACATATAGCCGCGAAAGAGCAATAAGCGCAAGCAGTAAAATTCTTTTCCTTGGTAGGCTTTATATCTATATTTCCGCTTATTATATCCTCACAGAGACTAGCCAAAGTATCCCTTACATATTTTCTTAAGATGTCAAACTGCTCCATGGTTATGGTGGATGGAGTGCTTCCCAAGGTATCTCCTGCGTTCATTCTGGCAGGTATTATTAAGGAAAAGCCACTCATTTTATTATCCATATTTTTTACTACCTTAGCATCTTTAAGCAAAAGGCCGCTCATTTTAAGCTTTTTAAGAATCTCTTTCTCTATGTCTTCATCCGTCATGTCAGGTGATCCCATAATCATTGGATCATCTACCTTAAAGTATAAAACAGCTCCTGGAAGCGACTGTTTTTCTACATATTTATTAGAGTTAGTTATAAGAGCATCTAAATATACTAAAAGCTGAAGCTGAAGACCATAGTAAACCTGGGAAAGAGAGAATTTCTTAGCTCCAGATTTGTAATCCACAACTCTGAAATACACTTCTCCATCCATATCCATGGAATCTACCCTGTCTATTCTTCCTCTTAAAAGTACATCATCTCCACTTGGAAGCTTAAGCTTTATAGGAGGAAGATCCCCACCCTTTCCAAATATCAATTCATTGGCTAAAGGCTCAAAGCTGCTTCTCTTTATGTGCTCTACCATAACATTAACAGACCTTGTGAGTATCCTCTTAAGCTTGTGAGTCACATTCTTATATCTGGCAGAACTGTTTAATATAAAATTGTTCTTCATATTAAGTTCATTATCCACCAAAAGCTCCACCGTATTTTCGCACCAAGCTTTATCAATATCCTTCCACTCCATGCCTTCCAGCTTAACTGTGTCCGTAAACTTATCCAATATATTATGTATAAAGCTGCCAAAGTCAGGAGATGAGAATTCATACACCTTCCTATCTTTCGCCTCTAATCCATATTTTAGATAATAGGCAAAGGGGCACTGTGCATATTGCTCAAGCCTTGAAACACTTAAATATAGAGGGGCTCCATATAGTTTTCTTATTTTATCGCTGCTTACCTTCTCTGGCACATTGCTGTATTTAAGTCCTTCAAAGATTCTAGAAGCTTTCATCTTCCATTCCTTTTGGCTGTCGAACCAGTTGTAGGCAGCTCCCCATATTTCCTCCTGCACCTCTTCTCCATCCTGCTGCTTTCTAACCGCAGCTATAAGTCTGTTGAAAGTAGGCTCTGGAACAGATATGTGGTCCAGCTTATCTTTGCTTATGGCTAAAAGCTCACTATCTTCCTGAAGCCTGGGAAAAAGCTTCTTAAGCTTTGAAACTACTATGGAAGGTCTCAAGGTTTTTCCTTCAAAATCAGATATAGGATAGGAAAGCATCATAAACTCTGAAGCTGTAGTAAGTGTAGTATATACTAAATACTGCTCTTCAAAGGACTGAGTCTTAGTATCTGCCGCCAGCTCCACACCTTTTTCCTTCAATATATTCCTATCCTTATCCGATAGTATTCCCTCTTCTCTGGAAGCTCTAGGAAATACTCCATCATTAACTCCAATTATGTAAAGAGCCTTTACATCCTGGCTTCTTATTCTTGCTATGTCACCTATCATGACCTCATCCAAGGATACGGGTATAAGTCCCATTTCATGCTTTTCAAAGCCCACAGATATCATCTTCATAAACTTATCCAGGCTTACCTTTTCCTCTCCCATAACCTCTACTATCTGATTAAAGATTCCCATAACTATATCAGTGATTTGCTCATATTCTCTTGAAAGCTCCACTTCTCCTCTTTCTCTGAATTCATCTGACCAGCTTTCAATCTTTTCTAGGGCACCTATTTCTAGCATAAAATCATATAGAGCTATGCACATATTCCTTATGGTTCCATCACCCTTTATATTGCTTTGCAGCCTGCTTATAGGCTCCACTATCTTCTCCTTTGTATTATTTATCCTCTCTAGAATTTCACTTTCATAGATACCTACTTCATCGTTATCTTCCCCATAGTTTAACTTATAGTTCCATCTCTCTTCTTCCGTCCATCTCTTACCTTTTATGCCGTTAGCCAGCACATAATTTTCTATCAAATCTATGTCCTCTCTAGCTATGTCTGTGAGTCCTGTTTTTAAATATCTAAATACAGCTTCATAAGACCAACTTCGAGTAAATATTTCAAATATGGAGCTTATCATTATGACTAAAGGATTGGAGGTAACCTGCCTCTTCATATCCATGAAATAAGGTATACGGTATTGATTAAATATGGCAGCTATTATTCTTTCATAGCTGTTTAAATCTCTGCAAACCACTGCTATATCTCTGTACCTATAATTATTGTCTCTAACCATTTTTACGATATCCTTGGCTGCCTGCTCTATTTCCTCATAGCTGTTCTGAGCTTTATATAATCTCAGCTTTTCAGTTTCAGCTTTATAGTATTTAAATGGAAAGGAAAAGAAATGTGCTTCAAGATGCTGAAGCTCGCTGCTGATTTTATACCTAGGAGCACATTCCTTATTTAAGTCCACCGGATTATCATAGGAGATATTATTATCTGCTGCCAGCCTTAAAAGCTTCTTTTCCGTATTCTTAACTACAGAAAATACATCTGTATTATCATAGGTTCCTTCTAATCTATCGCAGCATAAAGCCACATTAACTCTTCTGCATTTTTTCATCAGTTTTTCTATAACCGCATACTGCTGAGGAGTAAAGGTAGAAAATTCATCTATCCAAATTTCAGCCCCATCAAAAATATGGCAGCTATCTATTTTTTCTGACAATAAATTCAGCTCATCCTCTCCATCCATATAATCCTTATGCAGTGCATTATCAAATACCTCATATATGTATTTTAAATCGGTGAGTTTATATTTTAATTCATCATCCTGCAAGTCGCTCATAGTGTCTCCCAGCATTTCCGGGGAAATTTTGTATCTTTTAAATTCCTTTATGGTTTCTGCAACTACGTCTATAAAACCCTGCTGCCTGCTGGCCTTGTTAAATATCTTAAGCTCATCCTTTATCTCATCTATGATGTTATATAGAAGCATGTTCTTTCCTGCTTCATCTATCCTTTTTAGGGTTACTCCTCCCACCTCATTAAAGACTCTGTGACACATTCTCTTAAAGCTCAGAACCTCAGCTTCTATGATTCCGGCGGCCCCTACAGTTCTTAGAAGATTTCTTTCAGCTTGGAAGGAATACTGCTCTGGTACAAGCATTACTAGTTTTTCTTTATCTTTTTTATCTATATGACCTTTTATATCTTCAAGACAGAAATGGCTCTTACCGCATCCCCCTCTGCCGTATATAAATCTAAGGCTCATAATGTCACCACCTATTAATTAATATCCTGCTTATAATTATAGCCTAACAAATTGTGTATATAAACAAGAGCCTAAAAAAATAGCCTACTAAATTAATAAGCTATAGTAAATTCATTTATAAACCCCGAAGCTTCATAAAAAGCTTCACTAATTTTTTTAGTTGAAAAATCGTAGTAAAATACAGCATTGCTTCTAACTATCTGCTGTGCATTCTCATCAATTATCTTAAATTCTTTATTACTTCCCAAAAAGTAAAAGCCCTTTTCCTTTGGAGAGAATAAAGCCTTTGATATTTTCAATGAATTTGTTGATTCTAAAACTACTGACTGCTGCCTTTTTTCAAAATCTATTAAATAAATTTTATAATCAAAGGGACCAAAAGAAACTGAAACTAAGGCTCTACTTCCGTCTTTAGAAACTGAGCTTCTTTTTATAAAACCCTTAATTTCAAATAATTCTTTTTCCTTTTCACCTTCTTCATTGTACTGGACTATTTTATGAGTTGGAAGCTTTGATAGGTTAGCTTCAAGCAATTCCTTTTTTGATCTCTCTATGGTATATAGCTTGTGATTAAAACTATTGTATTGAAGGTGGTATATATCTGAATCCAACTCCTCTTCATTGCATATCTTTATGCTATTTGAGGGCAACTTTAAAATAGCCAAATTGTTGTTTTTATGTTTCTTCTCTCTGCATCTTAAAAATATTTTATCTCTCCCTATATCAAATATATCTACTTTTAAATCCTTAGTGACTTTAGATATCCTTGAACTCGCTATATCAAATTTATACAATTCATTCTGTTTATCATCTCCTTTGTGAGTAAAATAAAGAGTTTTACAGTCCTTTGTTATCTTTCCACATGAATAATCATTATCAGCTTTTTTATAAATTTCCTTATATTTTTTATTAATCAAATTATATTTATAATAATGAGTAACTCTTCCCTCATTTAAAACTATTGTCATGATGCCATAAGCTTCTTCCTCTTTGATATACGAAAAACTGGTAAATATGGATAAATTAAAAATTACAATTACGGTTAATAATAAAATTCTCTTCATTCACATCTATTCCTCCCCATTTCAATTTTACATATTGTTTTCTAAAGATTAAAAAATTATGATTTTATATTCCTTGGCTATTATGGTTGTTGTAGTAAAATAACTGGGATGTTATAATTTAACTATAATTTTTTAGGAAGGAAGCTTGCTTATGGATAACTTCTATTTTGATCAAAACGCATTTCTAAGTGTTTCTAAATATGCGGACAATGTAACTAAAGATCTAAATGAATATAGAAAAGACGTTTATGCTTTTAAGGAAAATCTTAAATTAAGTCTAGCAGTTATGATAGAAGAAATGCTTCAAGAAGGTCTCAGCATAGATGATGCACTTAAAGCTACCATAGAAGAATGTGATAAAGATAAATTTCTTAAAAACCAAATTAAAGATTTAAAAAAGAAGGGTAAGCATCCAGAAAAAAAATACTTTAAAATAGCTCTCATTACCTCTATAATAGCTATTCTAATGCTTGTAGCTGGTTGTTTCCATAATTTTATTACTATAGGCTCTACCTTTTTTTCAAAATCTTATCCTATAATAAAAGATAATATAGGAACAAATAACGAATTAATAACCAGCAACATGGAAAACTCTCTTAAGAAATTTGTTGACAATAGGTGGTATGTAGAAGCAGGAGCCTTATATAGCTATGACACTTTTCATATAAACGATATTGGTACTGATTTCTCATATACTTATTCTTCAAAGCAGCAAAACATAAATAAATACTATTTTACAGAAAAAAAATCAAATTTTTTCTTCACTTATCGTACTCATCATGATTACTACACCGTATCTAATTCAGATACCACCGTGGATGCTCTTTTCAGATATAAGGTTTTTAGCTATGAATACTTCATGGTGGCTATTACTTTTTTATTGATTTACTGGATATCCTTTGGAATTGGAGCAAGCTATAATATGTCCTATGCAGGTTATCCGAAAGGCTGGATTGCTCTGGTATGGCTCTTAAATGTTTTTGGCTATATGATATTTCAATGCCGCTTTACCGAAGAAAGAAACAAGTATCCTATTATTATATAAGTAAAAAGCGGCATTACGCCGCTTTTAATATTTCCAATTATGTTTATGCTACCACATGACTTACTATCAAAGCTATTCCAAGTAACATTGCTGCAATAACTATTGCTACTGACAAATTATTTTTTTCAAGCTCCTTGTTGAAGTCTAGCGGAATAACCCAGTCAAACAATTTATAACCCACTATTAATATAACTATACCAAGAAATCCAAATAAAGCGCTTACTCCTAAATTTTTTAATAAATCCATATGTAATTCCTCTCCTTAAAAATAAATTTTGACTCTATTTTAAATAAGTGTTACTTTATAACTCTTACTTAAACTACATTTATTATAAATCCTGTATAAGGCTCAACCAATTTATTTCACATATATGGGGAAATAGTGAGCGAACCTATCCGTAACCTGGGTCCCTACTCTCGTATATATTCCTGCATATTCATCTCCCACAATAAAGGCACCAAATATGGGATACCCTATTTCTCTTTCACAGCCTAAGGCATTATAGTAATTAGAACTTATATGTGCCACATTTATTTTTTCCTGATATATATAGCCCTCTTCTGGTGCCTTATCAATTTCATGCTTAAACCTTACCCCTTCACCCTCTCTTCCAAGTAAAGGCTTTACGCAATAATCAAATTCTTTAAGCTTATCTGCTGTAAAATAGGTTTTAGGAATATACTCTTCAATTATGCATTTTTCCCTTTCATCGAAAAAGCCCTGGTTCAATAATTCATATATAAGTACAAATATGGCCTTATTTTGAGTTATTATGGTATGGGGTGGATTTATGCTTAGGGTTCCGTATTGAAAAGAATCTATAAAGCCTTTAAATTCTTCACTGCAGAACCAGTCCAGAGGATAGTATCTATATACTGCATCAAGTTTTTTACCATAAATATATACATGTCCATCCTTAACTCTGGCATCATCTATGCTTCCAATGACCATATCATAAGGTAAATCTGATACTACCTCCTTCACTATAGAAGTTGTATACCAATCCTCATAATAGGTGGAGGTTAAAAAGCCTATAGTTTTTATATCTTTTATTTTACTATAATCTGATATAATTTTCTCTATATTTTTCCTTATTTTATCTTTTAATTTTTCTGATGGATTTTTATAATCTATATTCAGCTTCTTCTTTATGATAGGTCCTAAAGCTATTTCTTCAATTAGTCCTGCTGGAGTTTCTGAATTGAACTCCAATAGCTTTAGTTTTCCGCCTTCATCTATGACAAAATCCATGCGTCCTATAGCACAAAGTACATCAGTGTATCCGCTTTTTATAAGCTTTTCTAAGCTCATATCGATACCTAATATAGGTAAAAATATGGCACTATTTTCAATGACTAAGGCTTGAGTTTTTTTTAAGATTCCTGCTATAGAATTAGCCGTATGCTTTATTTTTTCTTCCATATATTTCTGCATTATTACTGTATCCAAAGAGAAATATTCCCACATGCCAGTGTAGCCCCCAGTAAAGCCGTAGTTTATCATCGCCTCTTCATATACCTTTTTCCACAGAGCTTTTCTTCTATCAGCCTCTACCCAGGTCTTTATTGCAAAAGGCTTATCCACGGTGCCTATAGCCGTTATCCAAGTGCTATCATCGCTGGTAAGGTAATCCTCATTCCACCTTACGCAGCAGCCTGAAAATTCTCCCTCTATCATGTATATGCCAAAATTGCCGTAACATTCAAAGGGTGCTGTAGCATCAATGCTCACATACTTATAGGATATATCCTTTCTTATGCTGCAAAACTCTTGAACTATATGTAACTTAGAACTTCCATTAACATATTCTATTATCTGCTCCCATTCCTCTGAATTATAAAATAAACCTATGTATACTTCCTCACTATACCTTCCAAATACAGCTTTAATAACATATTTATCTTTATTTATAAGTAAATCCTGCTTATTTTTGTAAGAGAACATCTCCGTATAGGGTATAGCCTCTCTAACCGCCTGTAGCTCTTCATCAGTAAGCATATAAGTCTTACTTCTAGCCAGCTCCCAAAGGTATGCAAAAATACTCTTAGCCTGTCCAATTATCACTCTAGGGTCATTTACTATTACTACTTTTCCTCTATCATATAAATCCAGTATCTTCTCAATATCCTTTATTTCATAAAAAAACTCTGTAGGGTAAAGCCTGAGTATTATATCAATTTTTGATTCAAAAGCTAATACCTTTTCCTCTTTAACATATAAATTCTTAGGTCCAACAATTATGCAGCTTATTTTTTCTGTATCCAGCATATCCTTAAACAAATGTGCTAGGTTATGCTCTTCATAGTGGCAAGGATCTATAAGTATTCCCACATTTATTTTCTCGTGCTCTGAAAAATAAGCTTTGACTATATCATAAAAAGAATTTTTAAATTTATCCTCAAATTCACAATTAGGGTTGTATTCTAGCTTCTGTTTACCTGTATATAGAATCTCTCTTTGGGCACAGGGCTTATCATAGTTAAATTCAGAATAAAAAATCCTTCCATCCTCTTTTATGAAACCATCATATCTCGTCCAAAATATAGGCGTTAATTCATGGCTCATAGAAAATAATTTCTCTCTATAAGGAAATTCATCTATATAATTTTTAAAATAGGCATGCTCATCATTTATACCTTTAATTATTTTAAGTACAAGTCCATGCAGAGTTTCTCCATATTCCTTAAGACTTTGAAGTTTTTCTTTTTCAATATAGTGAGGCACTGGAGAAAAAATTTCATTTTCTCTTCTTGAACTTATCATAAAGTATTCAAAGAGCAGCTTTTCAACTAGTTCTCTATGCTTTTTCATAATCTTTTAACCTGCTGAGCTTCCGCCGTGGGCTCCAGAATAACCTGAAGAACTGGAATGACCGCTAGACCAAGTTCCACCATCACTGCTTTTAGAAGAAGACCCTGAATTATAATACCATCCTCCTCCGCTTCCCCCAGTATAATTCTGCTGCTGCTCCTCATCGTCATCCTGAGGCTGCTGTTTTTGGCAGGCAGTAAGCCCTAAAGGATTTACTACAACTAAAGCTACTGCCAAAGCAATAGCAGAAGCTTTATTTGCTTTAAGAAGATTTTTAATTTTATCCCTATCCATTTTCAGACACCCATCTCCAACATATATTTTTCTATAAGGAATTTATTATCTTTTAAATAATTTAAGTAATTTAATATATCTTCTTTTTCTTTATCTACACTCACATAAACAATTTTTTTATATCCTAAGTTCTTAAGCAAACCTGCCTCAGGAAGCACTTCATCTGATACCTCATACTGATTGTTAAAACCCTTTAAGTAAGCTTCCTCTTCAAACTCTCTATATCTATAGTAATCTAAAATAAAAGCATATCCTTTTGGATCTATCTCTTTTAATTTATTACCGCATACCACTAATGCATTTACAAAATCCTTAGAACCCACTAAACCATAATCATGCAGCAGCATGTTAAAAGTCAAAATAGGCTTTATAGCTAAATTATTATTTATAAAATAAGCTAGCTTTATTGCTTCACTATCTGGAAAATCTAATAAGAAAATAGTTTCTTTTTCATCATATTTCTTCAAAATGCTGCATACTTTATAATAAAGCTCAGAGCTAATATTACTTTCATCTAACTGAAATTCCTTATAATGTTTAGCGGTAGCAAATACACTTGTTCTTACATAGCACTCAAAATAACCTGCATTGCTAAGCCATTTGTGATATAGCTCTAATAAGTTAACCTGCTCTAATCTCAATAAAGGTACTCTCCTTTTTTATAGGTTATAGAGAAGATCTTGTCCAAATTAAATATTTGAGTATATCCCTCTGAATCCAATATTTCAATATATTTTTCATTTTTTTCTACCATATTACCTTTTATAACCGCATCTGGCTTTTCTCTATACCAAGAATCAAAAGAGACATAAAGATTAAATTCATTCATAGTACTACCCCTCAAAATAAATGATTATATTCCATATATATTACATCATTATTGAAGCGTTGTAAATATATTTCAATACTGATCATATTATGTTTTCGGAAAAAATTAACAGATTGTTTTTATTATTTTATTGTAAAAGCTTTTCTTTACTAATATAATTGTTATATACCAATACTTATTTTTAGGTTGGTGAATTTTATGTATGATAAGGAAAAGGTAAAACTAAACCATATTTTTATTGGCTATGCTGATGGTGAACTTGAAGCTGAAAGGTTAGATTTTGAGAACATTTTTTACAAGGATGAAGATAAATATAACCAGATAGTTAATGATCCACATAAGTTTATATTGTCAGGTAAAAAGGGCACAGGCAAAACTATTCTTTCAAAATATATAGAAAAAGTAGAAGGTCAAAAGGGAGCTCTTTGCAAAATTATAAAATTGCAGGACTTTAATTTACAAAGGCTTATGGAGCTGGGTTATAGAAATTTTGAAGATTATGAACTAACTGTTTTCTTCAAATGGACAATGTTTTATGAAATATGCAAACTTATTATAGCTAATAGATCTAGTATTTTAAACTATTCAAATATATCTTCATACGAAAAATTTAAACATTTCATTAAATATTCTAATAATATAAAAAAAATTAAAAGCATATTCAAAATAAGATATCCATCAGGCAACTATTCAAAGGTTAACTTCACTACTTCCAATGGTTTAAAGGTTAGTAATGACTTAAACAACAAAATATCTGACTTTCTGAATATAAAATCTTCTATGGAGGATTCTCGAAGCATCACATCAGTTTACCAAAAAAAGGATTATTATCAGATTCTTCAAGAGATTGAGCAGCTTATCATTCCTTGCTTAAAATATACAAGAGTAATAATCATTTATGATGACCTAGATCAAATAGACAACAGCATTCTTGACAATAAATTTTATAACAGGCTTTTGATAGCTCTTTTAGAAGCAGCTAAGGACATAAATCACGAGTTTTGTGCATCAAATTCGAAAGGCTGCAAAATTATTACTCTCATAAGGTCAGATATATTGTCCGCACTTCAGATGAACTCCAGTAATTTAAATAAGCTAACCACAGATAGTGAAGTTAAGCTCTATTGGATAGATAAATACTTTACGGTGCCAGAAAATCATTCATTAATGAATTTAGTGCTTACAAAAATTCAAAATTCTGTTCCCGAATATAGTTCCTTAAATAAGCATGATCTTTATAGCCTTCTTTTTCCTGATAGTATTGATGGAAAAACAGTTATAAATTATTTACTGGATTACAGCTTCGGCAGACCAAGGGATATTATTGCTTACTTAAATATAATAATCAACGAATATCCTAACTGTACTTTTTTCGGAGCTAATCTTTTTAAAAAATGTAATGCTAAATATTCTAAATGGTTCTACACAGAATTATTGAACGAACTTAGCAATCATCATGACTGCTCTTATACTAAAGATTCTCTAAATCTGATATCAGATTTAGGACATCAAACTTTTGATTTTTCACTTTTAGAAAAATATTTCAATCAAAATGTAAAACAGTATCCAAATATTAACGATTTAAAGGAGTGCATAAATTTTTTATACAACTTTGGAGTATTAGGCAATAGCTGGCGTACTTTTTCATCAGTACCATCAAAAAAATATAGGTACTCCTGGTCCTATATAGATGATGACTACTCTTCAGCAAATTTTAATAAAAAATTTATTGTACATTATGGATTAAAAAAAATATTTTCTCTTTAGGCTAGTCAAAAAGGAATAAAGCACCAAGATTCCTCTTGGTGCTTATTACCGGGCTCAACAGTCCCAATATACCGGGCTCATTCGTCCCACCAATCAATGAATATAATAAATTTCTATAAATCGCATTATTGCAAACATAGTAATAATATATTCATCATATCTAAAATTGTTCCCAACATTTTTAACAAAATTATCTATAGAACTAAAAAAGTTGCTGCAAAACTTGCAACAACCTTTGTGGCGGAGAAAGAGGGATTTGAACCCTCGCGCCGGTTACCCGACCTACGCCCTTAGCAGGGGCGCCTCTTCGGCCTCTTGAGTATTTCTCCAAGTCCTACTAATATACAAAACTATAAAATTAAATGGCGGAAAGATAGGGATTCGAACCCTAGGTGCGGTTGCCCGCACGCCGGTTTTCAAGACCGGTGCCTTAAACCAACTCGACCATCTTTCCACGTCTGCATCAGACAAATAATATTATAACAACGGTTGAGCATTATGTCAACAAAAAAGTTTTTAATATCTATAAAATCTTTATTTTTTTTTGTTCTGTTTTAAATCAGTGTTGATTTTTACCCTGATTTAAAACTTCCTTCAGTTCGGAAGGCTATGTTTTAAAATATTCATATTATCGTTATAATTTTTCTATAGTTTTAGTGCATATTATATCCGCACCTGTATTAAGTATATTTTTGCACACAGTCTCTCCCATTCTTATGGGAATTCCTGCATAAAGCCTTCCCAAGGCCTTTGAACATTCAAACCAAAGACTTTTTTCTATTGGCTTGCTGCTTTTTACTGGTACCACCTTTACTCCTGAACTTCCTTTTATTCTAACAGTAGAAGTAAAAATTTCTTTATTATGATTCTGTTCAATACTATATTGAATCATTTATACCACTCCTCACATACTATCAAACTCTTTGATTCTATTTAGAACTATTTTTGATTTCTTAGAGTCCATTACTATATCCATCATAGGTTTCCCTGTTTCTCTTGCCAATATCTCAATAATTTTATTTATGCAATACGCTCCCCTACACCTTCCTACTATAGCACCTGTTCTTCGTTTTACACCCTCAACAGTTCTAGCTCCTAAAGGTCTCCTTATGGAATCCACAATTTCTCCTTCTGTAACTTTGCTGCATACGCATATCATTTTTCCGTACATACTGTCCATTTTTATTACTTCATTCATTTCTTCATCAGAAAGCTCCTTAAATCTGTACAAAGGTCTCCTTCTATCATTAAAGTCTTTCTTAGCTTTACAAGGAATATTATTTGTAATAGTCTCTACAACCATTGCAGCTATGTATGGAGTCATAGTTATCTCAGCATAGCTTTTTCCAGTAATATTTATGTATCCATTCCTTATAAAACTATCATCTATAATAATATTATCCTTGTAGTAATTAGATATATAAAAACTGTCCACTTTTTTTTCTTCATTTTCTTTTAATATATATTTACTTCTTTTTACTGATTCTTTCACATCTATAGGCTCATCCGTCTTTACATATCCTACCCCATTACCTAGAGGAGATTTAGTATATATTAATTCATCCCCATTTTCCATCATGCAAAATATATTATTTGAATAAAATTCTGTATTTTCTTTATTTAACAAAAAGTAATTTAAATATTTGTACTGATGAAATCTTGAACTTTTCTGAGTATAAATACTGTAGTTATCTACTGGAGTAGTATTAACCACCATCCTGCAGGTAAATTTGTTTTTATTTGTTGTAACTCTAACTCCCCTAGATATTTTTTCTATATCTATCACTTCTTCTTCTAATTTAAAAATAACACCGTTATCAAAAGCAACCTCTGCATATGCTATAGCCAGATCATAAGGGCATATCACCCCTGTATTAGGTGAGTATAAAGCCATCTTTACATCTTCGCTAATATTGGGTTCAATCTCCCTTATTTCATATCCTTTTAAAAGTCTTACATAATCCATTCCTCTTTCTATTGCCTTTTGATACATTTGCTCAATTTTAATTTCTCCGTTTTTCCCCTCGGCAATCATTAACGAGCCTTTTCTTTGAAATGGTATGCTAAATTTATTGCTTATTTCATCAAATTTAAGATTTCCCATAAATTCTAATTTTGCCATTAAATCATCCTTGCTCTCCATACCATCATATACTATAGCGGTATTAGTAAGGGAAACATCATCTGCTATATCATAATCCTTTTCAATAAGAGCCACATTTAAACTGTACTTGGAAAGCTCATAGGCAACCGCACAGCCTATGATTCCACCACCTAATATCAAAACATCATAATCCATGTAAACCCCTCCAAATCCTTCATTAATCCCTTGCTATAAACCCCTTTTTAGTGAGCTCTTCTATTACCCTCTCTATTATTTCTGCATTTTCTGCCTCTATGGTGTGCACATGTACTCCACCAGTAAGCTCTGATATTGGCTGAGCATTATATTTATTGAACCTCTCCATAAATTTATATACATCATTCTTATTTTTAATCATTAGCATACCTTTTATTTCACCATACACGCTATGCTCTACTATAACATCAATAATAGCCGCTCCATTTTCTACAATAATATTAAGCTCATTCTCGATATCTTCCTTTTTATGATTTACTGCAATAAGCCTTGTTATTGTATTGCTTTTTAGAACAGGCATTATATATCCGTTTGGGGTTGCTATTATGGTATTTCCTTCAGCCTTTAAAATAGCGATATCCTTAACTATAACCTGTCTGGTAACTCCAATTTCTTCTGCTAAGGAACTTCCCTTTTGTGGGTCATTGGAATGTGTTAATTTATTTAAAACGTACTTTCTTCTTTCACTGGAATTCATAAAAACATCCACATCCTTTTAAAATATACCTAATTCATATTATCAAAATGCTGCAAAACTAAAATATCTTTATTCTTTACTTGATTATGCTTATGATGATTTTTTATTACATCAATCCAATATTCATCATAATTTAATTTTCTTAGTATAGGTTCACCCATAGCAGCATGATTGTAGTAAACATTTATCTTTTTTATATTGGAGTATTTTTTTATTCTATTTCTTGTTATTTTACCTAGAATAACCAATATAGATTTATCTATTATGTTTAGTCTTTTATTTATCTTACCTATATCATGCATAAGTGCTACTTTCACAATGTTTTTTTTATGATTTTTGTCATCCGTATTCTTATAAAACTCATAATAATTTTCATCAATAGCCTTAGCAATTCTTATGCAATGTTTTACTTCTCCTTTAGAAAGTCTAAAAAAATATTCTCTTTCGTCTATATTCAATTTTTCATTTATGAATTTAATATCGTCCTCTGTTATCTTGCTAAAGAAAGCCCAAAAAAACTGCTTTATTCTATATATAGCCAACTTTATATCTCCTATCATTGTATAAAAAAGCTTTTTACATATAGATTTTAACATAATTATATATTTTAAAACATATCCAAATAATAAAAAACAAAAATAAAAAGCCATGAACTAGCGTTCATGGCTTACTATGGTGGAGATTAAGGGATTCGAACCCTTGACCCCCTGCGTGCAAGGCAGGTGCTCTCCCAGCTGAGCTAAACCCCCAAATGGTGGACCTTCAGGGACTCGAACCCCGGACC
>NZ_JACTOJ010000025.1:0-61582 GCF_032335695.1 Clostridium sp. 19966
TGTTTTTCTTGCCATTTCTTGCATTTGTACCAGCGCTACGCTCATAAGGTGCATATCCTAGATGATCGTCCATTTCAGCTTCTAGCATAGATTGTATTGTGCCTCCTAGCAGATCCTTTAATGCATCCTGAATATCTTCAGCGGACTGAATGTCATACTCATCTAGCAACGCAGCAATAATGTTCTTCTTTCCTTCACTCAGTGTTTCTCTTCTTTTTCCCATAATAAAACAGCCTCCTATGATATTTATATTTTATCATAGAAAGCTGCTTTTACAGACTTTTTTTCACAGGCTCGCATATGCTATTATATCGCTATCATAAGAAATTACTGGTCCTCTCAACAGAACATGTTCAGGCTATGTGCCTTTAATTTTATTTATTTCAAAAAGTGTTGAGTTTACTAGTTGTTGAGATTTATCTATTTTTATCTGAATTTGTTTTTCTTGATTTTTAGATTCCAATATAATCTTAAGATAGCTAGAATTTTCATTAATGTACATAGTTTTTTTCTTTTATTTTGTGCATCCTTTAATAAATCCTTGTTTTATTCTAGTTCGACCTGTTGCGTAGATATTGGTGCAGCATTAAAATAAATTTGGACAACAAAAGAAAAACAACTAAGAACATGATTGTAATGTGCCTTTTTCTCAATTAGTTTTTCCTCCTATAATGCCACTTAATTTTACTTTGTAAAATTGGTCCAAATTATATGATAAAAATATGAAGATCTACCACAAATTTATTAATAGCGATAAATTTAATTATAGTACAAAGTTATAATTAAATTTTCTTTGTAAATATGTAAAGATAAATATCTTTTGATATTTATCTTTACATATTTGTAGAAGTAGCTTTATTACTATGATTATTATATGCATCTATTATACTTTTTAACTCTATTACAGGAATTATTTTTCTTGCGCCATACTTTAACATCCATTCATCATTTTCTCTTATTAAGCATAAAGTATTTCCATCTGCTAATGTTCTCTTCTCATTCACAAGTAGATCAACCCTCCAACAAATTACATAATCAAATGTATCAAATGGGTGATCATGCTTAAACAAATTGCTCAATATATATTCTATTTCAGCCAATACCCTATTGTTATTATTATCTATGCATATCATATCAGTAGAAGATTGGTGCGAATAATGCCCAATTTTACTAATACCTTTAACTAGCTTTTTAGTATCTTTATTTGACATTAATGCAGTAAATAACAGAGCCACCTGTGATTCATTATCTGGTCTTTTAATTATTGGAATTGAATCAATATTAAGATTTGCCAGTTCATTAAAAGATTCTACTCTCTGAATAATTTTTCTTTGCTTTTCGCCTATCTCATATAAAGCTTCCTCTGCCTTTCTCATTTTAAAATACCCTTCATTTGCTAGAGGTATAATGCATTCATTAATTACCTTTTTAGCTTCTTCCAAAACCCATTTAACCTTTTTATCATTAATATTTGATAAATTATTTCTATCTGCTGTTAACTCAAAAGCTTGGGAATTAACTAATAAATGAAAGTGATGAACATTAGGATCTGAAATCAAATCATTTTTCTTTGTAAATGGTATAAAATCTTTCGCTAAATATATTCCGAACCTTGACTTTAGAGTCTCTCCTTGTCGCAATTTTGCAATACTCCTTCTACGATTAACCCCTGATATAGTACCATAAATTTCAAAAGACACAAATTCTCCATCAATATTTGTTGGTTTGTGAAATGGTCCAAAATGCCTACAATAATTTACTGTCCTTTTATAAATTGGTTCGCTAAAATCTTTTCTAGGATCTTCTTGAGGTTCTGAAAATTGATGGACTCCTGCTATTTCTTCTTTAATGTTACTTATTCTATCTTGAATTAAAATCCTAGGTGCTATCTGCATATTACTTATATATTTATGTAATTCCATATAATTTGCAAAATAAGTTTTGAAACTACCTGCTGCGGTAAACCAAAGAACATAATCTTTTACAATCTCAAAATTAAAATACTTTTCTGGGTTATCGATTACATAATCCTCTATTAAAATTGTAGTTCCTTTATTTCCACTTTTAGATTCATATCTTTCCACACTATATTCTGGAAGTATATTATTACATAATGCCTCCCAAGGTGTTTCCATAACAGCCTTATATGCTTCATTATCTTCTGTTTGCGTATATATGGTTATTCTTTTACTCTTAAAATAGGTTTTTGTTCCTAATCCTTTCTCCCCTATTCCTATTAAAGCTTTATCTGAATCGCCCATATTAAAGAATCTATGTATATTATCTAATTCCATTCCTTTGCCATCATCTTGTATTTCAACTACAAAGTTTCCTGAGGAATTTCTGTCTAATATTATAGATATATTTTTTGCCTCGGCATCATGAGAATTGCTAATTCCTTCTCGTAATATCTCTAATGGATTTACAATATTTTGGGCTATTTCTTTATATAAGGATATATCTTTTACTTGTGGCTTAAATCTCTGCATACATATCTCCATCCTTAAAAAAATTTTTAAAAAATACTATAATGTGTGATTTTCACACATTATAGTATTTTCTTTCATATAAAATTAATACATAATTTCTTAATTTTGAGGATGGTAAGATTGAAGCAAAAGAATATCATTGGGCAAAGAATAAAATATCTACGAATAAATAAAAAAATCACTCAAGAGCAACTAACGGCAAGACTTAATATTCAAGGCATTGAGATAGATAGACCCATGATTTCAAGAATTGAATCTCAAACTAGAAATCTGCTTGACTATGAAATCAAAGCCATAGCTAATGCCTTAAATGTTAGTATAGAAGATTTATTTAAGAAAAATATTTAAAATTAAAAAGATAAATCTTAAAACAACTGGTTATATTGTATCATTCTATATTTAGTTTTTATAATATGACTATTAAGTCCAAATTTATCAACTTTTTATTTTTACTTCATTGCCCTAAATCTTTACGTTTATTTTATAAATCAAACTCTTAATGCAAATCCTTTCACATTTTAATAAGAAATATTAAACTATATTTTTACCGTCTTTAAATCCATAACTTTCTATTAATTTTCGTTCCTCTTTGCTAAGCTGTGGAACAGCCCAAATCATTAAAAACTTAGCTCTAGTGCTTGCTACATATCCTATTCTCCTATCTTCATCTGTTCCTTCTATCCAATGCTTTTTCCAATGTCCGGATTCACTATTAATTGTTTTACTAGATACAACTAGAGTACTATCATAGGTACAACCTTTAGCACCATGAACAGTTGATATCTTTACTAAATTGTCTATTTTAGATTCTTTACTAAATATAAAAATATCATCTCGTATATTTTTTCCTATATACCACCTTGAAGAAAAAATCTTATCAAAATCTCTTTCTATCTTATCATACTCTTGGATTTTCAAATAGTTCTTCTTTATAATGCTCGGTAATTCTTTTCTAGCATCTTCATACCACTTACCATATTTTCTATTATAATTTGTAAGTTTAGTATTAATAATACAATCAAGCAAAATATCTCTTAAAAAAATTCTCCAAGCAAATGATGAAATTATATCTTTAGGACAATAATAATTACTTTTGCTATTTCCTCCTTCAAACCACTTTGAAATCTGTTTTCCCGCGTATTCTAACGATTTTTTCTTAAAACTTGGGCCACCTTTTTCCCATAGCTGAATAGCAGATATTAATAAGTGTTCTTTATCATTATCTTTATTTCCTAATATTTGATTTTTCAATGAATTCTGCTTTACTATTATGCAACACTTGTCCTGTGATATTCCGAAACGACTAAGTATTTTTAAATACTCATTAATCACTTTTTCCACTGTATTATATTCTAGATATAATATACTATTTTCTAAAAACTTATTTTCTTCAATTCCTCGTACTTTATTATCCGAATTAATTAATTTGTTAGATAAATCCACGATAGGTTGACAGCTCCTAAAATTATCAGTGAGTTCAAAATGTTTAAAAGTTTCAAGATAATGAGATGTATATTGAGAATCTAATGCCACTTCCTTAAATTCAAAAATAGATTGATTTATATCCCCAACGAAATGTAATATAGTTCCCTTTTGCCTTAACTTGTTCAGAATTTCAATTTCCACCCATGATAAATCTTGGCATTCATCAACTATAACCAACGGAAATCTTGTAGATATCTTTTGCGCTATTTTTTCTTTGTCCAATACTTGATATGCAATAGAGTTCATATCTTCATATGTTACAAATCCATCTTTAAGAAAATTATCTTTACACTTGCGAAATTCATTATAAAAATAACTATTAGAGTAATACCTGCTGTTATTATATTTTTTTCTATTTTCTATAATATGATTCTGCATTTGCTCACTTTCGTAATATTCGCCTATTGATAAACAAGTCTGATCTATCTTTATATAAAAATTCTTTTTGCTCCAATCAAATAATATTTGATGAGCGTATATATCAGATCTTCTCCCACTCTTGCTTATATATGGTATTGAACATTTATATTTTTGTAGCCATGGGTTACTGAATATACTTAAATCTGAATCAATTAATCTTAAAGAATGATCTCCATTTTTGCCTGTATAATTAATTTCACTATAACCAAACGGTTGAGCAATATATTGATAGATAAAACTACTTAAGGTCCCTATAAAATGCGGATAAAAAGTTGCTTTTTTGCTAAATTGATTAATCCTTTCCTTTATCACATCAGTAGCATCATTAGTGAAAGTTAGAATAGCAATTCCTCTTTTTGAACTATTATCCCATCTTTTTATTTCATAGGCAGCTTTCATGCCAACCACCTCTGTTTTTCCACTTCCAGGACAAGCTTCTAAAAATGTATTTTCATTTATAGAAGCTGAAATATATTGAAGCTGTTTTTGTGTTTTCTCTGATATTCTGCAATGTTTTGCATATCTGCATATTTCATATGTATCATTATTTTTTAAAAAACATTCATCACATGTCAAATGACTATTTTTATTGCATAAAATTTTTCCCACTTCATTCTCTATTTCATATTTATTCACCTACATCACCACCACAAGCCCAGATAACAGAATTATATATATACTTAGGCACATTAAATATTTTTATAATTTCCTCATAAGTCTCTTTTTTAGCTTTGGAGTCCAAATACACTTGAGATGTCATTTGATCATATTGAGTTTTTACCTTTCCCGCCAACTCCTGAGCAAACATACCCTTACCAAGTTTCTTATCACTTGCTTTTTGATGTATAAACTTTGAATACTCTTGTAATTTTATATTATCAGTATCAGCAATTATTTCATCACATTTATTTTTGACTTCGCCGTTTTTTGAGTACCACACATCCTTTAAAGCCTTCGCCATAATTTGGGTATTCCCCTCCATCGCTAAATCATATTCAAATGTTTTTAAGGGGGAGTGATATAATCTAACATATTTACTTATATTTATTTTAGATATTAATTCTAGAGCACTATTTTTACCTTTAATAGTCTCATTTAATTTAGGATAAGTATCGATTTTAACCTTTATTATATCTCCATTTTTATCTACTGCATCTAATTCTTCTTTTTCTGGATCATTATCAGTTATTCCTGAACATCTTATTGGAACTTTTATATTACTATAACTCCCATCTATACTACAGAATAATTTAATAAAGTGCTTAAAATTAATTCCATTTATATTTATAACTGATACTCCTGCTTCCTCTAAGGAACTTGGTAATTTATTATTTGTATTTACTTTATTATACTTACATAAACATATTTTCGCTAATTCTGGAACAAGCATACTCTCGCTTATTCCTTCAACCAATATAATACCTTTTGAAAATAGCAACGTAGACTTTGTTACGTCAAGCCATCTGTTTATATAGTTTTTGCTATCGCCTAGTTCTAGTTTACACAATGGAGTTGCTTTTATCGATTCATTTCGCTCACATATATGTATCAAGTTATCGATACTTACTGATGATGCTAATATTGGCGAGTGAGTAGTAATGATAATTTGAGTATTAGTTTTTTTATTTGCCAACGATTCGAGATATTTTATTAATTTTATTTGCAATTGAGGATGAAGATGTGCTTCTGGCTCTTCTATGAGCAGCACTGTAAATATATCCTTTACCTTACCACTAATTTGCAATTCCGCAAATACAGTAGCTATGTATAATAAATTATTATATCCTAAGCTATTAATTGCTATATCTCTAAATTTTTTTATATCTGTTGCATTTATTTCAGGAAAAAATACCATTTTAATATTTTCAAGTATTTTATTAAATGAAACATCTGCAAATTGTAAATTAATACTCTGTCCAAAGATTTCACCCATAGAACTTTTTATATTATAATTAATATCTTCTTTTGCTTTTGATATTTCTTTGTAGTTATTACCTTGATTAGATGTTATACTATTATTAAATTCTGAAACCTTTTCTACCAAAACTTTCTCATCATCTTTAGTTTTATATTGGTGCCTTAATAATTTAGCTAATCTCGATTTTTTACCATTACTTAGCTTTTCCTCGGCATCTCTTAATGGTGGTAAGTAAATACAATCTATACTATCAAAAGTTTCCTCTTCAAAAGCACTGGATTTAGAATCTCCTCCCCATATATTCTTCCTAAAATATCCCTTCCTATTTGAATTACTATCAACCTCCAAACACAATTTTGCCTTAAAATCAGCATCACACCAAGTTAAAAATGTTACTTCTTCATCAGAGCTTAATTCTTCAAAGCTTATATTTATTTTGATGTCTTGAGAATACTCATCTTCATTAAATGACTTATAAAAATCATCTTCATTAATATTCATTTGAGAAAATTCATTTTCTTTTAAAATCATTCTCAAAGCATTTATTATTGTTGTTTTTCCGGAAGCATTCTCACCAACTAATATATTTAATCCTTTATGTAACTGTATTTCGGATTCATTTTTACAATTTTTATACCCTTCTATAATTAATTTTGATATATACATACCTATTTTCACATCCTTTTAATTTAAGATAAAGTACATATTTTAAAACATATATGTAAACATATTACTATTTTACAATCACAATATGCTTTTTTCAATACATATCAATTTAAACTTTAGAATACAACAAAAAGGCTATAATCCTTTTTGACTATAGCCTAGTTAAACCATTTCTATTTATTTTTGATCCTTGATTTTTTACAATATCAAATAACTGTTATTTCATGTATAATAACAATTTTAGAAGACTTCTTTTATTGTATTTAGTCTAAATTTAGTTTTGATAATGCATCTGCTAAGGCTGAATTTATTGATTTTTTATTTTCTTCGTTAATTTTATTAATATATTTTGTTACATCTCTTTTATTTATTTTTCCTTCATTTTCTTTAAATCTCTTATTAAATGATGAGGCTTTCTCTCTAAATCCACAACTTTTACAAATGTAAATTCGACCTTCACCATCTCCCCTAAGCTCTAATTTTTTCTTACATTCAGGGCACCTAGCATTAGTAAATTTACTTACATTTTCCCTATGTCCGCAATTTCTGTCCTGACATACATTCATCACTCCATATTTACCTTTAACCTCTAACATATATTTCCCACAATTAGGGCATTTATTGCCAGTAATATTATCATGTCTAAACTTGTCTTCACTATACTTAATATCTTTTACCAATTTCTCCGCATATTCTCGCATTTTATCTGTAAATTCATTAGGTTGTCTTTTTCCTTTACTTATAAGCTCCAATTCTTGTTCCCATTGTGCTGTAAGTAAAGGTGATTTTAATTCTTCTGGAACAAGTTCTATTATCTGTTTTCCCTTAGATGTTGGAATAATTTCTTTACCTTTCTTCTCAATATAAAACATATTAAATAGCTTCTCTATTATATCGGCTCTTGTAGCTACCGTTCCTATGCCTCCTGTTTCTCCAAGGGTTTTAGCATATTCTTTATCAAGTTTTATATATTTTTGAGGACTTTCCATAGCTGATAGCAGGGTACCCTCTGTAAATCTAATTGGGGGCTTTGTTTTTAATTTCTGTATCTCTACGGCAGATATACTTATTTTGTCATCCCTTTTAACAGTTGGTAATACTTGACTTTCATTATTCTCATCATCTTCATTTAATCCAATCATTTTATCATAAACTGCCTTCCAACCTTTTGATTTTATTACACTGCCTTTCGCTACAAAGCTTTCTCCATTTATGTCAGCAATTATGCTAGTTTGAATATATTCATATGGTGGTAACATTACAGATAGAAATCTTTTTACGACCAAGTCATAGATGTTCTTTTCTTCACTACTTAATATTGAGAAATTTACCCTTTCCTCAGTTGGAATTATTGCATGATGATCGCTTATCTTACTATTATCAACAAAACCTTTGTGAACATTAATTTTACTTTTAAGTATTTCGCTTGCAAATATTCTATACGATCCAAATGAAATGGCTTTCAAGCGTTCTGGTAATGTAGCCACTATATCAGTAGAAATATATCTTGAATCAGTTCTTGGATATGTTAATATCTTGTAGTTTTCATAAAGTCTTTGCATAATTGAGAGTGTTTGTTTTGCTGAATATCCAAAAATTCTATTTGCATCTCTTTGTAGTTCAGTTAAATCATATAATGCTGGAGAATATTGTTTTTTAAAGTTTTCAGAAACATCAATTATTTTTGCCTCTCTTCCTTTAGTCGCAGTTACAACTTTGTTTGCCTTATCTTCCTCAAAAATATTACTGTTATTATTTTTATCTCTCCATTTTAAAATAAAACCTCTCGCCTTGGCATTAATTACAAAATAGTCCTTTGGTTTAAAATTATTAATTTCTTCTTCACGATGAATTATCATAGCCAAGGCCGATGACTGCACGCGTCCAGCAGTTAATTGAGCGTTGTATTTACATGTAAGTGCCCTGGAAACATTTAAGCCAACAACCCAATCTGCTTCCGCCCTACATTGGGCTGCTCTAAACAAATTATCATATTGGGATCCAATCTTAAGATTAGCAAAGCCTTCATTTATAGCCTTATCTGTTTGTGAAGATATCCAAAGTCTTTTTATTGGTTTATTTATTCTTGCCTTCTCCAATATCCATCTTGCTACAAGTTCGCCTTCACGCCCTGCATCAGTCGCTATTACTATTTCTTTTACATCTTTTCTATTCAACTGCTCTTTTACCGTATTGAACTGTTTTGAACTCTGTTTTATTACAACAAGTTTTAAATGCACTGGTAGCATAGGCAAATCTTCTAACTTCCAAACCTTATACTTCTCATCATAAACTTCAGGATCTGCCAGTGTTACTAGATGTCCTAAAGCCCATGTAACAATATATTTATTTCCCTCCATGTAGCCATTACATTTTATATTACACTTTAATACCCTCGCAATATCCTTCCCGACAGATGGTTTTTCTGCTAAAACTAATATTTTATCCATAAACTAAAATCCTTTCATCTACCATATTAAATAAAGTAAGTATACAATCACCATACTTATATTATACAATTATTTATTATACAGATTTATCAATCATAATTACAAGTCCATATAAGTGTTTAACTATAATCTTCAATCATTTAGCCACGGAAATTGAGCTTTTATATCTTCGTCTGTAACTGCAATTGCTCTTTCAATGTTATTAGCATCAATAGTTATTATATTATTTTTCAGATTTTTTTCTTCTCTTTGCTTTAATGATTCGCTACTAATACACAATTCAAGCATAGCCTGTTCCTGATTTGTTACTTGGTTCAGCAACCTTTTATTTTCATTTTTAAAATCACTGATTTGTTTCTCCAATATCTCAATTTTCTTTTGCAATTCATAGCTCAATTTAGCTTGTTCAGTTAAATTGTTAATAATCCTTATACAGCTTGCATATGCTTCTAAAACCTTTTTGGGATTCGTACTTAATTGTTCTCGTATACTTTCCACTGATGGTATCGTATTAAGTTCATCAGTAACTTCATTTACCACAATTATAGGATTATTTATCTTTTCAATTATATCTCTTACCTTTTTAGAGTAATCCCATATATGTCTCTTAACTCCAGTTTCTCTTGCAAGCTCTGATAAAATAATTTTTTCTCCAGTATGGTTACCAATATAATTTTCCAAAATGCTCAATAATTCTTTATCAGATTTTTTCTTGGGTCTACCGCCTAAATTTTTACTCAATACAACTCACCTCGTTTGTTTTCATAATATAAGAATCTACAATCGCTTTATTTGCAATTACTTGTTGTATTTTTTTAGCGCATATTCCCATACGTTCTTGATCTCTAATATCAAAGCATCTATTTTTTTCTATCTTACTTTTATTTAAATTACTTGTTTTAATTATTTCTTTAAGTATATTTACCTGTTTATCAATATCATTTAAATAATTATTTGATTCAGCAGTTAAGTATATTAGATCATTTTCCTTGCTTAGCGCCAATCTAAAATAATCGCATTCATTTTTGCACATTCCTAAAATACAGTTATCAGGATATTCTTTATCAATACAATACCCATCTTCAACCGGACGTGCGCTGCTTTGCTCTTCAACACTGAAGAACAAGCTTTTATTGTATAGCTCCTTTAGCCTTTTGTTACTATATAAACCTTCACCAAGCAACCGTCTTCTGCGAATTTCATCTGCAATTAGTTTAACTTTTGATTTTATAAATGTTTTCATATGATTTGCATAAGTTAATTGTGTATATATATTATCGTGCCCAGCTAACCTAGCTATAGTTAATGGATTAACACCCTGCAGATATAAATTACATATAGCAAAATGCCTCGTATCCCCTGGTCTTATTCTCTCTATAGTATCTTCACTATTTTGTTTTCCCTCATTGTTTTCTACAGAAATTGTTTTATATCCATATTCCTTTTCAACAACATCGGCATAAAATCTTTCTAATAGCGCATAGAATCTTTCGGTACCAGCATAATTATCTTTATGAGCATCTAAGAATCTATCAAAAGACCTAAATGACTTAGTGTGCTTAGCATAAATGTTATAATTAAAAAGATACTTTTCTTTTCTATCTGGATCTATTTCAGATATATATTCCTGAATTAAATCATATAAATCTTTAGTTATATCAATATGCCTATATGTACGTTCTTTCTCTCCAGATTCGTTCACATCATCCTTACCATTTAAGATACTTAATATATATCTTCCATTAATAATCTTTGCCGCATTTGTTTCTAACTCTGAGAATTCTATTGGCCTCATTGGAATGGTACTGGAAATTCTCCACCAAAGCAAAACGGGCAAATATTTTTCTCTTTCGGTTTTACACTCCATATTTAAACTGCTCATAAATTCATTTAAAATTGTATCAAATAAAATTGCACTTATAAATTCCGGAATTCTCCTACTGTCATATTTTCTATAGTTATATGCTCTTATTTTTTCTCTGAAAGGCTTAAATTTTATATAATCGTAAAAACACAAAAAATCATTTCCTGCATTAATAATATCATTTATTATATAACTATCCTTATGAGATTTTAATGCTTCTTGAAAGCAATGGATTGAGTTTAAATCTAAGCAATTTGTATTTTTCACAACAAATTTAATACCGTTTAGGCATCTTATTAACGTACGTGGATTTACTTTCTCTTCATCAAGTTTTATTATCAGAAATATTTTAATTGCTAACGTTAGTTTTTTATTAAACTCATGATTAAAAATTAAATGTGCCTTTCTCTCTCTTCCACGTAAGATCCAGTGAATATCCCAAAAGCCTCCGCTTAAAACTATTTTTCTTTTTTTTAATTCATCAAATCTATTTATATATTTATTGACATTTTTTTCAGTAAATTTTAATATTTGCGTATACCCTAAATTATAGTTTATGTTGTTTACTTTTCTAAACTTCTTAATCTTTAATCCCTGCACTTCGTTCACCTACTTTACAACTCTAAGTTTGCCTTTAATTTCCCCTAATTTTTTATTTATAAATTCTGTATCTATGAATGTATCCGCTATCTTGCTATCATATTCTTGATAAAATAGTTTTGCTTCTGTTACAACTGAAAATAGTTTAACTAAAACAGTTGTATTTTTTATCAATTCATAATACTTATTCTCGTTTGTGTTAGCTATTACTTCCATTGTAGCTTTAATTTCCTGATTAAGTGATGTTAAGAAGTAAATATTTTTCGCAAAGTAATCGCAACAAGTACATGAGCTTCTCTTAGCATGTTTGCATATTTTTCCTTTTATGCATCCTCCATACTTTGACTTTGATGCACTTTCATACGTCAGCAGTGATTTCACTCGTTCTTTTAATTCCGCTTTATCTAAAGAAATTAACTCGTGAAATATCTTAGTTTGAGTTTTCATATATAATTCACTACTTATATGCTCCGCTATACTCTCAAGTCCAATTAAACTATAATTACTTTTTAGCCTTACAATGGCATCAGTCATATCAAACACCTTCATATCCTCATAACTATCATCATAAGCTATTCGTAATAACATATATGGCATCCAGCCAAAAAATCCTCGTTGTACAAGATTATAAGCTATACTTTTAGCATCTTCATTATGTAAAATCGGTTTCAGATATATTTGTGTAGATGTAGGTAGTAATATTTTCTTATCATTCTTATGTGATCTAGCTGCTCCTTCTAATATATATGAAATTCCCTTCATTCCCTCCATAGTATTTGCGCACTCATAAGTATATGTTAAAAGACTGCTATTCGCTCTTCTGTTTAAAAAATTATCTAGTCCAACTTCCAAGCAAAAATTTTTTATAGCTTTTCTAACCCATGTACCAACTTCATTCTTATATCTTTCATCCATCAGTTTAGATAATACTTGTAAATCTTTATTTTCTCTCCTGTGAATTTCAGCAATTACATATGCTACAGATATAGGAACAATTAAATTGATACTAGTAAATACTCGTAATTCTTCATCATTCTTATTAGTATTTATACCTGATATTTTAAACTCTAATTGATTTAATATTTTTTGTCCCATAGATAATGTAAATTCATTTCCATTCTCAAACCATCTAAAATTCTCTATACCAATTTGTTCAATCTCAATATTAGGCAATTTGCTTACTATATCATTTAATCTCCATGGTAAAATCAGATGTAATATACATAATAACCATGTACATGCATATTTTGGACTATTAAATGCTTTTATTATATGAACGTCTATATCCGTTAAATATAATGTATATTTGCGCCATTCCTCAAGACTATATATATCTTCAGTATTCAAGCTATCTGCTTTTAAAGAAATTTCACTACAACTATAGTCACTATTAAATTTACATTCTATATTTCCCTTACAATATGCTAAAAACGCGTTAAATACCTTAATATGTGCTGAATTCTCAACTTTATCCAAAAGCTCATCTATCTCTTCATTAGAATAAACGTAAATATTTTTATACAACATTCTATTTAAAAACTCAAGTAAATTGCCACATTTTTTCGCAATAATATATTTGGACTTTTCCCTAGCTTCACTATCCCCTATTCTTTCATATGCAAATGCGCAATACAAATCTATAGTTTCTTTTAATTCCTGCTTTAATAAAATACCATTTTTAATTTTATCAAATAGATCAAATTCGTTTTTAGCAAGTTTGCATAGTTTATCTAATAAAACTCTCTTTCTATAAAGTCCTATTCTTATAGATTTACTAATAGCATCTATCTTGTCCTTTTCAATTCTATATTTAAAACAACATATTGGATTTTTAATTAATTTAATACATTCATATCTGCAGGCCTCTAATACTATATGTCTAGGCACCCCTATTATAGACGCTGCTTCCTCAGAACTTACCGTATTATTAATTAAATTAAGCTTTTCATATATAAATTCTTTACTTACATATAACTTACCATCTATTTCATAATGAATACAATTTAATCCCTCATTAATAATTTTTTTTATAATAGTCACTGAAGTCCCAAGAATATTTGCCGCGATTTCAATACCTAAATATTGACCATGTTTTTCATTTTCTGTATTTATGAGAGTATTTACTTCCTGCAAATATTCATTTTTTATTAAAAGCTTCTTTGTAGCAAAATCTGCAACCAATATATCATTTTTTTCTCTGGAAAGTATGCCAATCAAATTTATTTCATTAATATTTAATCGTTCTGAAAGATCTTTTACTAATATTGAATTATTATTAATTTCTTCTGTATAGTCTACAAAGTTTTTGTTTACATATATTTTTTCTCTTTTCCCACTAATGACAAATTTTCTTACACTACCGCAATTTTCTCGAATCCTTTCTCTAACAACAGTTGCTGAAATTCCGAATATAACTGCTAGTTCATTAATATCATAGCCATTTTCTTTCAAGTAACGTTCTTGACTAGAAATCTTTTTTGTTAATTTCTTATCTGCTAGAATCTTTTTTGCTAATTTCTTATCTACTAGGATTGTTTCTTTTATAACTTCAAAATACTCATTTCTAATCCTAAATCTTCCTGTCATAAAATCTTTAAAGATAGATTTCCTACTTAATTGCATACATTTTTCTTCTAATTTACATTGAGAAATTTTTAATTGTTTTGCTGCTTCATGTATTAGAATAGAATTAGCTTCTATTTCTTTTAAATCAATAAAGAATTCTTTTCTTATTAGTCTCTTGTTTTTGTTAGAGTTTATATATTCCTGAACACCACAATAATTTCGTTTAATTCTTTCCCTAATAATATCAGTAGAAATGCCAAATTGATTAGATATTTTTTTCAAAGATATATATCTTTTTTCCTGTTCCCGGATTTCAGTATTTAAATTTTTATCTTTTACAATATTTTTTTTATTCTTATTAATTATTTTAGGCTTTCTTTCTTTTAAATTTTCTCCTTTTATGATTGCAAAATATTCATTTTTAATTCTGAACCTACCAGTCAGGAAATCCTTAAAAATAGATTCACTGCTTAATTGCATACATCTTTGTTCTAAACTTTGCCAAGAAATGTTCAATTGCTTCGCTGCTTTATCAAATAAAATAGAATTTGCTACTATTTCTTTCAAGTAATACAAAAAACTTTTATTTATAAAAAACTTTCTTTCATTTATTTTTATATATTCTTTAGCTTGGCAATAATTTTTTCTAATTCTTCTCATGATAACTATAGTAGAAATTCCAAATTCACTTGCCAATTCTTCAGGAGAAATAAATAGATTTGTATCAAATTTATCATTTTGTTTCACCATTTCATGTTTATCATTCATAAATTCTAATTTGCTTTTCTTAGAATAATAATCATCTAATTTATATGTTATCTGATTTGTTACATCTATGGGAATGAGCTTATTAGTTTTTATGTCTTTCATACTACTATAAATATCAATATTGCATTCTTCTAAAGCAAAATTGATAAATTCTTCTTTATTCATTGCCCACTCTCTCAATAACATGTTAAGTTTCACATATACATTTTTATCTATTGTTTCATTTTTATTAGCTCTCTCCTTTAATTCTGCAACACACTCTTTCATAATTCTGTACTTTCCAGTCACGAAGTCCTTAAAGATTTTACTTTCGTAATAATTTAAACATAGACTTAGTAAATCCTTTTGTTTAATTTTCAGTTCATAAGCTACTTTCTCCAAAAAAAACGAACTATTCTCTACTTCTTTTAAATATTCTAGGAACACCTTTCTAATATATATCTTGTTCGGATGCGGTCGTACCAAAAAATCGTTTATGTTACAATAATTATATAGTATCTTCTTCCTTATATTATTAGCTCCTATTCTAAAATAATGTCCAAGTTCTTCAGCTGTAAAACAACTTTCCTTATAGTCAACAAACTTATCAATATCAACTTTGTACACTCTATATGTTCCATTCCATTTATCTATAAAAAAATCTAATCGTCCTGAATTAAGTATGTCTCGCGTTGCATCTATAGAACGATGTATAGCTAACGATGTATCTTTAATATTCATAGAAATAATTCTATCGTTTATAATTTTGTCTATATAGAACTTGTCTATATAGTAACTTCCATCAAAAGTAATCCATTTACCTGCATAATCAGCTCTATTTCTAATTTTATCTATTACTGTTTGTATGCTAACCTTAAATAAAGTTGCAACCGTATCAACTTTATAATAGGCTTCTAAATTATTAAAATTCATTTTTCTGACTCTTGAAATCTAAATTAATTAAGTTGTCATAAAATTCACTCATTACCTTGTTTAAAGATTCTTTAACTCCGAAGCTACCTTGTAAATATGTAAACACGGCCTCATAAGAACTATCCCCTCTGAGAATTGCTAATTCAGTTGGATTCTTAGTATAGTCTGCTACTAACTTAGAGAATGTTCCCCTTCCTATATGAGATGACCACTTTTTGGTTCTTATTGTAAGAGAGTAAATTTTTAATTGAGGATTATTATTACTTTCTAGACAATTGATAAATTTCTTTTTAAGTCTATCAAATCTATTTCTATAACTTTTTTCAGTCATTGGCTTGCCATCCCTATTTAGGAAAAGTGCCTCTTCATTTTTATTTTTATTAATTTTCTTCATATGTATTGAATATAAATGTGGCAATAAATCCAATATAGGAATTATTGGTTGATATCTCTCTTTTTTTACTCCGCCTTTGCCACTATTATTAAGTATATCTTCTCTAAAGAATCTTCTTTTCAAATTAATTATCATGCCACCTGTTCCATTTGTACCAATTAATTCAATTCCATAGCTTGAAATATTTATAACTTCTGAAATTCTTAATCCGCCGAATATCTGAAAATATATGCCTAATGCTATATCTGGAACTTCTAAAATAGCGAGATCAATAAAGGCTAGTATTAGCTCCTTAGGAATACTTTTAAGCGAATTTGTTCTCTTTCTTCTTGGATATCTAACATTTTTAAATGGAGATTTTATGTATTCCTTTTTCCCTGTACTATCATTTTCGTATTTACTAATTGTAAATTGTTCTAAACTAATATAATTGAGTATATTTTTTTCTGCTAAGAAATAGTAAAATTGTTTAAGTATCGATTCAGCAGCTAATATCGTTAATTTGTCAAGCTTCTTCCCTTTGATTTCCTCTTTTCCTAAATAATTTAAAAAATCCACCCCATGCTCGAATTCCAATTCAGATATATTCTTAAGTTTATAGATTTTATAATTATCAAAAAAGATATAATTTAAGAATGGAACAACAGTATTTGCCTTTTTAACTATAGAGCTGTGTTCTAAATTATTAAACGAGCTAAAAAACTCTGTTAATGGATGTGCCACCACTATACCCGTGCCGATATTCTTTAGCATTAATATAACCCTGTAGTCTTTATTACCCGCTTCTCCAATCAACACAGACCTATGAGTAAATCTTAAGTTGCTACTTCTTCTTTTGTACTCCTCTATTTCTATAATCACACTTATCACCACTTTCTCAATATCCTTTTACTCTCTCTTTATGATATCATGTTTTATTAAATCTATTCAAATAAATAAAACCTATAATCCACTGAATTATAGGCATTTATCGTTATTATTATGTAGTTTTCCTTAAAAATAGGTACTTAACACCAGCCAATCCGCCTCTGCTCTAGCCACCGCAGAAGCATATAAATTTTCATATTCTCTTCCATCCTTAAGCTTGCTAAAGCCTTCTCTTATAGCTTTATCCGTAACAGAAGAAATCCAGAGTCTCTTTAGAGGCTTTTTTATATGCGCTCTATCTATTATCCATCTTGCCACAAGTTCTCCTTCGCGGCCTGCATCAGTTGCGATAACTATTTCCTCAACATCTTTTCTATTCATCTGTTCTTTAACCGTATTGAATTGTTTTCCTGTCTGCTTTATAGTTATTAACTTCATTTGCTTAGGAAGCATTGGTAAATCTTCAAGCCTCCAGCTTTTATATTTATCATCGTAAGCTTCTGGATCCGCTAAGGTAACCAGATGGCCAAGAGCCCAAGTAACTATATATTTATTTCCTTCTATATAACCATTTCCATTTCTACTACAATTAAGAACCCTAGCAATATCCCTTCCTACGGAGGGTTTTTCTGCTAAAACTAATATCTTTCCCATAAATAACAACCTTTCAAAATAATCTTACTGCATTAATCTATATTATCATTATAATCAATGTATTTAAACACCTCTATTATTTTTTTATTCAAATTATATTATCTTTCAAAAGTTAAATTTGTAGGGTATGGATATAAAACCTTATAACTATTTTCAGTTTAATAGGCATGATAGAATAATTTTGTAAAGGTTAACTTATAATTATCAAAGGTTTCTAACAAATAAATTTAGCTAGTAGGAGGCATCATTATGCAAAGAACTGTACAACCTAACGAGCCCTTAGTAACTCATATTTATACCGCGGATCCTTCAGCCCATGTATTCCAAGATAAAATTTACATATATCCTTCCCATGATCTTGACGAAACCGTAGAATCAAATGACAATGGAGACCAATACGGCATGACAGATTATCACATTCTATCACTTCAGGATTTCAATTCACCCTGCATAGATAATGGAGAAGCTCTTCATCTTAAAGATGTTCCTTGGGCAAGCAGCCAGATGTGGGCTCCAGATGCAGCTTATAAAAATAATACTTATTATTTATTTTTCCCTGCAAGAGATGAGGATGATATATTCAGGATAGGTGTAGCCACAAGTTCAAAACCAGAGGGGCCTTTCATCCCTCAGAAAAATTACATAAAAGGCAGCTTCAGCATCGATCCTGCCGTATTAGTGGATGATGATGAAAGAGCTTATATTTACTTTGGCGGCCTTTGGGGAGGACAATTAGAAAAATGGAGAACAGGCAGCTTTAATCCAGATGCTGAAGGACCAGATAAGGCAGCGCCTTCCATTGGGCCAAGAGTAGCCGAATTAAGCGACGACATGCTTTCTCTTAAAGAAGCCCCGCAAGAAATATCAATTGTGGATGAGTATGGTAACCCTATACTTGCCGGAGATGAGGACAAAAGATACTTTGAGGGACCATGGATGCATAAATACAATGGTTATTATTATCTTTCCTACTCTACAGGTACTACTCATTATATAGTATATGCCATGAGTAAGAATCCTAAGGGACCTTTTACTTTTAAGGGAAGAATACTTAATCCTGTAATAGGTTGGACTACTCATCATTCCATAGTCCAATTTAAAGATAAGTGGTATCTATTCTATCATGACAGTTCTTTATCTAAAGGAGAAGATAACAAACGCTGCGTAAAGTATACAGAGCTTACCTATAACGATGATGGAACAATAAGAACTATCTATCTAGATAATTAGTTATAGTGATATCAAGTAATCAGCTGAAGTTATTAGCAAAAACAAAAGCTGCTGCCAAACTAGCTAATCAGTTAGCCCGGCAACAGCTTTTTTACTATTTTTAGAAGGTTGCTTTTAGACTATATTTTACCGATGTACTGTAATATCCGTTATAGCCTATTACTTTTATATAATATGTGGAAGAGGCGCTTGGAGTATAACTTATGCTCTCAGAGGTGGTTCCTCCGTTTATGGATTTTGCTACCTGAGTTCCGCTGCTATTATAAAGATATAGATCATAATCCTTCGGTAGATTTGTTAAGCTTATGCTTATAGCTTTTCCTTTAGTGGAGGTTAATTTATAATAATCTACATCAGATGAAGTGTAGATATAGGAACTATAAGTTGTTCCAGAAGTTATTGCATAAGCTTGAGCTGTAGCGTCATTGGGTTCATAAAGATCTCCGCTTCCTGTACTGCCTCCAACACCAACTGAAGTAAAGGCAGAATTTATTGCTGAAACCTCTGTGCTTGATGCACCATATAAATCAGTAGCTGCATTTACTAATGCATTTCTAGCTGCTACGAAATCAGAGCTGGCTGTAAGATATGTTGTAAGAGCCCTATAGTATATCTTTGCAGTTTCCGTATTTCCTATTGCCTGAGCCACCAGGTAAGCAGCTTTATTGGTTATGCCGCTATTTGTATGAACTCCCCCATTGTCAGAAGAGGTGCTTACATAATTGCTCATATTATCTGGCTGATCATACAATGTTGGATTTGCAAGGCTTCTTAATGCATCTCCAGATACACTAGGTGTATACACAGCTTCACCTATAACCCAATCGGAAGAACTGAAGGTCCAAGTTCCGCCATCTTTTACATCATACTTGTCATAGGTTTTTACCAATACACCAAAAACATCTGACATAGATTCATTTAAAGCTCCTGACTGATTACTGTAAGTAAGATCTGCTGTATACTGAGTTACTCCATGAGTAAGCTCATGTCCAACAACTCCCAAGTCTCCGCTCAAATAGGTGAATTCACTTCCGTCGCCATCTCCATAAACCATTTGGGTACCGTCCCAGTAAGCATTATTATAGCTACTATCATAATGAGCGGTAGATAATATACTCATCCCATTTCCATCTATGCTGTTTCTTCCGAATATATTCTTATAAAAATCATATACTACTCCAGCGTTGTAATGAGCGCTTACTTCTGCTTTTTGTGCTTCTGTAGTTAATTTAGTAGTGTTTGTTGTAACTAAGGTTCCTGGGGTGTTGTCGCTATTATTAGCAGTATAGGTTTCTATATCCCCTGTCATAGCCTTAGTCTTGTCTATTAATTCGTAAGAGCTGCCCTGCTGATATAAATTGATTGTCTTAGTACTGCCATCTACAGCAACGCCTGTTCCTGAAACTGCTCCGTCATATCTTATTTTGCTTAGCTTGTCCAAAACATCTCCAGAGCTTGCTTCTACAAACACATCCCAATTTCCTATTTCTGGCTCAGTATAATATACATTAACTTTGTATGCCTCATAAGCTTTTCCATCTTTTATTAACACTGTCTTCTCTACTGTAGGATTATTTTTTAGCTTTGAAAAACTAAATTGAGATTTAGCTATATCTATAGCCTGCTTGTCCGTTATTTTTCCGCTTTTTATATAGGATATGTCTGTAATGTCATTTATAACTGTACCGCTTATGCTTTTTACTATTCCGTCTTTGTCTACATGAACTATAAGATCTTGTCCATAAACAGGAATTCCTTTTATGGTTTGAGTTACTCTAAAATTAGTATGACCTAGTTCATCCTTTTCAACCTTTTTAACTGTAAAATTTCCGCTATTTTTAAGACCAAACAATGATTTATTTTGCTCCAAATAATTTGTCACACTTTCAGGAGTTACAGATATTTTATCTGATAGCTTTCCTGATACAGAAAATTGAAGTCCCTTGTTATTATGAAGGTTAATATTTAGTTTTCCCTGGCTGAGACTGTTAAACTTTTCTATCACTTTTGCCTTCTCATCAAGTAGAGGTTGTCCATTATTCGCATTAGCACTTGCAGGAATTGAGAATATTCCAGCAAGGCTTAATGCTAAAGCTACACTTAGAAACCTTTTTTTCATAATATTACCTCCTGTTTTTAATATTGTACTCTTAGCACCGGCGCTATTTGTATCTTATAATAAGGATAACATTTTATAAATGTAAAACAATTTATTTACCTATATTGTTTTCATTTTTTTCAAATAATCAAATTTTTCTACTTTTTGAGGTAATATTTTTTATATTTTGAAATTTTTCCAAGTGTTTTTGACAATTTGTTACTTCACTATGAGGGACATGCCTTAAAAGAATGTTTATATAAAATTCTATTTTAAATCAGTGTTGATTTTTAGTACTTACTAAAAAATATTCTACAAAAAAACAGAACCCTATGAACTAAGTTCATAGGGTGAATTGTCAAAAGTTAATTATCTTCTGAAACCTCTGTTGTTCTGTTGCTTTCTAGCTTTTCTACATTCTGGACATCTTACTGGATCATTTTCAAATCCCTTTTCCTTGTAGAAAGCCTGCTCGCCTTCAGTGAAAACAAATTCTTTTCCGCAATCCTTGCAAACTAAAGTTCTATCTGCCATTTCAACATTCCTCCTTTTTACTTGATTCAAGATTTAAAAACTGATTTACATTACGTTCCTAAAAAGAGGGAATGTTGTTAATCATGTTCAAATCTTCAGATGAAAACTTCCATCCTTAATTTTGATTATAGCATACTTATTATTAAGTTGCAATATGTTTATAAATGCATATTTAAACGTTTAATGTGCTGAATTTGCACGGTTTGTGCAAATATGAACAAGCCGCATCAACAAGTATGTTTTTACCTTATATCCCTTTTTGTGTAATAAGCTATTCCTATAGCTCCAGGTCCCACATGAACTCCTATGACAGGTCCAATATCTCCTATAGAAACTTTGACCTTTAATTTTTCCTCTATGGATTTTGCCAATTCGAGAGCTTCATCATAGCAATTAATATGATGAACAGTAGCTTCCATAAATCCTCCAACTTCAATATCTTGAAGCATTTTTTCAAGCATGGCAGCTATAGCTTTTTTCTTTGTTCTTATCTTTCCAAGCACTGCAGTTTTTCCATTTTCCACTGTAAGTATTGGAATTATATTAAGAAAACTTCCAATAAGTGCACTAGCTCCTCCTATTCTTCCTCCCTTTTTTAAATACTCTAGATTATCTGGTATAAACATAAATCTGCTTCTCTTGCTCATAGATTGTACCAAAGCTTTAACCTCTTCTAGGTTTTTCCCTTCCTTGGAAGCTCTGGCCCCTACTATAGCATGATATCCAAGCTGCATGCTGTTTGTGCCTGAATCCACTATTTCTATTTGTGCATCCTTATAGTTCTCTAATATCATATCCTTAGCGATGTGTGCTGTGGAGTATGTTCCGCTCATATCAGAAGATATAAAAACTCCCAATAAGCTATCCCCATTTTCCACAACCTGCTTCATTTGGTCATAAAATTCTCCAATAGCAGGTTGAGATGACATAGGTATACCCTTTATAGCCATTTTTTTATAAAATTCCTTGTTATCAATATCTACTTCCCTAAAGCTTTCATCTTGAAACTTTACATTCAGGGAAATTACTCTTATATCTAGTTCGCTAACTAATTTTTTATCAATGTAACTTGTGCTATCTGTTAATATTTTTACAGCCATAATATATCTCTCCATTTAAATTATAATCTAATTCTTAACTCTTCTATATTATAGCATTGTTTTCCAAATATAATATATGATTATTTTGAGTTTATATAGAAAGCATTATATAATCTTCACCAAAATACAGTTTATTTCTTGCTTTCAGCCCTTTCTACTTTTATTACTTTTCCTTTTATAGGCTTATTTTGTAAAGCCTTAAGCACTTTAGTCCCTTTTCCGTTAAGTATATCCACATAGGATATATAATCTAGTATATCTATTATTCCAATGTCTTCTGGGCTTACTCCCTCAATATTAGTTATAGCTCCCACTATATCTCCTGCTCTAAGCTTCTTCTTTTTTCCTGCACCCAAATATATTTTAGTGATATCTTTAGAAAGCACACTTCCCTTATCCGCTTTTAGCTGAGGCTGGGTTTTGATTTTATCATTAAACTCTTTTCTGGCAAGTTTAACCTCTTCATTAGAAGGTTCCTCTTTCTTTTTTAGCTTGAAACCTACATATTCTTCTATGGAAGCCAAAAACTTATCCTCGTAAGGAGTTATAAACGTTATAGCTTTTCCTTCTTTGCCAGCTCTTCCTGTTCTTCCTATTCTATGTACATAGCTTTCTTTTTCCAGTGGTATATCATAATTTATTATATGAGTTACATTTTCTACATCAATTCCCCTGGCTGCTACATCTGTTGCTATGAGATATCTAAATTCCCCTCTTTTGAAGTTTCTTATACCCTCCAACCTTTCATTTTGAAGAAGTCCACCGTGAAGAGCCTCACATGGATACTTCTTCTCCTTCAATTTTGCTACAAGCATATCCACATTTTCTTTAGTTCTGCAAAATATTATGCAGCTGTCTGGATTCTCTGTTATTAAAATTTTATTTAAAAGTATATCCTTCTGCTTTTCTTCTATTTTATATAATATATGCTCTATCTTTTGAGTGGTCATCTCAGTTGGATTAATCTCAACCTTTTCAGGCTTTTTCATATATTTAACACATATTTTTTCTATTTCTTCTGGAACTGTAGCAGAGAATAGAAGAGTCACTCTATCTTTAGGAATTTTTTTGATTATAGCTTCCACTTGATCAATGAAACCCATGTTAAGCATTTCGTCCGCTTCATCCAGCACAAGATATTTTATACCTTCAAGATTCAAGGTTCCTCTCTCAATATGGTCGAAGGTTCTTCCAGGGGTTCCAGCTACTATGTGAACTCTTTGACGGAGTTCTCTTTTCTGCACTTCGAAAGGCTGCTTTCCAAATAGAGCAGCACATCTCACTCTTTTTATTCTGCCTATGTTAGATATATCTTCCTTTATTTGAACACATAATTCTCTAGTTGGAGAAAGCACTAATACCTGCACTAAATTATCTTCAATATCTACTTTCTCACACAAGGGAATTCCAAAAGCCGCTGTCTTTCCGCTGCCTGTTTGAGACTTTACGATGAGATCTTTATCCTGAAGCACAAGAGGTATGACCTTGCTTTGAACCTCTGATGGCTGCTTATACCCTAATTTGTCTATTGCATCTATTATATTTTTGTTTATCTTAAAGTCTTTAAATTCTGTATTTGACATTATTATTTCCTCACTTATTTTGACTTTTACCATAGCTATGAAAATTTATAAAATAGCTTACTTCAATTATTATACCCTGTAAAACTAAAATATCCTACAAGTTTATTTAAAAGCTTACTAATATATAAAGGCTACACTATAAAATGCCCGTTAAGCTTTTTTACAGCATAGCCTATTTTATAATTTTGTTTAACTGCACATAGAAATAAAATACCTATGAAACTCTAAATTATCTGTAAGTTCAGGATGAAAAGAAGTAACTAACATATTTTTTTCTCTAGCCGCCACTATATTGCCATTAAATTCATGAAGAATTTGAACATCTCTACCAACCTTCACAATATAAGGAGCCCTTATAAATACTAGAGGAATGGTATCAGAGGATATGCCTTCTACTGATTCCTGAACCCTAAAGCTGTCTATCTGACTGCCAAAAGCATTTCTCCTCACTTCAATGTCCATAACAGCTAAATGAGTTCTAGTGTCATTTTGTATGTTTTTAGCAAGCAATATCATGCCTGCACAAGTTCCCCATACAGCCAGTCCAGAATTTATTTTTTTATGCAGTGGCTCAAATAAATGGGTATCCCTAAGAAGCTTACCAATAGTAGTGCTTTCTCCTCCTGGCAAAATTATTCCCTGAAGTCCTTCTAAATCAGCAGCTTTTTTTACTTCTATTGGTTCAACTCCTAAAGCCTTCAAATGCTTTAGATGCTCTATTACCCCGCCTTGAAAGGCAAGTACTCCAATCTTCATATTACCAGCCTCTTTCAGCATATTTATTGCTTATATCCTTTATGTCTAATCCGAACATAGGCTCTCCTAAATCAGCTGATACTTCTGCTAATTTATCTGCATCATCATAATAGGTTGTTGCAAGTACTATAGCTTTTGCTCTCTTCTCTGGATTGCTTGATTTAAATATGCCTGACCCCACAAACACTCCTTCTGATCCAAGCTGCATCATGAGTGCTGCATCTGCTGGAGTTGCAATTCCGCCTGCCGCGAAATTAACTACAGGAAGCTTACCCTCATTCCAGATATACTTAACTAAATCAAAAGGTGCTGCTAATTCTTTTGCAATAGTCATAAGTTCCTCTTCAGGAGCATTCTTAATTTTTCTTATTTCATCTGTCACCTTTCTCATATGTCTTACTGCTTCTACTACATTTCCGGTACCAGCCTCTCCCTTGGTTCTTATCATGGATGCTCCTTCTCCGATTCTCCTCAGCGCTTCTCCTAAATTTGTAGCTCCGCATACAAATGGAACCTTAAAATCGTTCTTATTTATATGATAAGCCTCATCTGCTGGAGTTAAAACTTCACTCTCATCTATAAAATCAACGCCAAGACTCTGAAGAATCTGCGCTTCGACAAAGTGTCCTATTCTTGCCTTTGCCATAACAGGTATGGATACAGCCGCTTTTATTTCCTTTATCATCTTAGGATCAGACATCCTTGCAACTCCGCCTTGCTTTCTAATATCTGATGGAACTCTCTCAAGAGCCATAACTGCACATGCTCCTGCTTTTTCAGCTATTTCAGCTTCCTTTGCATTTGTAACATCCATTATAACTCCGCCCTTTAGCATTTGAGCTAAGTTTTTGTTTAAATCATATCTCTCCATAATGAAACCTCCAAATTTATAATTTTTAATTTCATGCATGAACATATTTAAATTATAAACTCAGAGTAGCCTTTCTCAAAATGTATCGGTACAATTTTTAATTGTCAACCTTTCCTAAAAAACTTCTCGCCTTTATGCTTCCAGCTGTGAACATCGCCACAGTCATAAGAAGCATTATAATGCTGTTGGGAAACAGTTTCGAGCTTGTGATGCTATCTATAGCCCAATAATGCGGTGTAAGCTTTGCTATACTTTTTACTATTATTGATACATTACTATTGGATGCCTGGGCAAAAGTGCTTAGTATTATGCTTACAGCACTATATAAAGTTAATATATTGGACACCACTGCTGCATTATTAAATACTCTTGTCGCCATAAGAGCAGCACTCAAAGAAAATAAACTAGACAGTATTATATTGGCAAAAATTATGTGAAGGCTTACCAGCTGAAAACCTAAAATAAATTTACTTGCTGCTATTACAAATATGCTCATAGATATCTGAGCTAAAAAGATTGCTAAATAGAAACTTCCTATTATCTCATACCCTCTGTTAGCTGTGGTTAATGTTCTTAGGAGCACCTTATCATTTCTAAGTGCTAACATTTCCGTTGCTATATTAGTGGAAGATAATATAATGCAGTATATCACCATATACACTGTTAAAAAAAGTGTATTCCCTAGGGGAGACTTTTTATAGTCCACATTTATATTTATAAGCTTCTTATTAAGCTCATTAGCATTTTTTATCAAGCCCTTATTGATCAAAATTTGAGTCTCTAATTTTTCATTTACCTTTTTATCTATTTGTACTTCCAAGGATGATGCCCCTGATTTTTCTCTCTTAAAGCTTTCAATTGTAGGCTTTTCTCCGCTTTTTATTTTTTCACTGAAGTCTTCAGGTATGCAGTATACAGCAGCTACATCATTCTGCTCAAGTAATTTGTCTGCCGATTTTTCATCATTTATAAAAATGTTTTTTGATACCCCTAATTCTTTTAGCATCTCACTTCCCATTTGTCCTTTATCCTCTACATTGAAAGCTACTGAGCTTGAATCCACGTATCTGTCTCCAGAAAACATATAATTTATACCTATTACAGTAAGCAAAGGAATTATTAAAAGAGAAAATATATTTGTACCTTTTTTCATAAATCTTTTATAATTTACAAAAGTTAATGCAGATAACATCTTAACCCCTCCCCCATCTTACTTTTACGCCTATAAGGCTCACTCCATACATTATTATGGACAATATTATCATAATGCCTATATAAGGAGCTATTGATTGAAAACTGTTATATATAATAAGATTGTTGTAGCTTTTAGTCAGCAATATTCCTGGTGAAAATTCATTTAAAGCTTTAAATACTTGAATATTTATCTTTTCAGGCGGTATAAACATACCTCCTATGAGCATTTGCGCAATAGTGATTGCACTAATAAAAGCTGTAGAAAATTTCTTGCTTGTGAAGCTCCATAAAATAGCAGATAAAGCTACTGTAAGCATGCTTTGAACAAATACAGCAATAACTAAAAGCAGTAATGAACAATCAAAAGACAACCTTAAAAAGCGAAACACTAAAATGTATATTAAATAAAATATAAAAGAAAATATGAAATTCATCACCATATTGTAATTAAAATATTCAAATCTGGTTATAGGTGCCGACATCATTCTCTTCTCCATACCATTTTCTTTCTCCATAAAGCTGGCAATAACCACATTTCCTGCCATCATAACAAACATGAAGGCTAAAAATGATGTGGAATAATATTCATAGGAATTTAGACTTTTTTTATTTTTCACAATATTATTTTCTATCAATTCTTTTGCATTATTCTCATTGATATCTGCTTGCACCTTTGATAAAAGCTGCTTCTTGTCCTCCTGTGAAATAGCTTCTTTATCTATATTTCTCCATATTAAAAGCTGATGAGATAAACTTTTATTGTAGCTCTCAAGTATTTGAGAAATTATGCTTACATTATTATCATTTCCAGAGGAGTTCACCTTTATATTTACTTTAGCCTCCTTTTCACCTAACACGTTTATTTCATAACCTTTAGGTATTGTAACTGTATATCCCGCCTCCTTTTCATTGTCCTTAATATCCAGCAGCTTTTTAACTTCATTGTCGCTAAACACATTTTTCATAGCTTTTGAATAATCTGTATCATCTTGATCTGCTACATAAACCTTGAGCCTATTAATCTCTAGGCTAGGATTCATAGTATACTTCTGGGCGTAACCTACTATAAGGCTAAGTACCACAGGAAACATTATATATACAAAGAGCAAAGCTGCCATATTTTTTACCGTTGACTTAAAAATAAGCTTCACATATACTAAAATTTTCAATGCTTTACCTCCTAATCCCTTAATTTTTTTCCTGTAAGCTTTAAAAATACTTCTTCTAAAGATACATCCTCAAAATTTATGGATTTTAAATCTGCCTTTGAAGCTTCTATTAGCTTTAAGGCTTCCATTAGCTTAAAATCTTTTTCTCGTATGACAAGCTTTAAATCGTTGCCTTCTGCTTGGCAATCCTTCACTCCTTCTAGTACTCTTATATTATTTATAATGTTTTCCGAAATCTTGTCCAAAGAAATGATTGCTTTATTCTCCCCAGCTACCATGGATTTTATCTTTTTTTTGCTTCCATAAGCTATCTCTTTACCTAGATCAATAATGAAGATATTTTCGCAAAGGTGTTCAACCTCTTCCATGTAGTGAGAGGTATATATCACTGTAGTTTTTCTCTCTTTATTTATTTTCTTCGTAAATTCAAAAATGTGATTTCTCGATTGAGGATCTATACCTACAGTAGGTTCATCCATTATAAGTATTTTGGGATGATGCATTATGGCCGCCGCTATATTAAGCCTTCGCTTCATACCTCCCGAAAATTTCTTAACCATTTCTTTTCTTTTTTCCGTAAGCCCTGTTATTTCAAGCACTTCATCTATTCTTTCCTTAAGTATTTTTCCCTTTAAACCATATAGAGCTCCAAAAAACTCTAGATTATCATAGGCAGAAACTGTGCTCATTACAGCCACTTCTTGAGGAACTACTCCTATGAGTCTTTTAGCTTCTACAGCTTCTTTCCTTATGGAATGACCGCCGATGAGTATTTCCCCACCGCCGTCCATTACTCCAGTCATAATATTTATCAAAGTAGATTTACCTGCACCATTGGGACCTATAAGTCCAAACATCTCTCCTTCTTCTACATTAAAAGAAACATTATCCAGCACTAATTTATCCTTGAATCTTTTAGTTACGTTTTTCACTTCAATCATACTCATAAAAAAACCTCCTTGCTCCCTATAAATAAATTATATAGAGTTCAAGAAGGTTTTTAAATTGCCCTAAGTAACTACTTAAATTACTTTAGTCACTTATCCCATTCTTAAAGGCAAATATGGCCAGCTGAGTTCTGTCTCTCAAGCTAAGCTTTGAAAGTATAGTGCTTATATTATTTTTTATGGTTCCCTCTGTTAAAAATAGCTTCTCTGCAATCTCCTTATTGCTAAGTCCATTAGCTATCTCTCTTATTATAGACAGCTCTTTATGGGACATATCGTATTTATTGCAGATTTCATCATCATCATATATCTTTTCAGGAGTATTCTCTAATATCTTATTAGCCACTTGTTGATGCACCACCACAGTTCCTTCCATTGCCGCTTTTATGCTTTCATGTATTAAATCATAGGAGCTGTCCTTTAATATATATCCACAAGCACCATATTTTAAAGCTTCATGTATATATTCCACATCATTGAAGGTAGTAAGTATGAGTATCTTAATGTTTTTAAATTCTTCTTTTATGAGTTTTGTCCCAAGTACCCCATCCCACTGAGGCATTCTTATATCCATTAATACCACATCTATAGCCTTAGTCCTGCACAGCTTTAAAGCTTCCTTTCCGTTTTCACCAGTTCCCACCACTTCCAAATCCTCATAGCTTGAAAGTATTATTTTAAGCCCTTCTGTTATTAATCTTTCATCATCCACCAAGGCTATTTTAATTTTTTTCATAACTTCCCCCTCATCAGCCTGACATGTATTTTAATTTTTGGTTCTGTTTTAAATAAGTGTTGATTTTTACACTTATTTAAAACTTCATTCCGTTGGGAAGGCTATGTTTTAAAATGTTGATATTATCGTTTGAGTTCTAGGAACTGTTAGGGATTGCGACTTATAATTGGCGTAATTTTGCTCACGGACGAGCAAAGCCATTCAAGCGCCATGGATGGCGAATTTGAATGGGTAGCCAATTATAACAAAGCGGCCCTTAGAGTTTCTTTACGAAAAACGCCTTTATCAACATTCTTTTAAAACATAGCCTAATTTTTATGCTTTTTAAAAAATACCTATATTAAAACAAAATTTTTGATTTTATTTTGATTTTTATTAGAAAGCCTTGTCCTTTTTTACTATTATATTCTGCGGTTCCTCCAAGTTCACCAACTCTTTCCCATATGCTTTTGAGGCCTACTCCCTTTTCTACACTATCTGTGCCAACTCCATTGTCTTCAAGGGTCAATGTTAAATCTTCTTCACCAAAATCCATAAATATATTTACTCTGGAGGCCCTTCCATGTCTTAAGGAGTTGGATAAAAACTCCTGAACTACTCGGTAGATTACAAAAGATTGATCAGAATTAAGTGTCCACTTTTCCTTTGAAAAGCCTAATCTCACATCTATACCTGTAAGCTTTTCAAAATTTCTTATCATATCTTCCACTGCTAGTATGCCTTCATATATTTCAAATTCTCTTGGCTTCATTTCCCGTACTGCGGCTCTTACCTCTTGGAGGCTGTTTCTCGCATATTCACTTAATTTCGCTGCCATCTTAGCCGCGGTCTCCCCATCCTGCCTTGTAATTTGCTCTATGGCACCTAATTGTATTATCATAGCAGATAAATTATGGCCTATGCTGTCATGAAGTTCTCTAGATATTCTGTTCCTTTCCCTGAGAGTAGTAAGCTCCTCTATAGACCGCGCATACATCTCAAGCTCTCTATTGGCTTTTTTTAATTTATCTTCTGATATTCTAAGCTTATCATAAAACTTCTGAGCCTTAAGTTTATCCTTATACTCATTTTTGATGTAGTACAGAAACACTGAAGCAATAATCAAAGCAGACACGCTGGAGATTATTTCCGAGAGGCTTTTATCTAAAATAAGATATATCTCGGAAATTATAGCTACTCCATTTAGCAGATAGCTTAAGCTGCCCTCTAAAAGATAGGTTGTATCAATAACTGCTACAAAAAAATATGGCAAGATAATTCCTCCATAATTCTTAAAAGCTATTGTAGAAAGTATCAGTTCTAAAATTATAGATACAGCTATGCATTTCTTATTTTTTAAGTTAAAAAATCTTATTTGATTATTTATCACATATATAAAAATAAGTACTATGAAGGTATCTTCTAAAACAGCTTCCTTTAAGAATATATTGCAAGATATTAAAAGAAAAATGGAAATATATCTAAGTATTATTATAAGTCTATTTGTGCTCATATTTATACACCTCAATGCTTATATGCTATAATTAATATTATAACGATATTTCGAGAGTGAGGAATTAATATTGGAAAATAAATTTTCAGATTTACACACCCTTACGATTTGCAGATATGCTACCTATGCCGCTATATTTATTTTATCTATTATGAGAATGGATAATAATCTATATAGACAAGTCTTATTTTGTTTTTTATTCCTAATTATTTTATTAATCTCCTCCGTAAGAATATTATACACAATCCCTAAAATCAAATGGTTTATAACCTCTGTTATTATTGAAGCTATTCTAATAGCAATATTGAGCTGGATTTTTGATTCTTTTATTTTTGTATGTGCTTATGTAACTATCGTAGATATATTTTTATTTCTGGAAACTAAACCTGGAATTATCTTATCTGTATGCGTATATTTAAGCATGTTTCCTTCCTGCTTTACTTTAGAGCATAGCTCTTCTATAAAAGAAGCCTTACAAAATTATATCATGGACGTGGTTTCCATATCCTTTTTTGCAGTATGTGCTTATATTCTTAAAAGAGAAAAAGAGCTAAAATATACGCTTCAGTCCTTAAATGAAGAGCTTAGATTATCAAAGGAAGAACTTGAGGCTGCCAATAAAAAGCTTTCTGATTACGCTTCAAAAGTTGAAGAGATTTCAATACTGAATGAAAGAAACAGGCTAGCAGGTGAGATACATGACAATATAGGACATAGGCTCACTGGTCTAATAATGGAAATGGATATTTGCTCAAAACTTTTAGAAAAGGATATATCAAAAACTAAAGCAGAGCTAAGCAAAGCTTCTGACCTAGCCAGGGACACTCTAGCTGAAGTAAGAAAGTCTGTAAAAAAGATTATGCCCTCCTCTTCAGATGAGACTTCAGGAATAAATTCCATGAAAGAGCTTATAAAAAATTTTGAAAAAAATACTCGTATATTAGTTAAATTTAATGTATCGGAAAGTAGATACAAGCTCTCCCCCACTGTTGAAGTGACTCTATATAGGGCTATTCAGGAAGCCCTCACCAATAGTGCAAAACATGGAGATGTGACGGATATAGCTATTGACCTAGTTTTTAAAAATAAGAAGGTATATCTTTCAATAGCTGACAATGGGAAAGGCTGCTGCAGCCTAATAAAAGGGGTTGGGCTTAAAAGCATGGAAGAAAGAATAAATATGCTTGGAGGCACAATAGCTTTTAAAAATGTTAATGGTTTTATAATACATATTGAAATCCCTGTGGAGGTGTGAAATGAATAATATTAAGGTTTTAATAGCAGATGATCAAGCAATCATAAGAGATGGCCTAAAATTGATTTTAAATATGGAAGAAGATATATCAGTGGTAGGAGTTGCAGAAAACGGCAATGAAGCTTTCCAAATGATCTCAGAGCTTAATCCAGATGTGGTACTCATGGATATAAGAATGCCTGAATGTGATGGAGTAATGGGAACGAAGAAAATATGTGAAACTTATCCTAATACAAAAATAATCATACTTACCACCTTTAATGACGATAAATATATATTCGAAGCGCTTAAGTTTGGAGCTAAAGGCTATTTATTAAAAGATGTTAAATCCGAAGAGCTTGCCTCATCCATAAGAATGGTTATGAAAGGAAGCGTACTTATTCATCCTGAAGTAGCTATCAGAATTGTCAGCAATCTATCCTCTCAACCAGTTAAAATCCAAGAACCTTCAGAGGATCTAAACTCGCTTACTGAAAGAGAAAAAGATATCTTAAAACTCATTGCTTCTGGAAAAAACAATAAACAAATAGCTGGAGAGTTGTTCTTATCTGAAGGCACTGTTAAAAATCATATAACCAGCATTCTAAGCAAGCTATACTTAAGAGACAGAACTCAGCTTGCCCTTTATGCCAAGGAAAAAGGTATATTTTAAGCTGCAGTGTTTTTTGTTTTCTCTGAAAATACTTTTAAAAACATAAATTTTGCAGATATAAATGAAACTATAGGCACCGTTAAAATAACTGCCAAGCTTCCAGTTATCCCTTGAATTATTTCCACATTAACCATGTCCATATTAATCAGCTGATAATAGGATACGTTATAGTAATAAATTATTATAAGCATATTTATAGATGCACCAGTAAAGGCAAGTATAAGCGTATTTGCCATGGTGCCCATCATATCTTTTCCCACATTCATTCCTGAAATAAAAAGTTCTTTTGATCCTTTATCTGGGTTAGACTGATGTATCTCTTGAATGGAGGATGCTATGGACATACTAAGATCCATTGCAGCTCCCAAGGCTGCGATAAGGACTCCTGCAAACAGCAGCCAATAAACCTGCATGCCAGATTGTGTAGAAATCATACTTAGAGTTTCTCCATCTTTAGTGTTAAGTCCAGAAACATGAGTAAGCTGACCAACTATAAAAGCTATTATCCCAGCCAAAAATGTACCTATCACTGTACCTAATATAGCCGATATAGTTTTTGCCTTAATACCATTTAAAAGAGTTAAGCTCACTACGGTAACCAGGAGTACGATTATCATAGAAGCTACCACTGGCGAATAGCCCCTATACAACATAGGTATGTAAAGAAATATTATGCATACGAAGGTAAACAGTAATCCTAACACGGATTTAAGTCCTTTCTTCCCTCCGACTATGCATAAAGCTGCAAAGAAAATAATTATGAAAACATATTGTACCGGAGCTCTATTGTAGCTATAAACTATAACTCCATAATTTCCGTTAGTGCTATCTATCTCTGCAACAAATTTTATTCCTTGAGTTAAATAAACATTGTGAGTATCTGATAGATAATTTTCTACAGTCTTTACTTCATTTTTGTGTTCACCAGTAAGAATTTTTATTTTTAAATCCTGTGAACCTAAATACATACCTTTTACATCAGGATATGGACTTAAGGACTGTTTTTCTATACTTAATACCTCTGCTTTCTCATATTTTACAGAAGAATTTTTTTGCTTAACATTTATTCTGGAAGGTACATTAGCATTAAATATATATAAAAATGCTGCAAAGCATACCATGATTAATATTCCAAGTAGTATATTATCAATATTTTTATTTTTCAAATTCATACTATTACTCCTAATTCTAAAATTTATTTATACAAGGTAAGCACTCTTACTTATTACCTAATATACAAATTATATCTTCATCAGGTTAATTTTTCGTTAAAATATGCCTTTATATTAGGAAAAATTGTTAAATATTGTTCACCGCAAAATTACATCACCTTTACATAATATTGTAAGTAAAGATTTATAATACCTTTGTAACAAATATATTTTGTAAAGGGGTATGTATATGAAACACAGCAAAAAAATAGCTGCAATCACCTTGCTTATGACTGTAACTCTTTCATTGACTCAGCTTCCCGGAAGGAGCGGAGTTAAAGTATTGGCAGACAGCACTAATACTACCACAACTATCACAAACATAGTGCTTAGTCCTGGAGCTAACTCTTCAGAGCTGTACTTAAATTGGTATTCCAATAATGCCTCTACTGCGAGTATTGCACAATTCGCTTTGAAATCAGACTATGTTAACGGAGTATTTCCAGAAGGCAAAGCTAAAGTCTTCATGGGAACAAAGGGAAATGCTAAAGACGGTTTTTCTTACAATAAGGTAACTGCAAATGGTTTTAAAGATTCTACTGAATATGTATATCGTGTGGGAGACGGAACAAACTGGAGCCCGATTTACAATTACACTACACATCAATCCTCCAGCTTCAGTTTCTTTGTAGCAGGAGATCCTCAAATCGGCGCCAGCGGAGATATAAACAAGGATTCAGCCGGCTGGTCAGATACCTTAAAAAAAGCGACCGGAAAATTTCCAGGCACTAATTTCTTACTTTCTGTAGGAGATCAGGTTAACAATGGAAAAGAAGTAACTAATGGTGAAAACGAAGTGGAATATACTGGATATCTTGCTCCAGATCAGTTAAGAAGCCTTCCAGTAGCAACTATTGCTGGTAACCACGAAACTTATGGTTCAGGGCATATCTACCATTTTAACTCACCAAATATGTCCACACAGTACGGAACAGCTTCTGGGGAAGCAACTACTGGCGGAGATGCCTATTTTACTTATGGAGATACTCTTTTTCTAATGCTAGATAGCAATGATACAAATGAAGATGGTCATAAGACTTTTATGGAACAAGCAATAAAAGCCAACCCAAATGCAAAATGGAAAATAGCAGTGCTTCATCATTCGGTGTACAGCTCTGCAAATCATGAAACTGACCAGGACATAATTGACAGAAGAAATTCTCTTCCTCAGATATTTGACTCTCTTGGAATAGATGTAGTATTGGACGGTCATGATCACGAATACACAAGAACTTATCAGATGAAGGGCGGTCAGGCTCAATTAAATCAAACTGTAGATAAGGATGGCAGCGTAATAAACCCAACTGGAACCCTTTATGTAACTACAAACTCTGCCAGTGGAAGTAAATACTACGAGCTAAGATCTAAGGATAATAACTATTATGAAGCAGTAAAGCAGCAATTACACGAACCCACTTTTTCATTGGTTTCTATGACAGCTGACAGCTTTACTATTACAACATACAGAACAGATGATATGTCCGTAACAGATTCTTATACTATAAAGAAGGTATCTGCACCAAATCCAACTCCAGCTCCTAATCCAGCACCAAATCCTGCGCCTCAGGATAATAATGTGACTGTTGACATAAAGAGCAACCCTGTAGTAAGCAAAGATGTGTTTAATTCAATAAAAGGACAAGACAAAACTTTAACTATAAATGGCAATAACATAACTTGGACTTTTAATGGAAAAGACATAACTTCTACAGTAACTTCAGACATAGATTTTTCACTAGCTACTGTTTCTGATTCCCTAAAAGCTAAGGAATCAGCTAAAGTAAAAGCAATTACCGGAAAGGATACTTCATTATTTCCTTTCTCCTTCACATATAGTGGACAACTTCCTGGCAAGGCCACAGTAAAGATACTTGCTGGAAGTGACTGGGCTAATAAAGCTGTAAGTGTATGCAGATACTACAGTGATAAAAATACTTATGAAACTTTAACCACTACCACTGTGGATGCTTCAGGATATTTCACCTTCACTACTGACCACTGCAGCGATTACTTCATAACTTCAGCTTCCAATATGCCTCAGACAGGAAGCTTCTTAGATCAGAATGTTATGATAGCACTAGGAATATTATTAATATCTGCAGGTGGAGCTGTATTAATAATAGCAAGAAAAAGAAAAGCAAGAGCTTAAACTTTAGCAATCTTTGACCCCTCTTTTTTATATATTCTTTTATGGAAGTTATGACGAAAGTCATAGCTTCTTTTTATTTATTCATGACCTTTGATACATCTCACTTATACAGCAATAATATAAAATTAAATCATAGAAAGAAACAATAAAACTTCTACATTATACAAGGGGGTATAAAATGAGTATTTTAAAATTAAATAATTTGATAAAAAAATATAATGAAAAAGCAGTAGTTTCAGACATAAGTCTTGAAATAGAGAAAGGTGAAGTCTTTGGACTTTTAGGTCCTAACGGCGCTGGCAAATCCACTACTATATCCATGATCTGCGGTCTTTTGAAACCCACCAGTGGTTCCATTTATTTAAATGATATAGACGCAATTAAAAATCCTTCTAGCGCTAAAAAGCTTCTAGGTCTGGTACCTCAAGAAATAGCTTTATATCCTACACTAACTGCTAAGGAAAACTTAGAGTTTTGGGGGAAAATGTACAATATCAGAGTAAGCGAACTGAAAAAAAGAGTTTCTGAGGTGTTAAATATAGTAGGTCTTGAAGACAGAAAGAATGACAAGATAGAAAGTTACTCAGGCGGCATGAAAAGAAGAATAAATATAGCTGCCGCATTGCTTCATAGACCAGAGCTTCTCATAATGGATGAACCAACAGTTGGAATAGATCCTCAATCAAGAAACCACATATTAGAAAGCGTGAAAAACTTAAATAAAGAAGGCATGACCATCATATATACAAGTCACTATATGGAAGAAGTGGAGTATCTATGCTCCAGAATAGGCATAATTGATCACGGAAAATTGCTGGCTCTGGGAGATAAAGATTCCTTAAAGAAAAGCGTCATAGATATGGATAATATTCAGCTGGAGCTCTCCTCAGTAATGCCTGCTCTGCCTGAAAATATTAAAAAAATTGAGAAGGTAAAAAATGTATCTGTAAAAGAAAATACTGTTAATATTTATTCTACTGAGAGTCAAGCCATAATAACTCCTGTGCTTTCAGAAATAGCTAAAGCGGGAATTAAGGTGTTGTCTATGAAGATTCGGGAACCAAACTTAGAGAGCGTTTTTTTAAATCTCACTGGAAGAGAATTAAGAGATTAGGGGTGATAGCATGAAAATTATTGATATAGCTCTTAAAGATTTAAAAGTCACACTAAAGGATAAACGTACTATTTTGTTGCTTGTAATTATGCCCTTAACACTCATCTTCGTATTAGGCATGGCATTATCGTCAATGTTTAATAAGGACAGCGCCGGCATAAAAGCCTTCGATGTAGCATTAGTAGATGAGGATGGCGGAAGCTATGCTAAGCAATTTAAGGACTTCCTGAATTCTAATGATATTAAAAAGATAATAAATCTAAAAAATATATCCTACGATACTGCATTAGGTAAAGTAAAAAAAGGTGAAATTCCTGTACTGATAAAAATTCCTAAGGGTTATTCTGAAGGATTAAACACTGGAAAGAAGGAAAATCTTGAGATATACAAGGATCCAGGAGATGACTTAGATGGAAAAATAGTAGAAAGCCTCGTAGCAAGCTACACTAAGGCGGCTTCTTCTATAACCAGCGGCGTAAAAGCAGCTTATCCCGTTTTTAAGACCCAAGGTATGGATAGTTCGATGCTTATACCAACGCTGTTAAAAAGCTTAGATAGTGCCGATTCTAACTTTAAGGAAAGCTCTGTAAGCAGCGATTCGCTTTCGGCTATGCAGTATTATTCTGCAGCTATGCTAGTCATGTATATTCTTTTTGTTGCCATGATGGGTACTTCTTCAATAATAGAAGAGCGTGAACAGAAAACCCTCCTAAGGCTTATGGGAAGCACCGCTAAGCGTTCTACCATAATAACCGGCAAGATACTAGGACTATTTATGATAGGCGTTTTTGAAGTCCTAGTTATCATATTGTTTACCAAATTTGTTTTTAATGTAAATTGGGGTAACTCAATAATTGCTATAGCATTAATATCTGCAGCCATGCTTATTGCTTCCTGCGGTATCGCCATGACCATAGCTACCTTGTTTAAAACTAATAGAGCCGTAGAGGCCTTTTCTTCTCCTTTTGTGATGATTATTTCTTTCATAGGCGGAAGCATGTTTCCTATATATACTATGCCGGATACCATGCAGAAAATATCTAAAATAGCCCCTAACAATTGGGCTCTAAGAGGATATATAGATGTAATGCAGGGAGGAACTGCCGCCTCTTCTATGAACTCAGTGTTGGTGCTCACCGCTATAGGCATTGTGCTTCTTGCTTTCGGAACAATAAAATTGAAGCTTAATTAGGAGGTTTTTAAGCATGAAAAAGATTTTAGATATAGCCCTATTAAAAATAAAACTAACTCTCAAAGATAAAAGTGCTATGGCAATGATGCTGGTGGCTCCTTTAATATTCGTTTTAATCTTTACTCAAGGGTTTGCCTCAAATGACAGTAAAGATGTGCGCTATCCTTTGAGTATCGTAAATAATGATAATGGCAATTACTCAAATAAATTGATAGAGCTTCTTAAGGAGGACGGTACCTTTAATATATATATTAAAAATTATGATGATGCAAAAACTTCTGTAAAAGAAGGAAAAAGTGCCTTCGCTATAGTTATTCCAAAGAATTTTTCAGAAGATATAGCTGTTGAAAAAAATCCTTCTGTTGAAACCCTAAAGCTTCAAGAGGACGGCAATACCACAGTATTAAATACCATAGTAAAAAATTATTTACTGCAAATAAGGATGGGCTCCGCCGCCTCAAACTCAGCAGTAAACGCTCTTAAATCAGCAGGTAAGTTAACAGATGGAAAATCATCAGACACTAAGACTTCAATAGAAGCCTCCTACTTCGACAGCATAAAAGCCTCCAGTGCTGGCTATGTAAGCAGCAAAGTAACCTCTACTAAAGATAATTCTGAAGCTTTATCCATTACAGCTATTGGACTTCTCATAATGTTTATAATGTTCTTCGTGACTAGAGGCGCAAACTCACTGATGGAGGAAAAGGATATAGGGACCTGGTCAAGGATTCTATCTACTCCAACTAAAAAATATAATATAATTGGAGGCTTCATATTAGGAAACTTTATATTAGGATGGATTCAAGTAGGGCTTCTAATAATTATAAGCAAGAATTTCTTTAATGTAAGCTGGGGTAATTCTGTAATTGCACTTATAATTTTATTCTCAGCCTTCATATTGGCTGTAGTAGCCTTTGGTATTTCTCTTACTTCCTTTGTAAAAAATAAAAGTCAGCTTTCAACCTTATCAACTATAATAGTTATGCCAACTTCCTTACTTGCAGGCTGCATGTGGCCAAGAGATATAATGCCAGACATTATGATAAAAATATCTAGCTTTGTGCCTCAGACCTGGGCTCTAGTTGGAATGAAAGATTTAATATCCAGAGGAGCAAGTTTAAACTCTGTAATAATGCCCTCTATCATGCTTATATTATTTACCCTGTTCTTTTTTATAGTAGCTGTTACAGCTTTAAATTTTAAAAAAGCAGCTAATTAATTTCAAGCTATAAGTTTTAAATAAGTGAACTTCTGCTTATTTAAAACTTTTCTTATTTTATAAAAAATTTTTTTATATTTGATCCAGTATTAATCACTTTTACTTCCACATTTACATTAACAGGGGTATTTTTGAATATTTTATCCCAAGATTCTTCATAATTCTTGTGCCACTCTCTGGGGTGCTGTCTGTAGAAATTAAAACCGAACTGAAAGATATCCACCCCTAATTCCATCTTCCCTCTTTTTATTGCTGCAGCAATATCTGCATATATGTTTCTTTTAAGTTTTTCTTCTATGGAGTCAGTTATAGACGAATCTATATATTCATTTCCTGCATCACTATAATATTTTCTTAAAGCAGCTTCAACCTTCACCTTTAAATATACCGCTGGTTTATTATCTTCGATTGTTATCTTAATTTTACTCGATGAATTAGTTATATAAAAATACAGCATTTTATTAACATCTGCATTAAGCGGCAATTTACTCATATCATCATTTGCAGCAGCTTCATCCGTATTGGAAGCTTCGTAGACATTGATTGTATTGCCCAATATCCAATTTAACCCTAATGTTTCCCTATCATTAAGCCAGCCAACAAATTTATCCTTTTTAAATGCAGCTACTCCATTTGTCATTATATTTCCTTGTTTTTCCACAGCAAATCTTATATCCTTTTGAGCTCCTCCTAAAGCAGATCCAGAATCTCTAATAGGCGGCGTGGTTATTATTCCAGGTGCTACTGCTTCAATGCCTTCGTTAGTCATCATCTGTAAAAAATCATGAAGTGTAACAGAATAAGTATTTCCATTATTTTTAGCAGAATTCAGAAGCATTCTGATTTTTTTACCTGAGGATATCACTGAATTAGGATCACGGGTAGCAATAGTTCCCTCTGCACTTCCAGAAACGATTATTATTCCAACAGAATTACGAATACTTGGAGTACGTTCTATATGCTCAATTATATCTTTCATCATACATTGCGCGGCATCTTCACTGATTAATATAACCTGAAGATATCCAAAAAACAATTTATTAGGACTAACCTGCTGAAGCTTATTTAATGCATCCACTATTGTTAATCCAGAAGCTGAATAAACTGTTCCTCTATTTATATCCATAGATTTTTCTCCAGAAGATTTTACAATTGGTATGTATTGCAAGGTAAGAGTAATTTCATTGGATTTTCTATTTAAATCAATTCCTAAGGAATAGATTTGGGTCATTTCCTCATATTCTGTGTAATCCCAGCAGCCCGTTAAAGAAACAGCAAAAGAAATCAAAAGCATAATGCACAATATTTTTTTCATTTATTATCACTTCCAAACCCCTTTTTCATAATGTGGGAGCCCAAAAAACCTAATATTAAAACAAATATTATAAAGGGTAAAAGAACGTAATAATCTATAAATATGGACATAAAAAAGGCTTTGTTGTAGGAGTTCAGCTTTATAGAAAGCATCATTATTATTATGGATATAAAGATCAATATTGCGAAATAGAATTTTTCTCTCATTAATTTTTTTATTGGTATACAAGCAGAATATAGATATAGCGCTATTCTTAAAGTAGTTATAAGCTGATAGGTAGCCAATATAAATAATTCTAACCCTCTGAAAAAATCCCCAAAATAAATAGCTCTAGATATTTCTACTCCTACAGATGAGGTGCGCAAAAGTAATTCATAACCAGATATCCCTTGCATAATAAACACTGCTAAAGCTAATATAAAGGCCCAAAGCCCACTCCCTTTTATCACGCTTTTTCTGTTTTCATCCTTTTGCGGCATATGACCTATAATGACTATAACCGTTAGCAGTATTTCTGAGGCCGAAGCTAATGAGAAGTATACTGCTTCTCCGAATCTTAATATGGAAGTATCAAAAACGGGCACAATATTTTTCATTTGAAATTCCTTTACAAAACCAAGTGAAAAGCCTGCAAAATAATTTATTATATACCATATGGTAAGAAACTCTATAGTCCTTCCAAAAAGCAGTATTTTATTATTTGTAAATAATAAAGCTGTAACAAGAACAAACAGCATAATCACCCACACTGGTGTCGTCTGCAAAAAATACACTTTAACCGTCCCTGTCAAAAAATTCAAGATAGTTACTGCTAAAATAATATTTATTGCCGCATTTATTGTCACAACAATCGTATATACCATTGTTCCAAAATTGATCCTTATGATATCAAATATATTATTTTCAGGGTACTTTTTACTTAAGCTGAAAATCATCATGCTAAATGGGATTGTTATTAGAATTCCCATAGCTAATGCCACCCATGCTCCTCTGCCTGTTAAATATACCGCCCAAATGAAATTAAAAGCCATATTGCCGCAGCCGCTGGCAAAGGTAATAAATACAATCTGCTCTCTTGTGAATTTATTATATTGCACTTGAATTCACCCTCTTATAAAAAACACTTTATCATTTGCTTTCCCCACCGGCATTGCCTGAACCTCTATTAGAAATAAGCCTTAATTTGTACTTTAACGCTTTAAATGGAGCTCTTATAAACACATCCTTCCAGCCTTGAAATTCTACTGGTAAAATAGGATATAAATAAGGAACTCCAAAGGATTCCAAGGTTACCATTCTCCATAGGAAAATAGCTATACCATTAAAAAATCCAAATATACCCATCAAACCTGATAGCAATATTAAAATATAATTTATTATTCTTGAAGTGTTTACTAGAGTAGTTGAGGAAATTGCAAAAGATGCTATAGCTGAAAATGCCACCACTATAATTAAGGATACGCTAACATAACCAGCTGCTACAGCTGCCTGACCGATTATAACAGCTCCTAAGGTTCCTATGAAATATCCCACTATACCTGGCATACGTGTCCCCGCTTCCCTGATTATATCAATTACTATGGTCATGGCCATTAATTCTATTATTGAAGGAAAAGGTACCCCCTCTCTTCCCTGAGAAATGTTTAAAGCCAGAGAGGGCGGAACAATAGTGTGATTATAGGTAACAAAAGCTAAGTAAAGTGGTGATATGGTAATGGATATAAAGAATGCTAAAACTCTTATTACTCTTAACATGGAACTGGCATAAGAAAACTGCGAATAATCATCCATGGTTTTAAAATTATCCCAAAAGGACATTGGCACTATGAGAGCAAAAGGACTATTATCACAGATTATAGCTGCATATCCTGCAGATAATGCTCTTGCAGTCATATCTGGACGCTCTGTAAGCCTGCATGTGGGAAATATACCATTGGGTTTATCTTGTATAAATTCAATCAGCGTGCTTGCACCATCTACCATGTCCGTATCTACGTTATTTAACCTTTTTTTCACTTCCCCAATCACTTCATCGCTAGCTAAATCCTTAATCCATAGAAGCTTTAAATTTGTATTGGATAATTTTCCCGCAGTAAATTCAGAAGTTTGAAGTGCCTGTATGGGAAGTCTTCTGATTATCATGCTTATATTAGTATCTATATCCTCTACAAAGGCTTCCTTAGCAGCATAAACAGTTATTTCATTTTCTGGTTTATCTATAGCTCTTTTTTCAATTTTTCTGCTTTGAATTATAAGTGCTATGCTGCTTTTTTCAAAAAAAACTGCTGTATTTCCTTTTAGCAATTCTGTTATTATATCTTGCATTTGATTTGTTTTCTTTGAATTGATAGATGAAGTATATAGTTTTTCTGCTAATACGCTGAAATAATCCTCAAAATCGCCCTGTATAAGCGGATAAATAACCTCACTATTCACTAGATCTTTATCACAAATATTTTCTATAAAAGCTATGCCGATTTCTACTTTCCCTTGAAAGGTTTTAAACTTGCCTTTGCTAAAACCAGATATATTCTTCAGCTTAGCTTGAGCAAACATTAGATTTTCATCTACAGAATCATATACATTTGTTCTCTCCTGCACAGCCACTCCCCCTACAAATGAAATTATTAAATTTAATATATATAGTAGTGTCTATTTTCTATTATTTTATACTCAGCAGCACTTTTACTTGTTTTCGACTATTTTATTCAATTTTCTCAGTTAATTTTAAGTTTCTAGCTATATAATTGACTAATAGAAAATTACACTTGGAAAGGGGGAAATACCAATGAACATATCATCAGTTCTTAATTCATCATACTCAAACAATATTAGCAGCAAACAAGTAACAAAAGCTGACGTAATATCCAGTGCAACTAAGGCTCAGCATACTCAAGCAGCAGACGCTATATCAAGCGCAACTAAATCTAATGGCGGAGATCACTACTTCGAAGCTAGAGCCTAATTAAAGATTATGTTTTGACTTACATAAATTTTCTTATAAGGCTGTACAGACTTATTTCACCCAAGTAAAAATGCGGTTGAAATAAGTCTTTATTTTTTACAACTTTTTTACATTTTAGTGACAATATTGAGACTAAATTCCTTCTGATTAATGATACATTAATCCTAAGAATTTGTATATTTTTGTATTAATCCTATTTAAACCTTAGGTTCTGTTTTAAATCAGTGTTGATTTTTACACTGATTTAAAACTTCCTTCAGTTCGGGAGGCTATGTTTTAAAATGTTGATATTATCGTTTGAGTTCTAGGAACTCTTAGGGATTGCGACTTATAATTGGCGTAATTTTGCCCAGGACGGGCAAAGCAATTTTAGCGCCACGGAGGGCGCATTAAAATTGGTAGTCAATTATAACAAAGCAGCCCTTAGAGTTCATCCCATGGGTTCTGAAAGAAACCATGCCATTACGAAAAATGCCTTTATCAACATTCTTTTAAAACATAGCCAAACCTTAAAGTATACAATTTCTCAAATACTTATTTTTATTGAGGGGTGATATACTTGCGTAAATTAAGAAAAGAGATTACAGCCTTGGCGCTGATGCTTTGCACATTATTTACTATATTTAATGGCTTTCCCGTAAAAGCTGTCAGCGCCTCTACTCTTGGCGAACAAAAACTTAAGCAAATAGCCTTAAGTAAGCTAGTAGAAAGCACTAATGAAAATTTTAAAGAAACCGCTGCAAAAACTAAAGATGTTTATCGTAATGCGGGCAACGCCTCCGAAGGAGATGGTTTATCCAAAGAAAAGACTTCAAATTCAAAAGAGACTATCAGATTGATTGTAGAACTAGATGGTCAACCGGCCTCAGAAAAGATTAAGCCAGACAATAATAAATCTCAGCGAAAGGCTGCTGTTAATGATGTTAAGGCTTCACAAAAATCAATCATTGAAGCTGCTCAAATCATAACTGGAAATAAAGTCACTAAAAATTATGGTTATCTGGTTAATGGCTTTAGCATTAATGGAAAAAGAGACGACATTGATAAGATACGGAACTTAAGTGGTGTAAAAGCAGTAACAGAAGCAAAAAAATATTATCCAGACATGAAATTTGCAAAAGAACTTACTCAAGCCTACAGCACTTGGCAAGATCTAGGCTTTAAGGGTGAAGGCATGGTAGTTTCTATAATTGATACTGGAATAGACTATAATCATAAGGATATGAAACTAACAAACCCAGAGAAAGCTAAAATCAAGCCAGAAGATGTAAAGGATCTTGGAAAATACTTTACAGCTAAGGTTCCCTATGGTTATAATTTTGCAGATTGTAATACAGATATATTAGATACAAATCCTGGCACTGAAATGCATGGCATGCATGTTGCTGGAATAGTTGCGGCAAATGGTAATTCAAAGGATATAGACTCCTTTAATGCTGTACAAGGTGTAGCTCCAGAAGCACAGCTTCTTGCTATGAAGGTTTTCACTAATAACAGTCAAACAAATTTAGCCTTTAGTGACGATATAATAGCTGCTATAGAAGAATCAGTAATAATGGGTGCAGATGTTATAAACATGAGTCTTGGCAGTGATGCTGGTTTTACGGACGAAAACGACCCAGAACAAAAGGCTATTAAAAAGGCTGTAGATAATGGAGTTGCTGTGGTGGTAGCTGGAGGTAACAGCAGCATGTCCTCCAACGCTAACCCTCCTAATCCTAAATATACAAAAATAAGAAATAGATTAGGTACTATAGATAATGGAACCATAGGAAGTCCTGCTACCTCACCAGATGCTATAACCGTGGGTTCCTATGATAATAGTTACAGACCTTGGCGAGCTTTAGAATATACCTATGATGGTTCTCAAAGCAACCCGTTAATTCCCTATACTTTTTTATGGAAGGACTTTAAGGATACGCTTAAGGATGAAAAGGGTTATGAAGTGGTAGACTGTGGTGACGGTAAATCCAACCTAGATCCTGCAAAGCTATCCGGGAAAGTAGCCTTAATAAAATATCCTGAGGATGAAATATATGAGCCTTATGGTGAGGTTAGAAATGTTGGAGTTAAAGAAGCTGAGGCTGCCAAGGCGGCAGGTGCTGTGGGTGTTTTATTCTATAAGCCTGGAGACGAAACAGTCGAAGCAGAATTAGGTTATACCATACCTTTTGATATGCTTTGCGGCGTAATTCCTTCTTCTTCAGCAGAAACCTTAAAAAATTTAATAGGCAAAAATTTAAAAATCACTTTTAAGGGAGAACTAAAGGAAGCCTTAAACAGCACTGCAAATGAGATGTCTGAGTTTTCCTCTTGGGGTCCTACTCCAGAATTTGGCTTCAAGCCTGAAATTACTGCACCTGGTGGTTCTATATATTCCACTGTAAATAATAACGCCTATACCATTATGTCTGGAACCTCCATGGCAACTCCAAATGTTTCTGGTGGAGAAGCCTTAATATTAGAAGGCTTAAAAGCTAAAAATTCTTCTCTAAAAGGAAGAGACTTGGTAGAATTTATAAAGACCTCATCAATAAACACTGCAAAAGTAGAAATGGACAAATATAAGCCTACTGTTCCCTATTCGCCAAGAAGACAGGGCTCAGGAATGCTTCAAATAAAGGATGCAATAAACAATTCTGTGGCGATAACAGACCTTAATGGAAATGCAGCTATAGCTTTAAAAAACATAGATAAAAGCACTAGCTTCGAATTAAAGCTAAAAAATTATGGAAATTCAGAGGCTTCCTATAATCTAGGTGATGCTTCAATACTTACTGAAGAAAGTGATGCTGTAACACAGGATGTTCACGAAAAAAATATAGACGGAGCCAAAATGAGCTTTAGCAGAAATACTATAACGGTCCATGCCGGCGGAGAGGTTAAAGTTAAGATAACTATTTCTTTACCCAATAGCCTTAAAAAGCAAAATTATGTAGAAGGCTTTATACAATTTAACTCTAAGGATAGCCAAAAACCTTCTCTGCACGTTCCCTACATTGCATTTTATGGAGACTGGGACAGCATAGCAGCCTTTGATAAGCCTGCTTGGGACAAGGACTCTAAGCTTTCAGACTTTTGGTCAAAATATGTTTCCTACTATGACAGCATGGAAAGAGGCCATGAAGTAAAGGATGCTTTAAATGAAGGCACCACTCTAGGTTATATAGACAGCAATGGACGATTTACCTCTGGAGGCACCTACAATTACACTGCCTATGGAGAACAATATAATATAAATCCAGATGACATAGCCTTTTCTCCTAATGATGATGGATATATAGATGCAATACTTCCAAGGCTTTATATGTTCAGAAATGCAAAGCAAATAACCACTGAAGTGCTAGATGAAAATAAAAGAGTAATACAAACCACTTCCATAGATAGCTCCATTAAGAAAGACTTACTTTATAACGAACTTCATTGGGGCTTTGGTACTGTATTAAAAGCTGCTGCTTGGAATGGAAAGCTTTATGATAAGGCTACAGGAGAGTATAAACTGGCTCCAGAGGGAAAATACTATATGAAGCTTTCAGTAATACCAGCTTCTGGCGGAAAGGCTCAAGAAATAACCATGCCCTTTAAGCTTGATTTAACCAAGCCTACTATACAAATAATTTCTGAAAATAAAGCAGCTGACGGAAATTATATATTAAAATGGAAGGCAGAAGACAATCTTTCAGGAATAAATAACGATAATACCCAAATAGCTGTTAATGGACAAGCTATTAGAGGAGAAAAAATTAATAGTGAAGGAAATGGAATTTACAGCACAGAGGTAAATTTAATAGATAACTCTAAAAACACCTTAGAGCTCTTATGCTTTGATGGGGCTGGAAACAGTGCTTATGCTACTTCCATCGTACCAATTGGAAAAGTAAAGCCTCTTTCAATAAATAATATAACAGATGGCATGTGGTACAACCAAAATAACTTAACCATAGCTGGTAGTACCTCTGAAGATGTAGCAGCCTTAACAATCAATGGTGCTAAATTGAAGCCAGATGAAGCTGGAACCTTTAGCTATACACTTCAATTGACTCAAGGTAAAAATGTAATAGATTTTACTGCTGAAGGCAAAACTGGCAATATATTAAGCAAGGAAAGCTATACAGTTTACTGCGACTCAATTGCTCCTGTTATTATCGTTTCCTCTGTAACTAAAAATGCTACGGGAATCAATATTAAGGGAACAGTAAAAGAAGATAACCTTCGTTCCTTTACTATAAACTCTGAGGAAGTACCTGTAGCTAAGGATGGTTCCTTTGACTATGATACAAAGCTGAGTGATGAATTTTTCCTAAAAGCTTCAGACCCTTGCAATTCAACTTCTGCGATCCTTTACATCAACAGCAGCGAAGATTCTGATTATGGTGTCAGCTTTAATAATTTAACTTCCTTAATGACTATTTCTAAAGCCGATACAGATAATGATATTTACACCATTAACGGCATTGCTTATAGAAAAGATGAAATTCTAAAAATTAATGATAATGTAGTTCCTATAAAGGATGACTCAAGCTTTACCTATAAGCTGAAGCTTCAGCAAGGTGAAAATAAAGTAAAAGTAGAATTATCAGATAGCTCTGGCAATGAAATATATAACTACTCCTATGTAGTTTTCTATAATTCTATAATGCCGGATATAAAGCTTATTAAACCCTATATAAAAGATGATAAAGTTTATACCACAAACGGCAAAATAACCCTTAAGGGTGAACTCACTAATACCTCTGGAAGCTATAAACTGTTCATTGACGGAAATTGTATATTGAATAAATCAGATGATGCAGTGGGCAGCAATAACTTTGAATATACAGTTAAGGTAAAACAGGGGGATATTATAACTATTCGAGTAGAAGATTCTCAAGGTAATGTGGTAGAGAAAAAGCTTCAGGCAGTTATAGGTAAAACTCCAAAGAATTAATATTTCTCAAAGAAAGCTGGTAAAGTTTCCAGCTTTCTTTTTTTATAACCTTGAAGCAGAGGAAAATTCAATAAATAGCAGCAATAATTAGTGGAATCTTAACAAAATAGTTGATGAAAATTATCGGAATTTATGTTATACTAACACAGATTATATATGTTACGGACATAATATTTGTATATGTACCTTAACTTTATTGAAAGGATGATTTATTAGTGATTACTGTAACCAATGTTGGCTTAAGATATGGTGCAAGAAAACTTTTTGAAGACGTAAATTTAAAGTTTACACCTGGAAACTGCTATGGTGTAATAGGTGCTAACGGAGCCGGAAAAAGTACCTTCTTAAAAATATTATCTGGAGAGATTGAACCAAACACCGGAGAGATTAACATAGCTTCTGGCGTGAGACTTTCCGTACTTAAGCAGGACCACTTCCAATATGATGAATACAGAGTTATAGAAACTGTTATCATGGGAAACGAGCGTCTATATGAAATCATGAAAGAAAAAGATGAAATATATGCAAAGCCTGACTTCACAGATGAGGACGGAATAAGAGCTTCTGAGCTTGAAGGTGAATTTGCAGACTTAAACGGCTGGGAAGCAGAATCTGAAGCTTCTTCAGTGCTTCAGGGGCTTGGAATAGGCACAGAGCTTCATGAAAAAAACATGTCAGAACTTATTGAAGCTGAAAAGGTTAAGGTGCTTTTAGCTCAAGCTTTATTTGGAAAACCAGGAGTGCTTATCCTTGACGAGCCTACCAACGGTCTTGATATAAAATCTATAAACTGGCTTGAAGAATTCCTTATAAATTTTGAAGGAACAGTTATAGTTGTATCCCATGACAGACACTTCTTAAACAAAGTTTGTACTCATATGGCTGATGTAGACTTCGGAAAAATAAAGCTTTATGTAGGAAACTATGACTTTTGGTATGAATCCAGCCAATTAGCCCTTGCTATGGCAAAGGATCAGAACAAGAAGAAGGAAGAGAAGATAAAAGAGCTTCAGGAATTCATAGCTCGTTTCAGTGCCAATGCTTCAAAATCCAAGCAGGCTACTTCTCGTAAGAAGCTTCTTGACAAGATAAATGTTGAGGATATAGAGCCTTCCAGCAGAAGATATCCTTTCGTTGGTTTTAAGCCTGAAAGAGAAGTTGGAAATGATATTTTAAGAGTGGATGGCTTAACTAAGACTATCGATGGGGAAAAAATATTAAATAATGTAAGCTTCACTGTATCCAAGGGAGATAAGATTGCTTTTCTTGGTAATGATATAGCTAAGACTACTTTATTTAAGATTCTTACTGGAGAAATGGAACCAGACAGCGGAGAATATAAATGGGGAATAACCATCACTAATGCTTACTTCCCTGCTGATAACAGCGAATTCTTCAATGATGTAGATTTAAGCCTAGTAGATTGGCTTAGACAGTTCTCTGAAGAAAAATCTGAAAGCTACTTAAGAGGCTTCCTTGGAAGAATGTTATTCTCCGGTGAAGAAGCTCTAAAGCAGGCTAAGGTTTTATCTGGAGGAGAAAAGGTTAGATGTATGCTTTCAAAAATGATGCTTAGCTCAGCTAACGTACTTATTTTAGATCAGCCTACAAACCATCTTGATCTTGAATCTATAACTGCTTTAAATAACGGACTTAGAGATTACAAGAGCATAATACTATTTGCTTCCCACGACCATCAGTTTGTGGATACAATAGCTAATAGAATAATAGAAATTACTGAAGATGGCGTTGTAGATAAGCTTATGACCTACGATGAATATCTTGAGTGGAGAAACTAGATAAAACTTGTGATAAAATTTCAATTCCCAATTTACAAATTTCAAGTAAGAAGTAATAGTTAAAAATTAATAGTTATTGCGTCAATAAAAAACTTTCCTATGCCTAGGAAAGTTTTTTGGCTATAATAAAGATGTGTACAAATTACATGTTGTAAAGTAACTTGTAGGTTTTTAATTTGTTATTAGCTTAAGGAGGTTTTTCCTTGAAATATAGAATTGAAAAGGATGCTCTAGGAGAAATGAGCATTGAAGAAGATAAATATTATGGTATTAATACTAAAAGAGCTTTGGGCAATTTTGCTTTAGGAGCTAAATCTGTAAATTTAGCTCTTGTTCATGAAATAGCTCTTATTAAAAAGGCTGCCGCTAAAGTCAATCTCACCTTAAAAAGCCTTTCATCTGACATTGCAGGAGCTATAATAAAAGCCAGTGAAGAGGTTATTGAAGGAAAATTTGATGATGAATTTACTGTAAGTGCTCTTCAAGGCGGAGCAGGTACCTCTACTAATATGAACGTGAATGAAGTTATAGCTAACAGAGCTATAGAGCTTCTGGGGGGCAAAAAAGGTGATTACAGTTTAGTGCACCCTCTTAATCACGTCAATATGTGTCAATCCACCAATGATGTGTACCCTACAGCTGTGAGAATAGCTTCCATAAGGCTTCTAAGAAAGCTAAGTTCTTCTCTTGCTGAACTTCAGGAAGAGCTTCAAAGAAAAGAAAATGAGTTTAGTGATATAATAAAATTAGGCAGAACAGAGCTTATGGACGCTCTCCCAATGTTAGCAGGGCAAGGTTTTGGTGCATATGCTCAAGCTATTGCAAGGGATCGCTGGAGAGTTTATAAGGTGGAAGAAAGACTTAGGCAGATAAATATAGGCGGCACTGCTATTGGCACCGGCATGAATGCTCCAATAAAATATATATTTATGATTACAGATGAGCTGCAGGCTCTCACAGGGCTTGGTCTTGCTAGAGCTGAATTTCCTATGGATATTACTCAAAATACTGATGTATTTGTTGAAGTATCTGGTCTTTTAAAAGCTTGTGCAGTTAACCTTATGAAAATATCAAATGATCTAAGACTGCTAGCTTCTGGTCCAAGAGGGGGCCTTAGCGAATTATCTCTTCCAGAGGTTCAAGCAGGCTCCAGCATAATGCCTGGAAAGGTTAATCCTGTGATCTGCGAAATGGTAGCTCAGGTTTCCATGAAAGTTATATCCAATGACTATGCCATAACTCTTGCCAGCTCTTCAGGGCAGCTGGAGCTTAATGCTTTTCTGCCTCTGATTGCGGAAAGCCTTTTGGAATCCTTGGAGCTGCTTACTGATACCTGCAATATTTTTAGAGAAAAATGCATACAAGGAATAGAAGTAAACAAAGAAGCCTGCATAGAAAATATTGAAAACTCCACTGTTTTAGCTACGGCCTTAACAAATCATATTGGTTATGATAAGGCTGCTTATATAGCAAAAAAAGTACTAAAAGAAAATAAGACTGTTAAACAGATAGTGCTGGAAGAGAATATATTATCAAAGGAAGAAGTAGATAAAATATTAAATATATACGAAATAACCAAACCCGGTATACCAGGCAAATAGTTTAGGAGTGATAAAATGAGTTTAAATGAAACACCAAGGGGCTCTAGAGTACATATTGCCCTGTTTGGTAAAAGAAATGCTGGTAAGTCCAGCATAATAAATGCCATAACAAACCAACAGCTTTCCATAGTTTCTGAAGTAAAAGGAACCACAACAGACCCCGTTTACAAATCTATAGAAATACTTCCTATAGGACCTTGCGTGGTCATCGATACCGCTGGAATAGATGATTTAGGTGCTCTAGGAGAGCTAAGAGTGAAAAAAACCTTTGAAGTGCTGGATAAAACTGATGTAGCTCTTCTGATAATCGACAGTGAAGCAGGAGTATCAGAGGAGGATTTAGCTACCTTTAACAGAATAAAAGAGAAGAAAATCCCCTGCATAGTTGTATTGAATAAATGCGATATTAGAGCTCTTGAAGAAGCAGAATTGCAAAGGCTAAAAGATACTTTTAAGTCACCTGTAGCTAAAGCTTCAGCCGCTACTAAAGCAGGTATTGATGCCTTGAAAAAAGAAATCATAGCACTTCTTCCTGAGGATGAGGATAAATTTAAAATAGTAGGTGACCTTATAAAACCTGGTGACTTTGTAGTGCTGGTTACTCCTATAGATAAAGCTGCTCCTAAGGGAAGACTGATTCTTCCTCAGCAGCAAACCATAAGAGACATACTTGAAAGTGATGCTATAGCTATAGTTACTAAGGAATTTGAGCTTAAAGAAACCCTAGAAAACTTAGGCAAAAAACCTAGTCTGGTTATAACGGATTCTCAGGTTTTCCTTAAAGTAGCTGCAGATACCCCTAAGGATATACCTCTTACCTCCTTTTCTATACTTTTTGCAAGATACAAGGGAGATTTAGTGGAGCTTGTAAAAGGAGCAAAGGCTATAGATAAGCTTAAGGACGGAGATAAGGTACTTATAGCAGAAGGCTGCACTCATCATAGACAATCTGATGATATTGCTACTGTAAAAATACCTAGATGGATAAGACAAAAGACAGGAAAGCAGATTGAATTTGAATACAGCTCAGGCGCTACTTTTACAGAAGACGTTAGAAAGTACGCTCTCATAGTCCACTGCGGAGGATGTATGCTTAATGCTGCTGCCATGAGAAGCAGACTTGAAAGTGCTAAAGAATTTGATGTTCCTATAGTTAACTATGGTATATTAATAGCCTATGTTCAAGGAATATTAGATAGAGTGTTGGAGCCTTTCCCTCTTGCAAAACTAATTTGGCAGGAATAATTAGCTAAGGAGAAATATATGATATACTTTGAAAATAATAACATTACTATAAGATCCTTAAAGGCTGAGGATATTGTTCCTCTATTTTCTTGCTCAATAGATAAGGAAATAAACAGATTCGATCCAAGACCATTACCGCAAAACAGTATGGAATTGTTAAAAGAATGTGAGTATTATTGTTCTCTCTTCGATAATGAAAAGTTCAATGCTAATATTGAAGATAGAAAATATCTATATTTTATAATTACAGATAAAGAAGATAATTTTATAGGTTTCGTAAATTTCTTCAGCATGGATAAAACGAAAAAACAAGGTGAAATGGGCATAGCTATATGGGATAAGCGTTATTGGGAAAAAGGTATCGCTTCCTTAGCGGTTAACGCTGCTGTTGAATACATATTTAATACTATAAATTTTAATAGAATATATATAGAAACTGGAGAAGCAAATCTCCCAGCCCTTGGACTTTTTTCAAAGCTAGGTTTTAAAAAGTGTGATGAAGATATAGACGAGGGTTTCAAATTTATAGTTATGGAGAGGCTGAAATAGGACGGTACTTGACCGTCCTATTTTGTAATTAGCTATATTCTTCCTTTGCCTGTAACGTGATCAATTCTTATTCCATATACCTTTGCCTTATCTGCAGCCTTTTCTACATATTTTCTTCCTTCTTCCATATAATCAGAAGAAAACTTCTTTACGAAAGCCATGAGAGCAGCAATTTTTTCCTCTCCACACACTTCCTCTGCAGTTCCGAAAACTATTGCGCTTCTATAGTCAGTGCTAAATTTATCTGCAAGTATATCATGCTTGGTTACAGCAGTAAAAGAAACCTTATTATTCTTTTTTATCATATCTAACTTTTGTCCCTCTGCAGCGCAATGAAAATATATTTTTTCATTCTCATATACATAATTTATAGGAACTCCGTAAGCATATTCCTCTCCATTTATAGCTAGGAATCCAAAATCTGCAGTGTTTAATATTTCTATAGTGCCCTCACTGGACAGCTGTCTTTGACTTTTTCTCATTTCTTTAAACATAAGTAAAACTCCTCATATTTTCTTAAGCATATGAATATCATCAAACCATTCTCCATCATAATAAATAACCTTTTCGTTTCTGCCTATTTCCTTATATCCAGAATATTCATATAGCCTTTTAGCTTTCTCATTGAAATCAAATACTCCAAGCTCAATAAATTTAAAGCCTAAATTTACGCATTCCTCTTCAATAAGCTTCATAACGATTCTACCTATCCCTTTTCCACGATAAGTGCCCTCTCCTATTATGATGCTTATCCATGCGGTCTTTTCGCCTTTATTGATGAGTCCTCCGAATTTATAAATTATGCTGCATACTCCAATGGCCTTATCTTCATCGCGCACTATATAGGTTATCTTATCCATATTTTTTTTAATTGCTTCCATGAGACTCTCAGGCTCTGCATCCATAATCATCTTTTCAGAAAATCTAGGAGTTATAAGAGGTTTTATTTTCTCATCATTATACCATTCACACATGATGGCAAATATATCTATAGTATAATTCGTTAGTTTCTTTATATTTATGCTCATTGTATTATCCTTTTCTTGCTGTTTATACTAAGCTTATTTTATTATAGTAACGGTATTTTCTTTTCTTGGAGCTGGGGAAGCTTCTGCCGCTTTATAACCAAAAGCGCCTGTTCCAAATACACTGAAGCCGCTTGGAATTCCTAACTCTTTTCTGACGCTTTCGCCCTTTGGAGAATTAAGAAAAACTTGAATGGAATAAATCCAGCAAGAACCTATATTTAGAGATTCTGCTGCTAAAAACATATTTTCAAGAGCTAAAACACAGTCTTCTTTAGAAGTAGGAACTGCCAAATCACCTGAGGCTATTATAAGAGTAGGGGCATTGTAGAATACAGAAAATGCCTTATTATCAGCTTTTCCTATAGCTTCTTTAGCCCCTTCATTTATTTTCTCTAGTAATTCCTTATTCTGAACAGCGGTAAAATGCCAAGGTTGTCTGTTCATACCTGTAGGAGCAAACTTAGCTGCCTCTAAAATTAAGTTTAATTCTTCATCGTTTATGTTCTCAGCCTTGTACTTTCTTGTACTTCTTCTGTTTAATATAGTTTTCAGAGTTTCATTCATTGATTTTTCCCTCCATAACAAAAATACTTACAATTAATTATACTTCTAAAATAATTAATTGTAAGTATTATATTAAAATTATAGGATAGCTAATCTCAAACTTTTCAAATATTCCAAAGGCCTTTCATTTTCCATAACCGAGGACATGAACGCGGCTCCCTGTGCACCTGTATTTAATACCTCTTTTAAATTATAAGAATTTATTCCTCCGACAGCTATCACTGGTATCGTTAAGGCATGGCATATGGTTTCTAGGAATTCCATACCTCTCCCTTCCAATCCCCGCTTGCAGGCAGTATTAAATATATGGCCAGCTATAACGTAATCCGCTCCCTTTTTTTCTGCTGCTACGGCTTCTTTTAAGGAATGTATTGATACTCCTTTTAAACCATTAAAAGCTTCTTGAAAATTCATAAAAGCTTCATAGCTTAATTGTATTCCATCAGCTTTTACCCTATTAGCCACTTCGTAATTTCCATTGATTATCAATAGGCTTCTATTATCCGTAATGATTTTAGCTTTAAGAGCAATCTCATATAAAGCTTCCGACGGCAAATCCTTTTCTCTCAGAATTATTGCATCTGCTCCACCCTCTACACTTTCTTCTATAATCTGCCCTAAAGTTTTATTCTTTAAAAGTTTTCTGTTGGTAATAGCAAATATTTTTCCGATCATTTTACACACTGCCAATCCTTCATAATTGCACAATAGCCTTTATTAGAAAGCATATTTTTTATTTCTTTTACACTTCTTCCATCCGCGATTTCAAACTGTCCTTCCCCTTTATCTTTTTTGGTATGACCACCAATCTCTACAGAAACCCCTGCTGATAGTTTGGTTACTCCAATAGGTATCAAATTATCTCTAAGTTCAGCACTCTCCCTAGTGGTCATATTTATTCCAGCTCTTGGCATAAAAAGTTTAGATGCCACCATTATCTGAACCAGATTTTTATCATTTACATCATATATATCTGTAAAGCTCCCAGCATGGGGTCTTATTCTTGGTATGGACATATTAATCTCCATATGAGGAAAATTATCCTCTATATATTTAGCATGAAGTCCTGAAAAATATGCCTCTTTTCTCCAGTTAGTAAGTCCATATAAAGCTCCTACTCCTATGGAGCTTATTCCAGCCCTACAGGCTCTTTCTGGTGTTTCAACTCTAAATCTATAATCCTTCTTTGGCCCTTCCAAATGTATTTTATCATAAATTTTCATATCATAGGTCTCCTGATAGATAGTTAATCCATCTACACCTGCCTCTACCAGCTCCCTATATTCTTCTTCCTTAAGCGGGTAGATTTCGATGGATATGGAATCAAAATATTTCCTCATGATCTTCACTGCATCCTTAATATAAGCTACAGGACTATAATGTCTTGACTCTCCAGTAAGAAGAATAACGTGTCTTAGTCCCGTTTCAAATATATTCTTACATTCCTTATCTATTTCTTCCATAGTAAGCTTCTGCCGCTTTATATCGTTATCTAGATTATAGCCGCAGTAAGAGCACTTATTTATGCAATAATTTGATATATATATTGGAGTATACAGCACCACTGCTTTACCAAAATTACTAAGAGTAAGCCTTCTTGCTTTTTGGGCCATCTCTTCCAAAAACTTCTCTGCAGTAGGTGCTAGAAGGCATAAGTACTCTTCCTTAGATATATACTCCTTAGTAAGGATATACCTTATTCTATCCTCAGTAACAGTTTTAAAAAATTCATCAACATCATACTGCTGAAGCTCTGCTGCTATATGAAAAAAACTCATTTATACCACTTCCTATCTTAAGAACCCAGTCAATGGCGATGATGCCTCTGCATAGGATTTTTCCGCTCCAAGTCTTGCCAAGAAGCCTTTTCTCCCTGCTTCTACTGCATACTTAAAGGCTTCAGCCATAAGCACTGGATTTCCTGCAGTAGCAAGTGCAGTATTGGCAAGTACTGCTGCAGCTCCCATTTCCATAGCTTCTGTCGCATCTGAAGGTTTTCCTATGCCTGCATCCACCACTATTGGCACCTTGATTTCTTCTATAAGTATTCTTATAATCTCTCTAGTCTTAAGGCCTCTGTTGCTGCCTATAGGTGATCCTAAGGGCATAACTGCTGAAGCTCCTGCCTCCACCATTCTTCTGGCATCCATAAGATCAGGGTTCATATATGGAAGAACCACAAAACCTTCCTTTGCAAGCATCTCTGTAGCCTTTATAGTTTCATAATTATCAGGCAGAAGATATTTATTATCAGAAATAATTTCTATTTTAACCCAATCTCCACAGCCTGCAGCTCGTGCAATTCTAGCCAGTCTTACAGCTTCTTCTGCACTTCTAGCCCCAGAAGTATTAGGCATTATTATACAATCTCTATCTATATAGTTTAATATGTTTTCTTCCTCATCACTAAGATTCACTCTTCTTAAAGCAGCAGTAACCACATTGGTACCACTGGCTTTTATTATATCAGGAACCATTTTATTTGAGGAATATTTTCCTGTGCCTACAAACAATCTACTTTTTAAGACTTTTCCACCAATCACAAGCTCATCCATTTTATACTTCCTCCTTTAAAAGAAGTCTTACCGCAGCATTTGCTTCATGATTGGCAGCTACGGCCACTCTTGAAGCCATGAGTCCACAGCCTACTCCTGCCTCTGTTTCTAAATCTCCTGTCATATAAAAATTGTCTTTTATTCTCCTGGTTATTACGGAATTCGCAGTGTAAAACCCAGATACTCCAGAAGCAGCTATAAGTTTTTTATCCTTCATACTGCTTAATACCTCAGCAACTAATGCAGCCTTACAAGAAGCATTATCAAAAGCTTCAATTATTATATCTACATCCTTGAATATTTCTTTAATATTGCTCTCATCAAGAAAAACATCCTTGGTTTCTACATCTATAAAGGGATTGCACTCCTTTATGGTTTCCTTCATGGCTTCCACCTTTTTCATACCTATATGTCTGACAAAATAGTACTGCCGGTTAAGATTGCTAGGTTCAACTATATCAAAATCCACTAATAAAAGCTTTCCTACACCCATTCTTGCTAGAGCTACAGCAGCATTGGAGCCAAGCCCTCCAAGTCCAGCCACACCAACTTTAGCCTTCTTAAGCTTTTCATGTACAAAAGGAGTATGCCTAGCGACCATAAGTGCCTCCAGTTCTTCTTTGGATGGCATTTCTCCTCTTTTTATTAAAGTAATTTTATCATTATCCCTTAAAAGCACATCTTCCTTTATAGGAAAAGCGTTATACACTAATATATCCGCATCCTTTTTAAATTTTTCTCTTATATTGAAGGCTGTGCTTCCTGCTTCTACTTCTGTAATAATTTCATTAACATAAATCTTCAATTTAGCCCCCTCCTACAAATCTTATTAATTCAACCTGAGACGAGGTAGTTAATCTTTTATCTGCATACTTATTTTTAGCTATAATTTCTCTGTCCACTTCAACTACTACCTTATCAGACTGCAGCTTTAACTTAGTTAAAAGTTCAGAAACTGTTATACCTTCTTCATAGTTTGCTTTTTCTCCATTAATAATCATTAATACACCTCCTTTCAATAAACTACAATTTTTCCTTTAAAATTTATAATTTATATTTACAGTGCAAGTTCTTCATGGTTAAGTATTTTTTTCATAGTTCTCATAGAGCACATCTTTCCACACATGGTACAAGTCTCTGCATGCTCAGGAGAAGATTCCGCTCTATAGCGCTTAGCTTTTTCAGGATCAATAGCCAGTTCAAACATCTTATCCCAGTTAAGATCAGCTCTGGCTTTGCTCATAGAATTGTCCCAAGCTATAGCTCCTTTAATACCTTTGGTTATATCCGCTGCATGAGCTGCTATTTTTGTTGCAATTATTCCTTCCTTCATATCTTCAAGATTTGGAAGTCTTAAATGCTCTGCTGGAGTAACATAGCATAGGAAATCTGCTCCACTGGAAGCTGCAATTGCTCCTCCTATGGCAGAGGTTATATGATCATAACCAGGCGCTATGTCTGTAACTAATGGACCAAGCACATAGAAAGGAGCACCATGACAAAGTTTTTTCTCCATAAGCATATTTGCTTTTATTTCATTAAGGGGCATATGGCCTGGTCCTTCAATCATAACTTGTACATTTCTTGCCCAAGCTCTCTTAGTAAGCTCTCCTAGAGTTATTAGTTCCTTTATCTGAGAAGCATCAGTTGCATCATGTACAGAACCTGGTCTACAAGCATCTCCCAAGGAAATGGTAATATCATATTTTTCACATATATCTAAAAGTCTGTCGAAGTGCTCGTAGAAGGGATTTTCCTTATTATTAAGCTCCATCCAGGCAAATAAAAGAGAACCTCCTCTAGATACAATGTGAGTCAGTCTTGGATTATCCTTCACTACTCTTGCAGTCTCTCTATTTAACCCTGCATGTATGGTTATAAAATCAACTCCATCTTGTCCATGTTTCTCCACAACATTGAAGAATTCATCCACAGTTATATCCTTAAGCTCTTTATCCCAAAAGCCTATGGCATCATACATAGGAACGGTTCCAAGCATGGCTGTGGATATATCTACTATTCTTTTTCTTAGCCCCTCTGTTTTTCCGTAATTAGATAAATCCATTATAGCTTCAGCTTTCATAGCTATCGCTGTTCTTACCTTATCCAGCTCCATTTCAAAATTGCAGCAGTCCTTTGATATGCCAAGATTTACATTTATCTTTGTTCTAAGTCCCTCTCCTACACCCTCAGGGCTTAGGCTTTTGTGATTCTTATTAGCCGGTATCACTACCTTTCCTTCTGCTATGAGGCTTCTTAATTTTTCCACCTCTATGTTTTCTTTTTTTGCTACTATTTTCATTGCTTCTGTGATTATTCCTTTTCTTGCAGCATCCATTTGAGTAGTATATTTCATAATTATCCTCCTAAATCATAACCACCGGCTTAGCCGGTGGTTTGCTCAGCCCTATAAGGGCCTATTACTGGCTGGGCTGAAAGCCCTCTGAATCAGTCTGCCAATCGCATATTTTCCCATGCAG
>NZ_JACTOJ010000026.1:0-60842 GCF_032335695.1 Clostridium sp. 19966
TTTTAATTATTATCCATTTTTTAAAAATTATTCATGGATAATTTAGTGGTTATTCTTTTTTTCTTTTTTTAGGGTCAATTGACCCTAAAAATTGGTTTTCAGAATAGCCTTATTTTAAAACATATCCTTATTTTTTTGTAGACATATTTTATAATATCTCATAAAATGAATTTATGGGGTTAACAATATATATAAGGGGGATTATTTCATGGATATTAAAGGAGTATGGCTTCCTATAATTACACCTTTTAATAATGAAAACGTAGATTTCGAATCCTATAAAAAATTGATTGAGCATTACGTGAATACAGGAATAAAAGGCATCATGCCTTTAGGAACCTCTGGAGAAATTCCTACTTTAGATGACGACGAATACGAAGAACTGATTAGTAAAACTGTTGAATATGTTCACGGTAGACTTCCTATATTTATAGGCTTAGGTGGCAATAATACTAAAAAGCTATTAAAGCAGCTTAAGCTGGTTGAAAAATATAAAATAGATGGTATTCTTTCAGTTTCTCCATATTACAGCCGACCTGAGCAAAGAGGAATATATGATCATTTCCGCGCCCTATCAGAGTCCAGCAGCTTAAACATAGTAATATATAATATTCCTTACAGAACAGGAAGAAATATTGAAAATGAAACCTTGATGAAATTAGCGGAGCTTAAAAATATAATTGGTGTTAAAGACTGCTGCGGTGATATAAAACAGACCACTGAACTTATATTTAATAAGCCTGAGGGATTTTCTGTTTTAACTGGAGATGACGGATTATTCTATACTAATCTCACTCTAGGCGGAGATGGTGGAATTCTCGCGTCAAGCCATATAAAAACTGAGACTTTTGTAAAAGTGTATGATTTACTTCAAAGCAATAATTTTAGTGAAGCACTTAAGCTTTGGAAGTCATTATATAAATTTATTCCTTCACTTTTTGAGGAACCTAACCCAGCTCCTATAAAATATTACCTAAATAAAATCGGTATTATAAATTCGGCTGAAGTTAGACTTCCGCTTACTGAAATAAGCGAAGGACTAAAGAAAAAACTTGATAATTTAATATAACAAGGAGTGATTATTAATGGATACACAAAACGAAAATTCCATGGAGGATTTTATGGATGCTATAAATGCTTCCATGAAAAAAATACATGCTGGAGACCTGGTTAATGGCACAGTAATATCAGTTAAGGAAGATGAAGTACTGGTAAATATAGGATATATGACTGATGGAATAATAACTAGAGAAGAATTAAGCTATGACAATAAGCTTTCAGCTTCTGAAATCGTAAAAGCTGGCGATGAAATATACGCTCTAGTATTAGAAATAAATGATGGTGAAGGCAATGTTTCACTATCAAAGAAAGCTGCTGATTCTCTAAAGGTTTGGGAGGATTTAAAGGAAGCTTTTGAAAAAGGAACTTCTCTTAATATCACAGTTAAAGAAGCTGTAAAGGGCGGAGTTACAGCAGATGTAAAAGGAGTAAGAGCTTTTATGCCAGCTTCTCAAATTTCCGTAAGTTATGTAGATAATTTAGCTTCCGTGGTAGGAAAAAGCTTTGAGGCTAAGATAATAGAATTAGACACTGATAAGAAAAGATTGGTTGTATCTGCAAAAGAATTAGAACTACAGGAGCTTGAAACAAAAAAAGAAGCTCTTTGGACTTCACTTAAAAAAGGCGAAAAAAGAACAGGTATTGTTAAAAGACTTGCTAAATTTGGTGCTTTTGTGGACCTTGGCGGAGTGGATGGTTTAGTACATAATAATGATCTTTCCTGGAAGAGAGTAAATAATCCTGGAGAGATTGTCTCTGTAGGCGATACTGTAGAAGTATTTGTACTTGACTTTGATAAATCCGCTGGAAAGATTTCTTTAGGCTTAAAGGATGTAGCAGAGAATCCTTGGAATAAGGCTGAAGACAAATTTGCTGTTGGTAATGTGGTAGAAGGAACTGTTGTCAGACTTGCAGATTTTGGAGCTTTTGTAGAGCTTGAACCTGGTGTAGATGGACTCGTACACATAAGTGAAATATCAGAAGAAAGAATACTTAAGCCTTCAGATGTATTATCCCTCGGACAAAAGGTAAAAGTAAAAATAATTAATATAGATTCAGCTAAGAATAAAATTTCTCTAAGCATAAAAGAAGCTATTGAAAAGCCAAAGGAAGATTATTCTCAATATGTGGATACAGAATCAGGCTTCAGCTTAGCAGATTTACTTAAAGACAAATTAAAAGATATAGACTTTGATAAATAAGGCTATGTTTTAAAAGGATGTTGATAAAGGCTTTGATCGCCTAGGCATGGTTTCTTTCAGAACCCATGTAAAAAACTCTAAGGATAATATCAACATTTTAAAATATAGCCTCTCGAACCGAAGGAAGTTTTAAATCAGTGTAAAAATCAACACTGCTTTAAAACAGAGCCATAAATAAAACAAAAGATGGTGAGTTTTAAAGCTCTCCATCTTTTCAATTTACTAAAGATAGCTTATAAGCAATGCCACATTAAGTATAGATACTATTATACCTATTATCCAAAGAGCAGCCTTATCCATTGATGAATTTGCAAACTTACCCATAACCTTCTTAGAAGAAGTAAGGTATATCTGAGCAAATATAGTTATAGGAAGCTGTATGCTTAAAAACATCTGAGAGTATACCAGTCCTTTAAAAGGATCCGTTATAAGAAATATGATAGCTGCTGCTACTAAAAGTGTTATACATACGCCTATTCTAGTATGTCCATCTTCTATGTCATAAGGCTCTGCATATATCCCCGCATATATACTTCCTCCAGCCATTCCTGCTGTAACTGTAGAAGCCAGCCCGGAGAACAAAAGTGCTACAGCAAATATTATTGAAGCTATGTTTCCTAAAAGAGGAATAAGCATTTGCTGCGCCTGAGCTAATTCTGTAACCTGAATCCTTTTTGAAAAGAATGTAGCCGCAGCGATTAAAATCATAGCACTGTTTATAGCCCACCCTATTATCATAGAAAATATAGTGTCCATAAATTCGTATTTAAGCTGCTTTTTTATAACCTCTTCTTTTTCCAAGTTCCATTGTCTGCTTTGAATTATTTCAGAGTGAAGGAACAAATTGTGCGGCATTACCACCGCTCCTAATACGCTCATTATAACTGGCATGGCACCTATTGGAAAAGTTGGTTTTACCCAGCCTACAGCCGCTTGGCCCCAATTTATATGCACCATGGTTAACTCAAGTATAAAGGATATTCCTATTATTGACACGAATCCTATTATCCAGCGTTCCAGCTTTCTATAAGAATTGCTAAACAACATCCACGCTACAATAACCAAAACTATTATTGTTCCCATTTTAATCGGGATACCAAACAGCATTTCCAGAGCGATTGCTCCTCCTAGAAGTTCAGCCAGAGCAGTTGATACCGATGCAGCCATAGCAGTAATAAGTATAAAGTTCTTTGTTTTTGGTTTCATGTGCTTAGTTGCAGCTTCAGAAAGACAATCTCCTGTAGCTATACCTAAATGAGCTGCATTATGCTGAAGCACAATAAGCATTATTGTGGATAAAGTAACCATCCACAAAAGCTTATATCCATAATCAGCACCTGCAGAAACATTTGAAGCCCAATTACCTGGATCAATAAATCCCACCGTAACTAAAAGACCAGGTCCGATATATTTTATGAAGTCCAATGCCATAAGCCTGGGTTTCTTTGTATCCTTAAAAATTTTTATTCCGAATGGTACTTTCATTTGTACACCTCCCATTGCCATTATTAAAAGCAAATATATTTTCAATCATTTTCAATCAACTATTCTTCTTAGTTATATTATATATATTTTTTACATAATTTTATAGATGTGATGAGAATTATTTTCATAGATCCTTCGTATTTACTTAAAACATATAAAAATTACATTCAAAGCCTTTAGCAGCATTCTTTTAACACATAGGCATATTAATTAACAAGGTGGTGTAAACCTTTGAAAAATAAAATTCTAATTGTTTTTGGAGCTTTAGGAGTAATATATTCCTTAGCATTAAAGGGCTATAGCGTAACCTTCTGGTTTCCTTTATTAATGCTTTCAGTTTTATTTATATTATGGGTGCTTTTAAATATATACTCTTCCCATAATACATCGAAAAAAATACTTAAGACCTTTGTCAAAATAGTAAATGCGGGTGTACTGCTTATATTCTCATCTTTTATCCTTATAGAAGGTCTCATATTATACAACTCCTTCGAGAAAGATAAGGTAGTTCCTGATTATGTAATAATCCTTGGTGCAGGACTTAGAGGCAGCACTCCTTCTCGAGCTCTTTATGATAGACTCAATGAGAGCCTTAAGCTTATAGCTTCTCTTCCTGCAAATGTAGATATAATAGTTACGGGCGGCAAAGGTCCTGGCGAAAGTATAACTGAGGCAGAGGCTATGAAAACTTACTTAGTGAGTAAAGGGGTAGATGAAAAAAGAATAATTGAAGAAAATAAAGCTTCTTCTACTTTTGAGAATATGAAATATTCAAAGGATATAATAGATAAATTAGGGAAGCAAAATTACAAGGTCACTATAATTACGAATAATTTTCATGTACTTAGATCTAAAATATTAGCCAAAAGAGCGGGGTTCAAAGAGGTGTATTGCTGGTCTGCGCCGCTGATGCCTTATATAACTCCAGTTTATTACTTCCGAGAATATTTCGCTATAATAAAATCCGCAGTGCTTGATACATAAAATTGTCTGTGGCAAAACAAATAAAACCATGCATAAATAGATGAATCTCATCTCTATTTATGCATGGTTTTCGTACTATTTAGGGTTTTTATGGTTTATGCAATAGTCACTTATTTGTAAATTAAACTTTTTGAGGAAGCTTAATAACTTCCTTGTACAATGTGATAATTATTCGCTTCAGCCCAGGAATTCCGTTAAATATGACCTCACCTAAATATATGCCTCCAACTACATCAATAATAACGTGTTGTTTAACAAATTGAGTAGACAGTATTATAAGCACTCCTATTATGTCTGATGCTATAACTACCCTCTTGTCTTTATCCGAAATAGAGTGTATTCCCCTCATTACCACATAGCTTTCCAACACATGAAGGCTTGGGAAGCAATTGTAGGGCTTATCCGTAGAATAAATAAACATAACCAGCTTGCTGAATATGTCACTTCCATCAACAGTAGGTCTTGGCACATAGGTTTGAAATACCAAGAATATAACACAAGAAATTCCCATACCTAGAAGCAAGCTAGAAATAGTTCGGTAATATACTTTTGCATCCTTTGAACATATATATACCATGCCTAAAAATATGTATGGAAACCATAACATATAAAATACTATAAATTCTTTTACAAAAGGTATATAATTATCCAGCGGTGTAATCATTATTTTATATCCGCCATTAACATTATTTACAAGGCCATAAATTGCACCCATAACTGGAATACCTGCCATTAGCAGCAGCTTAGGGAAATTATCCTTTATTGATTTAAATAACCACTTAAACATCATACCCTCTCCAAATTCTCTTGTTCTTTTCCTTTTATAAAAATATATTTTTTTATTTAATCTTATATATTATACTACATATATTATACGAAAGAATCCCCTTTATGTGATAATTTTATATTTTTTTAGAGGAAAGTTATATCAACTTTCTCTTAATGCATAGCCATCTAAAAAAGGAACACTCAAAAGAGCGTTCCTTTTTTATCTCATTTAGATTAAAGAGATTTTTCGTAGGCTTCAACCATTCTCTTAACCATTTCTCCGCCTACTGAACCATTTTGTCTAGAGGTAAGATTTCCTTTATCTACGTGATCATAGTTGCTTAATCCTATTTCACTTGCTACCTCTTCCTTAAATTGACTCAAACCACTCTTTGCTTCAGGTATTAGTGTTCTATTTCCTCTACTTGCCATTTCTAATTCCTCCTTTTTTAATTGGTTTGTATTATAAGTTTGCTCATTTTAGAATTATATAAACTATAAAAATAGAGGCAAGCAGACCATCTTTTGCTAATTTTTTTATTCTACTATTTGCAAGTCTTTTGTATAGCTATTTAGCACTTCTGCACCCTTATCCGTCACAACTACCAAGTCCTCTATTCTCACTCCTAGGTTGCCAGGCAAGTATATTCCTGGTTCTATGGAAAATATCATCCCTGGCTCTGCTATCATATCGTTAACTGAGCTTACATCTGGGAATTCATGTACATCTATACCTATATTGTGTCCAGTTCTATGGGTAAAATATTTACCATAGCCTCCATTTTCTATAACATTTCTTGATGCCCTATCTATATCACTAAATTTAACTCCTGGCTTTACTGCAGCTATACCTGCTAGATTAGCTTCAAGTACTAGATTATAAACTTTTTTTGCTTCCTCACTCACCTGTTTATAAAATACTGTTCTAGTCATGTCAGAGCAATATCTATTAGTTAATCCACCTATATCTAATATTACACTGTCACCAGCTTTTAATTTACTTCTATCTGAATCATGATGAGGTTCAGCGGCATTCTTACCATATGCAATAAGAGGATAGAAAGAAAATGCATCTGTACCTTCTTTTTCATAAAGGCCTGCTAAAAGCTTACACATAGTCTTTTCATCATAGTCTTCCTTTAGAAGTTTTATAGCTTCAGCTACTACCTTATCATTAACCTTTGAAGCCTCTTTCATAAGCTTTATCTCTTCTTCATCTTTTATCATTCTTACTTCATCTATCAAAGGTGAACCATTTATCAATGATAATTCTCTTTTCAAATTCATTAGTCTTATTAAAAAGTGGCTAGGCCAATTTTTATCCACAGCTAGTTTTTTATTTTCCACAGTTTCAGCTAAAATTTTCACAGAATCCTCAGTATCATTATATACAACCAATTCTGCGCCTAAATCTTCCTCAATGGGAAATAGTGCATTTATATAAAGCTTGCAGCTTCCATCAGTATTTATGTACAAAACCAGCATTCTCTCACCTGGTTCAATCCATTTCCCTGTAAGATAAAATATCGAAGCTGGTGAGGATATTATCATCTGCTCAATAGAATTGTTTTTCATTTTATTTAATAATTTATTTAATCTTTCTTTTTTCAAAGTAATCCCTCCAATACTTTAAACGTCTAACATTATTATACTCCAAATTAATATTAAAAAAGCTATAATACCAAAATTATAGCTTTTTAATTAATTTGCCTTTTTATGCCTTATACTTTTTTCAATATCTTTTTTGTACATAGGTCTTCCCAAGTAAAATCCTTGAATATTCCCGCATTTGCATTTTGTTAAATATTGAAGCTGTTCTTTCGTTTCCACACCTTCTGCTAAAGTTTCCATACCTAAGGTATGCGCTAGTGAAATTATTGAATCCACTAAATTCTTATCTCTATTTACTAAATCTATCTGATCTACAAAGCTTTTATCAATTTTCAAAAGATTGATAGGCAGTCTTTGAAGATATCTCATAGAAGAATATCCAGTTCCAAAATCATCAAGAGATATGCTTATATTATTTTCTCTTAGCTCATCAAGAATTTTCACCACATATTCAAAGTTATCTATTAATATGTTTTCTGTTATTTCTATCTCTAAATTGCTAGGATTAAGCTTCGATTTTTTTAATGCGTTTTTTATTATCTCCAAAAATCCTTGACGCATAATTTGCTTTGGAGAAATATTTACAGCTATTTTTATAGCGTCCCCATAGCTGTCAACAAAATATTTTGCATCTCTGCAGGCCTGTTCAATTACCCATTCGCCTATGTCATATATTATTCCCGTTTCTTCCGCAATAGGTATAAAATCCACTGGGCTAACTATACCGAGCTTCTTACTATGCCATCTTATGAGAGCTTCAAAGCCTCTAAGCTTCTTAGTATCTGAGTTATATTGAGGCTGATATGCCAATACAAATTCTTCGTTTATAATGGCCTCTCTCAATAGCTTTTCAATATTTAACTTTTTGATATAATCATTTTTCATTATGCTGTCAAAAAATTGATATGTATTTTTGCCTAATTCTTTTGCTTTATACATAGCCACATCTGCATTTTTCAGTATCTCCGTAGCATTTTCTCCGTCATCTGGAAATATTGCTATACCTATGCTGGCAGTGTTAATTATGAGATCATTTCCTATGTTCATAGGCTTATTTATACCTTGAATAATTTGCTCCAATTTTCCTTCTATATACTCTCTATCTTTTATATTAGGCAGCAATATTGAAAACTCATCCCCACTTAATCTTCCAACTACACCCTTATCTCGTATAAAATATTCAATAATGTTTGCTAGTTGAACTAACACACTGTCTCCAACCGAATGACCAAAAGTATCATTGATTCTCTTAAAGTTGTCTATATCTATAAAAATATACGCGAACTTTGTTCTATTCTCTTGAGCTACTTCTATAGTTTCAGCCAGCTTTTCCATAAAAAGTCCCCTGTTTGCTAGATCTGTAAGCAAATCATAATAGGCCATTTTTTTAGCTGTTTTTTCACTTTCTTTAACGCTGGTTATATCGTGACATGACCCAGTTATAGCTATAATATTTCCTTTTAAATCAAACACAGGAGTTATATTAATTCTGTAATATACCTTCTTACCTTGAAAAACTTCTTTAACTTCTTTTACAATGAATCTCTTGGTAGAAATCACTTCATTAGTTATAGCATTCCAGTCATCAATAAATTTTTCACTCTTCACTAAATCTTCAATCTTTTTGCCTATAATCTGATCTTGGGTCTTGCCTATGATATGGCAAAAGCTTTTATTTACTGCGATAAACTTACCTTCAATATCGTAGCTATACATAATATCTTGTGTAGTATTTACGAGCAATCTGTATTGATGTTCTCTAGATATTATTTTTTCAATTTCGTTATTATAATGAGGTTGTATTGTCTTAAGACTATTTACATCAATTATGGAAGTAATAAAAGATTCTTCATCCACTTTATATCCATTTACGAAAATACATTTATCTAAATCCATTAAATAATTTTCAAAAACTACTACATCTTCCCTGCAAATTATCTTTGAAAAAAACTTCATCCATTCATTCATTGCTTCATATTTTAAAGAGAATAATTCGGTAAAATTTTTCCCAACTATTTCTTCTCTTCTTTTGCCCATAATTTTTATAAAAGTCTCATTAATATCTAAATATGTGCAGTCTGAAACTGCTCCATTCGTATCCCTAACAATTTTATGATAAGCCAATCCATTGGGCATATTTTCTAAAGCAGCATTAATAAACTCATCTGAATATTTCATATTACACCTCATTATAGCATCAATAAAAATCAATATATATTTTATTATTCTGCATTTCTATATCTGTCTAATTTATTTAACATATTTCAACACTTAAAAGGAAAATTTCTCTAATATGCAACTTAAATATGCTCATTTAAGAAAATTATATCATACTTATTCGATATTTTAAAAATAATTCTTACGACATTTAAAAAAACATATTAATTTTTTAAATATTCTATAAATAATATACTCATCATAGTATTTTATTAATTTTTTTGTCGAATATTTGATTGTATATTATTTTTGCAATAAATTTGCTATGATATTAATTATCAAGCAAAAAAACTGTTGCAATACTAACCTTTAGTTAGTGCTGCAACAGCTCTTTATTAAAATCTATACTCTAAAACAAAGCCTTATTAAATTATATCTCACCCATGTTATATACTTCCATAGAATCAACATTTACTTCTTTCCCCAGCTTCTCTGTAATTTCTGCCAAAGCTTTCATAGTGTCTAAAGCAGTTATTACCTCTATGTTTCTTTCTATGGCAGTTCTTCTTATTATAAAGCCATCTCTATGAGAATCATTTCCCTTGGTTGGAGTATTTATTACTAAATCAACCCCTGCATTTTTTAATAAGCTTATTATATTAGGCTCTTCTTCTTTAATTCTTCTTATATCTTCTACAGCTATGTTTTCATCCCTTAAAAGCTTAGCTGTTCCAGTAGTAGATATGAAGCTGTAGCCTAGGCTTGAAAGTTTTTTAGCTATCTCTAGGAATTCATCCTTATCATGATCATTTACAGTAGCAAGTATTTTTCCTGTCTTATGCTCAAGCTGCATATCCGCTGCCAAGAACCCTTTATATAGAGCCTCGTATATATTTTTTCCTACTCCTAAGACCTCTCCAGTGGATCTCATTTCAGGTCCTAAGGATATCTCAACTCTTGGAAGCTTCTGCGTTGAGAATACCGGTACCTTTACAGCCACTATGTCTGGTTCCTTATATATGTCTATTCCGTAGTTTAAATTCTTAAGTTTTTCTCCCAGCATTACCTTAGTAGCTATTTCAACAATGGGAACTCCGCTTACCTTGCTTATATATGGAACAGTTCTGCTGGCTCTTGGGTTAACTTCTATTACATATAGATTGTTTTTGAATTCTATAAATTGGATGTTTATCATTCCCTTTATGCCTATTTCAATAGCCAGCTTCTTAGTGTACTCAAGCACCTTAGCTTTAATATCCTGAGACAGATTCTGAGCTGGATACATAGTTATGCTGTCTCCTGAATGTATTCCTGCTCTCTCAAGGTGCTCCATAACTCCAGGTATAAGAACATTCTCTCCGTCGCAGATAGCATCCACCTCTATCTCTCTTCCCATAAGATATTTATCTATCAGAACTGGATTCTTCTTATCCTTTTCGAAGGCATTTTCAAGGTAGAATCTTAGCTCATTATCTGAGTAAGTTATTTCCATTCCCTGACCGCCAAGCACGTAGGATGGTCTAACCAGCACTGGATATTCTAATTCTTTTGCTTTTGTAAGCCCATCTTCTACTGTCCATATAGCCTTTCCTTTAGGCCTTGCTATATCAAGCTTTTCCAAAAGCTCATCAAACTTTTCTCTATCCTCTGCCATATCTATCTGCTCTGAGCTGGTTCCAAGAATGTATATATTCTTTTCCTTAAAGAATTTAGCAAGCTTTATAGCAGTCTGTCCCCCAAACTGAAGTATAACTCCATAAGGCTTTTCCTTGTCTATTATATTTAGCACATCCTCCTCAGTAAGAGGCTCGAAATACAATTTATCTGATATATCAAAATCAGTACTTACAGTCTCGGGATTGTTGTTTATGATTATTGTTTCTATGCCCATTTTTCTAAGAGCTTTTACTGCATGAACTGAGGCATAGTCAAATTCTATTCCTTGACCTATTCTTATAGGACCTGAGCCTAATACCACTACCTTCTTCTTGTCTGTAACTTCCACTTCATCATATTCATCATAGGTGGAGTAGTAGTAAGGAGAAAGTGCTTCAAATTCTCCTGCGCAGGTATCTACCATCTTATATACAGGCTTTATATCCCATTTGCTTCTAAGCTTATAAACCTCGTCTGGACTTACTCCTAAAAGATTACCTATTCCCTTATCCGCAAAACATTTCTTCTTAAGCTCTACAAGATAATCCCTAGTTATATCTTCCAGCTTCATGGTCTTTAATTCTTCTTCTTTATCCACTATATATTTTATTTTTTCTACAAAGAATATATCTATTCCAGTGATCTGAGATATCATCTCCGGTCTGTAATGTCTTCTTATCATTTCTGCTAGAGCAAATATTCTTTCGTCATCCGCTTCTATTACTTCTTCCTTTAGCTCACTTAGACTTAGCTGCTTCATCTTCTTATGCTCTAAAGTATATCTATTTAGCTCTAAAGATCTTATTCCTTTTAGGAAGGCAGCTTCAAAATTACTTCCTATGGCCATTATTTCTCCTGTTGCCATCATCTTAGTTCCAAGAAGTCTATCTGCACCGTAAAATTTATCGAAAGGCCACTTTGGTATTTTAACTACTACGTAATCTAAAGTAGGCTCAAAGCAGGCAAAGGTCTTTTGAGTAACTGCATTTTTTATTTCATCTAACCCATATCCAAGAGCTATCTTAGCTGCCACCTTCGCTATAGGATAACCTGTAGCCTTTGAAGCTAGTGCTGAGGAACGGCTAACTCTAGGATTTATTTCTATTACTGCATATTCAAAGCTTTCTGGATTTAATGCCAGCTGAACATTACAGCCTCCCTGTATTCCTATAGCATTTATTATATCTATAGAGGCAGTTCTAAGCATTTGATATTCCTTATCTGAAAGTGTCTGGCTAGGAGCTACTACTATGCTGTCTCCAGTATGTATTCCCACTGGATCTACATTTTCCATATTACAAACGGTTATGCAGTTACCGTAACTGTCTCTCATAACCTCATACTCTACTTCCTTCCAGCCCTTTATGCTCTTTTCTATAAGAACCTGGCCTATAGTGCTAAGCGCTAAACCCTGCCCTAATATTATTTCAAGCTCTTCCTCATCGTTAGCTATTCCTCCCCCAGTTCCTCCTAGAGTGTACGCTGGTCTTACAATCACAGGGTACCCTATCTTTTTACTGAAGGCTTTTCCGCTTTCCATATCAGTGACTATATCACTAACTATACAAGGCTGACCTATCTTTTTCATCTCTTCCCTGAAAAGCTCTCTATCCTCACCCTTTTTTATGGATTCAATAGAGGTTCCTATAACTCTTATATTATATTTATCCAATATTCCTTTATCATAAAGCTCTACAGCCAAGTTAAGTCCAGTCTGTCCCCCCATACCTGCAAGAAGACTGTCAGGCTTTTCCTTCTGTATTACCTTTTCCACAAATTCAGCAGTTAAAGGTTCTATATATATTTTATCTGCAGTCTCCTTATCCGTCATAATGGTAGCTGGGTTACTGTTTATAAGCACTACCTCTACTCCGTCCTCCTTAAGTGCCTCACAGGCCTGAGTTCCAGAGTAATCGAATTCTGCAGCCTGACCTATTACTATAGGACCAGAGCCTATTACTAAAACTTTCTTTATATCAACATTTCTTCCCATTACTATCCCTCCATATCTTCAATTAAACTGCTAGAAACTTATCAAATATTTTGTCTACATCCTTTGGACCAGGGCAGGCTTCTGGATGAAATTGCACACTGAATATAGGAAGTGTCTTATGTCTCATTCCCTCTACAGTGTTATCATTCATACTAACATGAGTAACCTCAACTTCTTCTGGCACCTGGCTTACATAGTAGCCATGATTATGAGAGGTTATATACACTCTGTTTTCTTCCAAATCCTTAACGGGATGGTTCCAGCCTCTGTGACCAAACTTCAGCTTTGAGGTTTTTCCTCCAAGAGCTAATGCTAAAAGCTGGTGTCCAAGACATATGCCCACTATAGGCTTCTTTCCTATCAGCTTCTTTATGTTTTCAATAGCCTCTGGTAAATCTTCTGGATCTCCAGGTCCATTTGACAAAAATATGGTATCGGGATTAACCTTAAGTACTTCTTCAGCTTTAGCAGTGGCTGGAAATACTGTAAGCTTGCAGCCTCTAGCCTTAAAGGAACGTATGATATTCTCCTTTATTCCAAAATCCATTATAGCTACATGCTTTCCTTTTCCTTGGATAGTATAGGACTCTTTTGTAGTAACACTTTTAACTGCTTCCTTATTAGTAAAGCTGTCTAGTTTATTTTTTACATAATCCTCACTGAGAGTTTCCAGGGTTATGATTCCTTTCATGGTTCCGTTGTTTCTAAGTATTTTTGTAAGGGCTCTGGTATCTATTCCTTCAAGGCCCACTATCTTGTGATTCTTAAGATAGTCATTAAGCTTCATCTCACATCTGAAATTGTTAGGATAATCGCAGGCTTCTCTTACTATAAAGCCCTTTACCTTAGGTGCTTCTGACTCGCCATCCTCAAGATTCACTCCATAGTTTCCTACTAAAGGATAGGTCATAGTTACTATCTGACCGTAATAGGATGGATCTGTAAGCACCTCCTGGTAACCTGTCATTCCTGTATTAAAAACTACTTCTCCCACAGCTTCTTCTAAATATCCAAAAGCTCTTCCTTCAAAAACCATACCGTTTTCTAATATTAAGCTTGCTTTCATAATAAAAAAACCTCCATTTCTAATTCCGTTATGCACCAAATTGCAAAAATAAAAGGATAATAAAGAGAATTAATTTTTGAAATTATTCTCCCCATTATCCATTACTTTCGTAAACGAGGTTATTTATTAAATTATTATCGTAATATTTTTTCGCATAAAAAAACATGTCAACAACACAACCCCTTTCTGGCCTCACGGGACCAATTTAAAGCGCATTCTTCATATTATTGTAGTTTATTAATTTTAAACTGTCAAGATGCTATTACAAATGTTATAATTAATATTGGTGATTAATTATTGTTTGAGGTTTTATTTATGAAGGTGTTAAATAAGCTTTATAACTACTCTGGATGCCTACTTTATGCTCTTCGTTCCACTGCTTGCAAAAAAGATAAGATTTCTATAAAACCTCCTAAAAATTTTTATATTCTAAATAATGTGCTGCAGGAAAAGCAGATTCATAATGAATGCTCAGGTTACTCTTCTGCCTTCTTACTAAGATACTTCGGTAAATCTGCTGCGGGAATAGATGTATATAATGAAATGAAATTTAAAATTCCTTCTTCAGGCTATGCATTGCCCTTCTCTATCCTAGAAGTATTATCAAGGCATGGCATAGATTATAGAATAATGAGGGGGAATCTTCAAACTTTAAAAGCTAGACTATCCTTAGGCAAGCCTCTTATAGTGCTTATAGGCTATGGTCTTGAATGGCAGCATTACATAACCCTTCTTGGCTATGATGAGGAGAAGAAAGAACTTTATTTTTTTGATTCTCTGAAAAATCCTCTGCCCTCCAGCAAGTTTTCCTGCAATTCCAGTATGAAGGAGGATGCTTTTTTAAGCTTTTGGGAGAATGGGATTCCTTTTTATGAATATATATATCTTGCTCCAAAGGATTAATTTATAATTCTGGAGTAGATGATTATATATTTTAAATAAATAAAAAATCCATGACTTTATCCGCCAACATACATCAACCAAACTTTTATACGGTTATCACTTGGATCATACTCTGATTTTAAAGCTACGAAAAGCTTACTACCTATACTCCAATATTTTTCAGTCAAAAAACCTGTATCGCCCTTTGTTTCTGCACTAAAGAAATTCTTTGTTTCTTCCATAAAAGATTCCTTGCCTTGAACTTTATCATTAAGAGATTGTCCATATTTTTCAACAAGTGCACTATACATACTCATGATAAATATATAAGCCGCTTTATCCCACTGCATTTTATAGGTATTTTCATAAATAATTTGAGACATTTTTTCATTTTTAAAGCTTATATATACTTTTGAAAAGTTCCTTCCCATAACGTTCTGGGGATAGTCATACACATAGGTTGTAATGCCAGAATCGCTTCGATACCATTTTATATCAATTCCTTCTTTTATATCTAAATTGCCAAATACCTCATTTTTATATTTCCCCATATTACTTATAGCTTTATTGGGAGAAACAATATTTTTATTTTTTACTATGTAAGCCAATTCATAACTACCTAAAAATAAAATTAGTGTAAAAATAATGATTATTGCAGAAATGTTTTTTTTCATAATATAGCCATCCTTTTGATTAACTGGATAATTAAATAACACATATGTAATTAGTGAAGAAATATCAACTTTCTCTTATATTTCGTCTATTACCGAATAATTGTTTATACCTACTCTAATAAATTATATATCATTACATTTATTGTAAATTATTTATAGACGCAGCTATTCGCCCTTCTAAATCGCATTTTATTATTTGGTTTTGCTTTAAATCAACATTGCTTTTTACACTTTTATAATGTTAAGTGGTATAATAATTATGAGTTTGTTAACGAGGTGGCTTTATTTATGACGCATAAGGGTAATAGATTACTATATTTATTTCTCACTATTCTAGTAGTTTTGCTAGGACTCTCATCCAGAAAGCTGGCTGATCATTTACCTAATGTAGTTAATACATATTTAGGGGATACTTCATGGGCTCTTATGATATTTTTAGGCTTTGCCTTCTTATTCAAAATGAAAGGCACTAAATTTATTGCTGCTATAAGCTTAGCTTTTTCCTATGCTGTGGAAATAAGTCAGTTATATCATGCACCCTGGATAGATTCAATAAGAAGGACTACTCTTGGAGGTCTCATACTAGGCTATGGCTTTCAATGGAATGATTTATTGTCTTATACGATAGGTGTGGTGATTGGAGTTATAATTGATTTGCTTATATTAAACTTAATAATACTATCTGTCAATAATAGAAATTAAATTAATTTCACGATTTTCATTTGTTTTTATTTTATATACAGTACCATCATTTCCGGATTGTTTATAGATTTCTTCTACTTTATATGTCATTTTCTTTTTATCTCTAGGAGAGGTGAACTTATCTCTTGTTCCGTCCACTACAAGCTTTATTGTCTGGTTATCGTAGCTCAAGTCATATATTATGGCATCGCCCTCCACAGTATAGTTCACGATTCTTACCTTCTCGCCATTTTTTGTCTTTTTGTTATTTACATCTTCTATGAATTTATCCAGCTTCTCTATATTGCTTACCCTTCCTTGGGCATTAGTTACTGCTCCATCTTCCTTGGCTTGCTGAGAACTATATTTATGTGGCAATTTATCCAGCTCCTCGTATGAATTAGTATTTGAAGGACTTTCAACTTGTTGTGATAGCTTATTATTTTTATTTGAACCGTTAGTATTAGATGTACAGGAAAAGGAAAAAACAATTAATACTAATATCAATAAAAGATAATTTAATTTTTTCATCTTCACACCTCCAATAATATAATTATACTATATTATTGACACAGACTAACTATTAAAAGTTCTATTTTTAAAAAATAAAAGGCCGAGGCATAATGCAATGTGCTTCATTACGCTTCAGCCTTATAGTATTGCATCAGGGGGTGATGCAGGCTATTTTCTATTAAGTTCAACTATATATTTTTCCGCAGCTAGTGCAGCTATAGTTCCATCTGCTACAGCAGTGGTAATCTGTCTGAATTGTTTTACTCTAACATCTCCTACTGCATATACACCTTTAACATTGGTAGCCATGTTTTCATCAGTAGGAACGTAACCTTGTCTATCAATGTTTACATAATCTTTAAATAAAGAAGTTTTAGGCTCTGTACCTATATATCCAAACACCGCTTCCAAATCAAGCTCTTTTATTTCATTAGTTTTTGTATTTTTAATTATAGCTTTATTTACAAACTTATCTCCCTGTACATCGACTAAATCCCAATTATACATTATTTCTACCTTAGGATTCTTTACAAGTTCCTCCAATGTAGCTTTTTCGCCCTTGAAGTAATCATATCTTCTTATCATAATAACTTTATCCGCAAATCTAGTTAGAAAAAGTGCTTCCTCTAAAGCTGAATTTCCTCCTCCTACTACTGCTACTGCAGTTCCATCGTACATTGCTCCGTCACACACTGCACAATAGTGAACTCCCTTGCTAGAAAATTTCTCTTCGCTAGGAATTGGTAGCTTTTTAGGTGTTGCACCAGTAGCTATAATAAGTGCCTTAGTTCTATATATATAGTCGTTAGTTTCTACCAACTTTTCATCATCACTAAGAGTTACCTTTACAACATTATCTGAATCATCTATTTTCGCACCTAATTCTTCTGCCTGTTCCTTAAATATATCAGCTAATGCGCCGCCCTCTATAGTCTTAAATCCTGGATAGTTCTCTATAGTATAACTGTTTCTAACCTGTCCTCCTACTATCTGATCCTCTAGCACTAAAAGATTAAGCTTTGCTCTAGCTCCATACATTGCAGCAGTTAACCCTGCTGGTCCACCACCTATTATTAAAAGATCTAAATCCTTTATTTCCTTACTCACACTACCAACTCCTCGCAAATATAAGCTATTAATCTATATTAAGTAATTCATTAAGTTTATTTTTATCAAAGCCTACTACTATGCTTCCATCTATATCTACTACAGGAACACCTCTCTGTCCTGATTTCTCTATCATTTCTTTAGCAGCTTCCCTATCCTTTGAAACATTTATCTCATCATAGGATATGCCATTTGAAGCTAAATATTCCTTTGTTTTAACGCACCATGGACAAGTATTTGTTGTATATATCTTTACGCTCATTATTAATTCCTCCTTGATTTATACCTTTTATATTATCAATACCCTTTTAATTATTGTTATTTGTTAAATTATATTTTATATCATTACCTTTTATTAAAGTAATTTCTCTATTTCAGCTTCCATTGCTGAAGGTTCTGAAGTAGGCTCAAATCTTGCTACCACATTTCCTTCCTTATCTATTAAAAACTTAGTAAAATTCCATTTTACTGAATCCCCTTCTAAATATTCAGGGAAATTTGTTTTAAGCGCATTGTAAAGAGTTTCCCCTATAGGATGTTTCATATCAAAACCCTCAAAACCTTTTTCTTTTGTTAAATAGTTAAATAACGGATGTGCATTTTCCCCTCTGACATCAATCTTTTCAAACATCTTGAAGGAAACCCCATAGTTTAACTGGCAAAAATTCTTTATTTCTCCGCTTTCCCCAGGCTCCTGACCTGCAAACTGGTTACATGGAAAGCCAAGTATTTCTAATCCTTTATCATTGTACTTTGAATATAAAGCTTCTAAACCTTCATATTGTGGTGTAAATCCACATTTGCTGGCTGTATTTACTATCACTACTACCTTTCCTTTGTAATCTGAAAGATTTATGTCATCGCCATCTATGTCTTTTAATTTAAAATCATATATACTCATTTTATTCACCTCAATTTATTATTTGATACAATTAAATTGTATACAATTTGTATTTGTATGTCAATATAATTTTAAAAATATTTTTGTGAATATTCTTTAAAAGAAATCGGCTCACCAAGAGAGCCGATTTCCCTAATAACTATTAATTCTTACATCTTACTTCTTAATTGAAATTTTTCAAGTACTCTTCTGCAGATCTGCTCATCTCTCTTGAGAAATCAGACATATACTTCCTATTGCAGAAGGCTTTTATATCTTCATCTATATTTCTTCCCGCCAGTCCTGCCTTCTCATTTCTATCTTCATGCATATTAATGTGTTCCTCTTTAGATAAGCTGCGATATCTATTTTCAAACACTATATATTGCTTATCGAATCTTACAGGTTTCTTTCTTTTCTTCTGTGCTTCTTCTGGATATCCGTATACTACCATACAGGCAGGAATTACATAATCCGGAAGATTTAAAGTTTCTCTGATCTCTTCGCAGTTTTCAATTATATCTCCAATGTAGCAGGAACCAAGCCCTAAGGCTTCCGCTGCTATAACCGTGTTTTGAGCTGCTATCAATGCATCTGCACAAGCTAGAAGTATATCTCCTTTTCCTGGTTTCCTTGGATTGCAGCCTTCGTAATCAAAGGTGTCATACCACCTTTGATAATCAGCTAGAAATACTAGCACTAATGGAGCTTTAGCTATAAAGGGCTGATTGTCACATAAAACCGAAAGCTTTTCTTTAAGAGAAGCTTCTGTTATATCTATAATGCTGTAAAGCATCATGCCTCCCGCTGTAGGCGCTTCAAAAGCTGCATTAAGTATTTCTTCCTTCTTTTCAGCTTCTACTTTTCTATCTTGAAATACTCGCATGGACTTTCTGTTTTTTATTAATTCAATAACTTCATTCATTAATATTCCCCCCTATATTTCTTGCAAGGATTTAATTATTTGCTGTCCGCTTGACATATCTTTTATAACTACTTGATTTTTACTTACTTCATCCTCACCTATTATGATAACATTATTTACTCCTAACTTATTAGCATAATTTAATTTTTTCTTCAATTTTTCCTCTTCCAGGTATATGTCGATTTTAAAGCCTTTGTCCCTTAATATTTTTCCTACCTTAAAACAATATTCTACAGTGTCACCCATAGGTATTATAAGATAATCCAATTTTTCAGAGGAATTATAATTTTTAATAAAACCTATTTCTTGAAGCACAAAAAACAATCTAGTAAGTCCGATAGACATTCCCACTCCAGGAAGCACATTATCACTGTAAACCTGAGCTAGGTTGTCGTACCTTCCTCCAGAACAGATTGAACCAAAGCTTTCATTTCCGCACAAAATGGTTTCAAAAACTGTTCCCGTATAATAATCAAGGCCTCTTATTATTTTAAAATCTATAACATATTCTCTTTCATCAACCCCGAAAATTTCTAAATATTTTATAACTGTTTCCAGTTCCTTTATTCCTTCCTGGAAAACAGAATTGCTTACATTAAGCTCCTGCAATCTAGCTATTACTGCTGAGCCTTTCTCATTTATAGCAATGACGCTGCTTATGAAGTCAGCCTTTTCTTCTCCTGCCAATTCTATTAACTCTCTTGAAAAATCAGCTTTATCTATTTTGTCATATTTATCTATAAGCCTCATAATATCTACACTGTTATCCAGCAAAAGCTCTTTAAAAATTCCCGATAATATCTTTCTATTACTTATCTGAAATTTATAATTTTCTATGCCTATGCTTTTCAGTGCCTGAGATGCTAGACTTATTACAAACGCATCATTTTTTATATCTAGCTTTCCATTTCCAATTATATCTGCATCACATTGATAGAATTCTCTGTATCTGCCCTTCTGATTTCTTTCACCTCTATAGGATTTTCCTATCTGATATCTTTTAAAAGGAAAGTTTAAATCATTGAAATATTGAGCTACGTATCTTGCTAGAGGAACTGTCAGATCGAATCTTAGGGCTAATCGTCTATCCCCTTTAGTAAAGCTGTACATTTGTTTTTCCGTTTCTCCTGCAGATTTTGCAAGCAATACCTCCTCTTTTTCTATCACTGGAGTATCCATAGGTGCAAGCCCATTTGCCTCATATACTGAGCTTATTTTACTAGCTATATCATTGAATATCCTCTGTTCTTCAGGTAAAAGCTCCATAAAGCCCGGTAGTATAGATGGTTTAATTTTTTCTATCATAATAAAATCTCCTTTACAAATTCAAATATTTTCTTTAATTTATGGTTCTGTTTTATTTTCCCAAGCATAAAAGCCGTGTAGGCTTATCTACACGGCTTAACAAGAAATCATGGTTCTAATACTTATACTCACCAGCAGATACAAGCCCAACAGCGAATCTAGACTTGTATCTGCTATAAAAGCGACACAAGTCTGCTAGTGATGGTGATGGAATTTTACAAAGCTATTAGATACCATAATAAACCCTCCTAATTTGAATTATAATAATTATATAGCTATTATAATTCATAGTCAACTTACCTAAAAACTATTTTTAGCGCATATTTTGTAGAATAAATTGTTTACATTTCTGTTGTTTCTTAAAAAATTTATATAGATTGCCTATTAAATTAGTGCTATAATAACTCTATGGTTAAATTATAGCAATTTTCAAACTATTTTACAGCTTATTATATATAAGTGATATAGTTTTATAAGAGTAAATTTTATTTGCACATTCATGTAAACAATTACACCGCTATATTTATTTAATTTACTGCATATATTACTTATAAACCTATATATTTATATACAGATTTTCCAAACTATAATATTTACTATCACTTCCTATTTAATCCTATAAAAATAAAGAGAGAGGTGCTTCACTGATATGTTTTTTTATGATGAGAATAAGAAAACAGTCGCTGGAATTTCATTAGTGGCATATGATGAAGATTATAATTCATCATTACCTAAAAATGTTTCTATAGTATCTGAAGAAGATATTGAAACAAACTTTGGTCCTGGCAAACTTATAACTCTCAAAACTGCTAAGAGTATAGTAAATGGCAACCCCAACGAACAGTTGGAATTTCATGCGCTAATTCCTATGAAAGGCAGCAATATAGCACAGGATTTTTGGGCAAAAGGTTCAAATAAAGATGCCCTTCTAAGCATGATAAGCATTGAGAATTAGTTTTTAAACTCTTATTAATCAACTCTGTTTTAAATTAGGCAAATGAAGCTTCATTTGCCTTTTTGTTTTTAATATTCTATTCCTTTTCTTGCAGCAATACCTTCATTCATATAATGCTTAACATCCTTCATTTCGGTTACTAAATCTGCTCTTTCTATAAGGCCTTCAGGTGCATTTCTACCAGTAAGTATAAGTTCCATAGATTTAGGTTTTTTATCTATAATATCAATTATTTCTCTTTCTTCTATGAGTTTATTGGCTAAAGCTCCTAGTATTTCATCTAGTATTAATACATCACAAGCTTCTGTTTTAATTGTATCCATTATGAAGTCATAAGCCTGATCAACTTCTTTTTTAAGCAGCTTTTTTTCTTCATCATTAAGATTCCAAAAGAAATTCTTTGAGCTCTCAAATCTAAACACTTTAAAATAAGGCTCTAAATTTTTTATGCTTTCAAGCTCCCCAGTAGGAGAAGTTTTCAGGAACTGTATCATATAAACCTTAAATTTATTTCCCGCAGCCCTTAATCCAAGCCCCAAAGCAGCTGTAGTTTTACCTTTCCCGTTTCCTGTATATATCTGAACATATCCTTTTTCCATAGAAACCTCCTGCTAAATAAATTTAATTTCTAGCTGAACTTATTCCATATAGCATCAAATTTTTCATTGTTTTCGATAAACACATCTAGAACCTTTGGATCAAAATGAGATGGTTCAACTCTGCCATCACCTCTCATAATTATCGCCATAGCCTTTTGATGTGAAAAAGATGGTTTGTAAGATCTCTCGCTTCTAAGCGCATCATATATATCTGCCAAGGCAACTATTCTCGCCGACAATGGTATTTGCTCCCCTCTCAATCCTTCCGGATATCCAGTACCATCATATTTTTCATGATGACTCAAGGATATTTCCTTAGCCATTTTTAAATGAGGTGAATCTCCTATTATCATGGGTCCATACACTGTATGCTGCTTTATCACAGAAAATTCTTCTTTTGTAAGAGGTCCATTTTTGTTTATTATATTATTAGGAATATGTATTTTCCCAACATCATGCATTTGAGCGGAATAAGCTATTTTTTCCACAAAATCTTTTTTAAGTCCAAGCAGTTCCGCTGTTAATCTCGCATATTCATTAACTCTCTTTACATGATAACCCGTATCATCATCTGCAGCTTCTCCAGCTCTGGCTAAAGCATCTATGGTATATTTAAAGGAACCGTTAAGCTCACCAATCTTTTTGTAAACGTTCTTTAGCATATTAATATCTATACACAGGGTTTTTATAACCTTTGTATCAAGCTTTGATAAATTTTCATTATAGTTTAAAGCCATTACAGCTGTATCTGTAGTAGCATAAGCTATATAATTATCAATTTTTATTCCAAATTCCTCGATGATATCCTTTAGTTTTAATCTATAATCAAAGGAATGTATGTAGTTTTCATCGCCGCTGTTAAAAAACATTTCTGTTTCAACAGAAAGCTCATGCTTTAAAAATTTTTCTTCCTTTTTATTTAATGTATATTCGCTCTTTTTTACCAGCTTACCCTTTAGTTCAAATAATTCAGCAGTGCAATCAGTATCGTTTACTGAAAAAATTATGAATTCCGCTGGTTTATTCTCAAGAAAATTTTCCGTTCCAAAAGTATTGTCTATAAGCTTTTTTACCGAATAGCTATGATGGCGAAAAAGTTTATCTACTTCATCATTTATTTTGTCTATTGCTTCATTGGACTTCTTCATTCTATCATATTGAAGCTTAAAATCTATGAAACAGTTAATAACATCTATTAACGCTAAATTTATATTTTTCTTTTGAACAAAGCTTTTTATAAATTTTAATTTATCTGATTTCAGATCGTTTTCTTCGCTATATAAGCCTATTATAGGTATGTATTCTCTTATAGTTAGTTCTCTCAGATTCTTCAAGAGTTCATCATTACATACATCTAAATCTACTATTATTAGCTTTGCATTATTACCTTCTGCTTCCCATTGTATACTTTCTTCGTCCACCATTTTCAAATCATATCTGTAATTTTTAGATAATAGATAAAGAGTATCAAAAATATCCAGACTTTTAGTAAAAACTAATAAAGATACCATGTCGTTCACCCTCTTTAGTAATAGACTATTATAGTGATTATATCATACTATAAATATAGTTTTCACCCATAAAAATACAATTATTTATTAAATATTATTTAATTTTTCAACTTATATTTGTTTTATTGAAATGAAAGGCTACTTTAATCATCAAATTTCTTAAATTATTTAAAAATATGCTGATTAAAATAGCCTGTTAAATAATTATTTAATTTTAAATCCTCTAACCTGTGCAATTTGGACCGCTTCAATCCTATTCTTCGCATTTAATTTTGAATATATGTTTATTATATGAGTTTTTACTGTAGCTACAGATATGCATAATGCATCACCGATTTCCTTGTTAGTAGCTCCTTTCGCCAGTTCCATAAGCACTTCTATTTCTCGTGGGCTTAAAATATCATCCTTAGCCTTTTCTTCACCTTCGCCTATAAATTCCCTTACATTTTTTAAAAATTCCCATTCATTATTTTCTAAATTATTTTTCAATTCTTTCGCAGCTTTATGGAGAAAGCCCTTTAATTGCTCTTTTTCATATACAAAGGGGGCAAACATTCTGTTTTTGCATCCGTAATATATAGCTTCTTTGGTCAGTGCCATGATTTCCTTTTTGTTTTTTTCATAGTTCAAGTTTAACATCCTAAGCTTAAATAATATGCAATATATTACTTCTATCACCACACCTTCCTGCCTTGATGACATAAGAGCTTTATTATTTACCAACATAGCTTCTTCAATATTTCCCACAAAGAACTGTATTTTAGCGTACAAGCGTCTATCTTCAATTCTAAGCTTATTTTTGTTTTTTTCATTGCAGTAATACTCTAGAAAATCTAGAAAGTCATTGCTTTCAAACTCCTTTAAGCTAAACAAAAAACTGAGAATAGAGGCTTTATAGATAGGGTTTTTATAGGCCGGAAATCTTTCTAAATTCTTATAAATCCTTAGAGCTTCCTCCTTATTTCCCTGAAGTATTTTAAGTTCTATCACATTATATAAATATCCTCTGTACATGGTATCATTTTTTTCATTGGTTTTATCCAGCGCATCTAAATTTTTAAGGGCTAAATCCAAAGACTCCTGAGCTTTATCTAGCTGCATGGATTTTAGATATATTCCAGTTATTCCTACATATACATTGATGTTTAAGTAGCCTAAAAATTTATATTGTCTAAGCATATCAAATATCTCTTTATATATCTCCATGCAGGCTTCAAAGCTATCCATGGTTTCCATAGTGGTAGCTTTCATTGTAAGTGAAAAAAATCTTACATATGCATTATTTTGATTTTTTTCTATTTCCAACGCCTTATCAATAAGCTGGAGGACATCCCTATATTTGTCATACAAAGCAAGATATAAGGCTGCTCTTAGATAAATAATCATCTTAGTTACTCCACTAAAATTTAAGGCATCTATCTCTTCTATATCAATTGTTTCATCACAGCTTACAATATCAAAGGAATCATCCACAAGCAGTTCCACATAATTCATTATCTTTTTAAGAGCTAAATCCTTAGAATTATTTTTTGTGAAATTCACAAACTTCCTGCAATCCTCAAATTTTAAATTGGAGAAATTATAAAAAATTTTTTGGAAGGAAGCTTCATTATTCTGAATTATTATATAATCAGGAATTTTATTAAGGTATACCCAACCCTTAGGAGTTTGCCCCTTAGCTAGGATTAAATTCATAGCTTTGGCATATTCTTCTATAGCAATAAGCTGATTAAGTGCCTCTTCTACATCATTTCTATAAGCATAAATATCTGAAGCTCTGCTTTTCAAGCCTTTAATTTCTTCAACGCTGCCTTTTGAAAGTTCAAGCTGAAGGAATTCTCTTAACATTGCATGATATCTATAGTTTTCGCTATCTTCTCCTATATTTATAACAAATAGGTTTTTATTGATAAGTTCTTCTATTATTTCTTTGCTGTCCTCTATACCCAGAAGTTCATTGCACATATCTTTATTAAAATAACTGAATACCGAGGTTTTCACGAGAAACTCTTTATATTTTTCACTTAATGCTCCTAAAATCTGCTGTGACAAATATTCCACTACGTATTTATTTAAGATTTTTAAGCTGTCTATGACTTTATTATTATTGCTGCTTGCTAAAGCTACAAGCTGTAAGCCTCCTACCCAGCCTTCACATATTTTTTCCATAGATACTATTATATCTTCAGAATAATTTACATTTAGGGTTCTTCTTAAAAACTCCTGCATCTCCACCTTGCTAAATTTTAATTCTTCTTCATCAATTTGCAGTACATCGCCTTTTACCATGTAATCGCTTATAGCAATCCTAGGTTCTTCCCTAGTTGTCATAACCAAATGTACATTTTCAGGCATATATTTTATAAAAAAATTCAGGCTTTCTACCAAAGCCTCATCCTCCACATAGTGAAAATCGTCTAATAAAACTATTATATCTTCTCTATTTGCCAGCATATTGATAAGCATTACCAACATGTTGTTGATTTCTGATTTTCCCAAAAGTGAATCGAAGGAGTTTAATATTGCCTCTCCCTCTTCTCCCAAATATCCTTTAACAGCTACGAAGAAATAATACCAAAAGGAAAATAAATTATCGTTTGTTTTATCCAGTGCTATAAAGCATACATTATCGTTAGCTTTTTCTTTAAAAAAGCCTGTTATCAGAGTGGTTTTTCCACTGGCAGCGGCACCTTTAATAATTGTTATTTTATAATCCTCTATGGCGGCAAGCTGATTGATCAGCCTTTCTCTTTTTATATAATTTTTTCTTGGCAGAGGCATCTTAAGCTTTGTAGCTATCAAAAGCATATTTTCCTTCACGATATCACCTACTGATTATTAATTACTATATACTTATATTAACAGCATGGCTAAAGCTTCTCAATATCTGCCTAAATTAAATCTTCTTTTGCATATTTTTGCCGCTGCTACAATAAAAGCTACAGCTAGAATCATTACATAAAAAAATTGGGGCATGTAATTTATAAAAGGATGTCCATTTTCAATCCCCTGAATCATATACATATACTGCTTCTGAGGGATTATACTTATTATAAATTTTATGATGCTACTGCTATTATTAAAACTATAAAAGCTCCCTGAAAGAAGAGAGGTTATGACAATTATTGAAGCAGATAGAGCCATAGCATTGTCCTCTTTTTCTATTATTGAACACATAAATAATCCAAAACAAGTAGCTGCAAAAGCCAATATAGCTAACATATAGGAATATTTCACTAGACTAAAGCCAATGTCCATTCCTAAAGTCCAATGAGCAATAATCATTATAAGAAAAGCCGGTACATATATTATGAGGAAATTAAAAAAACATTGGGCCAAGAAATAGGCTGCTTCATCTGATGGTGAGATCAGAATTCTTTTAAAGGTTCCGCTCTCTTTATCCTCCGTAAAACACACCATGAACATAAATCCTTCCATTAAAATAACCATGATTAAATATCCTAAGATATTAGTACCCACACCTCGCTTTTCGCCGTAAATTGACCAACTATTTTGCATAGGATTTTTAAGAGAGTTCATTAAATTATTTTTAAAGCTTTCTCCTTTTATTGTTTCTATATCATATTCTCTATTTCCCCTATCGATCACTACTGCATCATACTTATTCATAACCAATTCTGACTTCTTAGGTTTTTCTGCAAGCTTAGTTATTTTAACGTAATCTGATTGTATATTTATATTTTGAGAAGAAATCACTGCTATATTAGCTTTAATCTCCATTTTAGCTGTAAAATATACCGCTAAAGAGATGGATAATATGTTCAATATAAGACATATTATGAGGTAGTTCCTTTTTGCTGCTATTCTTTTTGTATTAAACCAAAATATATTTACAAAATTACTCATACATAATCCTCCGTTTTGAAAGTTAATTTACAACCTAAAAGTAATATTAAGCTAGCAGCAATAAATATTGCACAAACAGGCAGCACTAGGCTTGTATCCCCATCATATATGGTTCTGAAAACAGCTTTTGTTATCCATTTTAATGGAGAAATATTTGAAACCTGCTGAGCTGTTTTTCCTAAACCATCTATTTGAAAAAAGGTACCTCCCAAAATGGCGGAAATATTTATAAAAATACTTAATATTTTATTGGTGCTTTCTTCACTTTTAAATATGCAGCAAAACAATATACCTATTAAAGTAGATGGCATATTAAACAGTAATAACATTATAAAAATATAGGTTGCCTTTGCTCCCCCAAAGTTTACATTAAAAAGCAATTTTACTATTATAGCGTAGGCCATATAGCATAAACTGGTAAATGCAAAAGTTGCTAGTACCTTTGAAAGATATATAAAGGAAGTTGAGACCGGTGAATACAATATTCTTAAGTTGCTATCCATTATGCTTTTCTCCATAAAGCTGTTCGCGGCCGTAGTGCTTACATTTAATACAGTGTATAATAGTAAAGTTACTCCGTAATAATCATAAGAGCTTACCGCAGAACCATAGCCGTCATGGGTGAGATATCCCATCACCATAAGCAAAAGCACAGGAAACACTGTGTTTGAAAAAAACAATACAGGATTTAAAATTATATTTATAAAATCTCTTTTAAACAGACTTCCAAAACCCATTCTATCTCCCCCTAATCTCTTAAACTTCTTCCAGTAAGCTTTAGAAAAACTGTCTCTAGGCTTGGAGCTATACTGGTCACATTTGTTATTTTTACATCATACTTCATTATAGTGCTTATGATTTTGTCCAGATTTTCAATGCCCTTTATAGCATTTACTTCAAGCAGATTGTCCTTTAACTCAACCTTTTTTATGCCTTCTATACCAAAAAGCTCCTGCTTTACTAGTTTTTCTGGATTTTCTAGTTGAAGCTTGTATATTTTTTCCTGAGCAAAGCTTTCCTTCAACTCTTCTTTACTCCCTTCTGCTATAACCTCACCATGGTCTATTATGACTATCCTTGTAGATATCTCCTCCACCTCTTCCATGTAGTGAGTGGTGTATATTATAGTCGCTCCTTTTTTCTTCAATTTCCTTATGGAATCCAATATATGATTTCTTGATTGAGAATCTATCCCAACAGTGGGCTCATCCATTATTATTATTTTAGGATTATGAGCTATGGCACAGGCTATATTTAATCTTCTTTTCATACCTCCAGAAAAAGTCTTAGGTTTATCTTTTTTTCTGTCTGTAAGCCCCACAAATTCTAGTGCCTCCTCTGTCTTTTTCTCTAACTCCTTACCCTTGAGTCCATACAGAGAAGCAAAGAACTTTACATTATTCTCTGCACTGACTTCCTCATATATGGCTATATTCTGAGGTACTATGCCTAGATTTCTTTTGAACTCCTTATCATTACCCAGAATCTTTCTGCCTAAAAAGTTTATTTCTCCTCCGTCTGCTTTAAGGGCTGTAGCCAATATATTTATGGTGGTACTCTTACCTGCACCATTAGGTCCTAAAAAGCATAGAATCTCACCTTGCTTAACCTCTACGGAAATGCCCTTAAGAGCCCTTCTATCCTTATAGCTTTTCTCCAGGCAGCTTATTTTCAAAATTGTCTCCATATCTTTTCCTCCATAAAAATTAATAAATCTGTATTTAATAATACTTTCAAACCTTTTTCAATTGGATAGGCTATGGTTATATTGTAGTTTTTTTAGAAAGAAAAAAAATCAACCTAAAGGTTGATTCCTTAGGTTGATTTTAATGAAAGCTATTTTATTGATGAGGATTAAATACTTTAACTTTAGAAAAGTCCGCTTTGTTGAATTGAAGCACACATAGTATAAAAAATAATAAGCCCATAGCGATGATTATTATAAATCCGAAATAAGGTTTTATGATGAAACCTTGTACATTAAAAGCTACCCCTGACTTTACCAAAGCATCGGTAGATAATGTATTCATTTTAAGAGCTATATATCTAAAGATAGACGTAGTATAAGTTAACGGATTTAAATAAACAAAAGGATGAAGTATTTTAGGCATTATAGTAGTTGGAATATAGGCTCCTGATAAAAATGTAAGTGGCATAGTAAAGGCTGTTATCATGATTTGAAAGGTGGATGAATTCTTCGCCAGAGTAGCTAAAAATAATCCTATAGAGCTAAAGGTAAGAGCTACAGCAATCATAACAAAGGTCATTTCGAAAAATTGAAGGATATTAATATCTAATCCTATAAAAAGTGAGAGTATGATTACAAGCAAGCCTTGGACTACAGCGATTAAGGAAGATGAAAATATCTGACCTATAGAAATCTGATATCTGGATATTGGAGATACCATTATTTCTTTCATAAAGCCTGCCGATATATCTTCTATTATATTTGTGGAATTGCTTAAAGCTGCTTGAAAAACTGTCATTATTATTATTCCTGAAATCAAATAGTTTAAAGGTTTATCCACTCCTGTTGTAGATGGCTTCATAACAAAAGAAAAAATGAATAGAAAGAATCCAGACATAAAAATTGAAAAAAATAATCTTAACTTATCTCTTGTAAAGTTCATTAAATTTCTTTTTAAAATTGCAATCATTCCACGCATTATTCTCTTATCTCCTTACCTGTAATAGTTAAAAACACATCATTCAAGGTACCTTTTGTAGTTTCAAAATCCGTTATTGAATCCTTAAATTCAGCTGCAAGCTCTAAAATAGCGGCTATATCCTCAGCCTGCACTATATAAAATTTATCTTCTATTTTATAATTTATATTATGTCTGTTAAGATAGTTTTCGAAGGCGGCCTTATCTCTTGTTTTTATTTTGGTGATGTTTGAGGTATACTGCTTTTTCAAATTATAAGGTGTATCAAAGGCCACAATCTTTCCATGATCCATAATGGCAACTTTGTCACAGATTTCTGCTTCATCCATGTAGTGAGTAGTCAGAAAAATTGTTATATTTTTTTGTTTTTGAAGCTTATAAATATAATCCCATATATTAGATCTAGTCTGAGGGTCCAATCCAGTGGTAGGTTCGTCCAAGAATAAAACTTTAGGATAATGAACAAGTCCTCGTGCTATTTCTACCCTTCTTTTCATCCCTCCAGAAAGGCTTTCCACAGGTGCCTTCGCCCAATCAGTTAAATCAACCAAATCCAGAACAAACTCTATTCTATTTTTTATTTCCGCCTTAGGAACCTTATAAAATTCACAATGAAATTTTAAATTTTCCTCTACTGTGAGCTTTTTATCCAAGGTACTCTCCTGAAAGACTATGCCTATAGCATTTCTTATTTTTTCTTTATGCTTTGATAATTCATTGCCATCCACTATCAACTCTCCCTCTGTCTTATCGATTATTGTACACAGAGTATTTATTGTAGTGCTTTTTCCCGCCCCATTAGGCCCCAAGAAAGCAAAGATGGTTCCCTCTTCCACGTTAAAGGAAATATCGTCCACAGCCATAAAATTTCCGAATTTTTTAGTAAAGTTTTTAACTTCAATTATATTTGTCATTGTTTTATCCTCCTTGTATTTCTGTTCACAACCATAGAATAATGGAGGACTTTAAATTAGTCTTAAAGCAATTTTAAAGATTTTATAAAGAACTATAAATTATTCTTAAAGATTAGGCTTGCTTACTGGAATATTGATATAGGACTTAGACATATTGAAGCATATCTAAAAACTTTATAAAATCTTTATAAATAATTTAAAGGATTTTTATGGTTGCCAACTAAAATTAACAGGTATAATAAAATTACTATGTTTTAAATTTACCTATAACAGAGGTGGAAATTATGGCTAATAGGAATAAATGGCTAGTTAACAATTTTAAAGGAAAATTTACTCAAAGAAAAAGGCTAAGAGAAGAAGAACATCGACTACATATGGAATACCATATGAAAATGAATAAATTATATGGAGATCATAGAGGTTTTGAAAGATACAAAAAACACATACGTTACACACGACCTCTTATCGTAATTATAAATGCTTGTATATGGCTTTTAATCTTTCATTTTTGGGGAATTAAAATCATAAGTATAATTTTAGCCTTAATGATGACAATCGGTGGTATTTTTGAATTTATCTTTCTAATAAATCTTGAAAAAAGCGTCTTTAAACCCATAAGCTTATTAAAAGAAGGGGTGGAGGAACTTACCAGAGGCAACTATGCTGTGGAAGTAAATTGCTATGCTGACAATGAAATAGCTATACTTATAAATTCCTTTAATGAAATGGCTAAAAAGCTTAAGGAAGCAGAAGAAATAAAAACGCAATATGAGGAAAATAGAAAAGCCTTGATCGCAAATATTTCTCATGATTTAAAAACTCCTATCACTTCTATCCAGGGCTATATTGAAACTATGGCAGATAGGACCGACATACCACAGGAGACCATTAATAAATATCACCAAATAATATATACTAATGCTACTTATATGAATAAACTAATAGATGATCTTTTTCTGTTTTCCAAGTTAGATATGCAGAAGTTGGATTTTAACTTCGAAAATGTTAATATGAAAGCTTTTATGAATGATTTAATGGAAGAATTTCAATTTGAATTAGAAGACAGAGGCATAAGCTTTAATTACAAGGATCAGCTTCATGAAGAAATAAAGGTTAAACTTGATATGAAAAGAATAAATCAAATATTTAGAAACATAGTTGGAAACGCTGTAAAGCATGGAACAGAAAAAAATATAAAGATAGAAGTAAAAATGTATAAGTTAGAGGATATGATTAATATTGATATTAAAGATAATGGTCATGGCATCCCTAAAGATAAATTGCCTTATATTTTTGATAGATTTTACAGAATAGATAGTGAAAGGACAAAGAATCTAATCAGCACAGGCTTGGGACTAGCCATTGCAAAGGAGCTTATAGAAGCTCATAAAGGTAAAATATCTGCTGTAAGTGAAGAAAATGTGGGCAGCTGTTTTACAATTAAGCTTCCCATTCTTAAATAATAGAGGTGGTAATATTAATGAAACAAATATTAATTATAGAAGATGATTTAAACATCGCTGAAATGGAGAGAGATTATCTTCAGTTAAATGGATATAAAGCAGAAATTGTTCAAGATGGCAGCAAAGGACTTAAAATTGCACTTTCCGGAATATATGATGTTATTATAGTGGATTTGATGCTTCCTGGTAAAACAGGCTACGAAATCACCAAAGAGATAAGGAAATCTCTCGAAATTCCAGTTATTGTAGTGTCAGCAAGAGCGGAGGATATAGATAAAATAAGAGCCCTAGACTTTGGCGCAGATGATTATTTGACAAAACCCTTCAGTCCAGCTGAACTAACAGCAAGAGTGAAATCTCATATAAACAGATATGAGAGATTAAAGGGAAATAGCGGTGTTGCTTATGAATTTATAAATAGAGGAGGTTTAGAAATAAATACAGCTTCCCATAGAGTTTTTGTATATGGAAAAGAGGTTCAGCTTACTTCTAAAGAGTATGCCATACTAGTACTTCTAGCCTCCAACCCTAATATTGTTTTCACCAAAGAACATATTTTTGATAAAATATGGGGGGACGAATTTTGCGGAGAAACCGCAACCGTACCTGTGCATATTCAAAAAATAAGAAAAAAAATTGAAAAAGATCCTGCAAATCCTGAATTTATTGAAACTTTGTGGGGCACAGGCTACAGATTTAAAAGTTAAAAAAATGCTATGCACCAAAAGCATAGCATTTTTATCATATTATTAACTACTTAAGGATTCAGTCACTTGTATTTGTCTTTTTCAATTTCAAATTATTTGGCTTTGTTTTAAATAAGTGTTGATTTTTACACTTATTTAAAATTTCCTTAAGTGCCTAAGGCTATGTTTTAAAATGTTGATATTATCGTTTGAGTTCTAGGAACTCTTAGGGATTGCGACTTATAATTGGCGTAATTTTGTTCAAGGACGAACAAAGCCATTCAAGCGCCATGGATGGCGGATTTGAATGGGTAGCCAATTATAACAAAGCAGCCCTTAGAGTTCCTCCCATGGGTTCTGAAAGAAACCATGCCACTACGAAAAACGCCTTTATCAACATTCTTTTAAAACATAGCCAATTATTTAAACGTGTTTCCACTGAGTTCCTTCTCTAGTATCTTTTATCTCTATTCCCTTTTCCAGAAGCTCTTTTCTTATTTCATCTGCCTTAGCCCAATCCTTTGACTTTCTTGCAGCATTTCTAGCTTCAATAAGTTCTTCTATCCATTTAACCTCTTCTCCATCAGCCTTTTTTTCTACTGGCTTGGTAAGATCAAGAGATAATACTTTATCAAAATCATTTATTAATACTATCTTTTCAGAGTTATTTAAAAAATCATCCTTTATAACATCATTAAGTACGGTTATAGCATTAGCTATATTGATATCATTTGTTATTTCAGCTATAAAGGCATCCTTGTATTTCTTTATATTTTCATCATTAATATTTTCCTTTTTATCAGCAGAGGCTATGTTCAAAATTTTTGACTTTAGTTTCTTAAAAGAATTTTGGGCTTCTCTTAGATTGTCAAAATTGAAAACCAACTGTTTTCTATATTTCGATTGAATGCAGAAATATCTGTAATCTAATGCGCTGAAGCCATTTTCTATCAATCTGTCAACAGTTAAAAATTCTCCACTTGACTTTGACATTTTACCATCGTTATCAAGAAGAAATTCTCCATGCACCCAATAATCCACCCATTTATGTCCTATGGCAGCTTCAGATTGAGCTATCTCATTAGTATGATGTACTGGTATATGATCGATTCCTCCGCAGTGAATATCAATTTTGTCTCCAAGATATTTCATGGACATTGCCGAACATTCAATGTGCCAGCCAGGAAAGCCTTTTCCCCATGGAGATTCCCACTGCATTATCTGGTTTGAAAATTTAGAATTAGTAAACCAAAGCACAAAATCCATAGGATTCTGCTTATTGTTATCTATCTCGATTCTGCTGCCTGCCTTCAAATCCTCCATGCTGAGATTAGCAAGCTTATTGTAATCAGGAAACTTTTCTATGGAAAAATAAACATTTCCATTTGAAATATAAGTATAGCCCTTTTCCTCAAGAATCTTTATAAAATTTATCATGTCCTGAATATGCTCTGTAGCTCTGCATTTAACGGTTGGACTTTCTATATTTAATCTTTTGCAGTCATTAAGAAAAGCTTCTTCATAAAATCTTGCAATTTCCCATACAGTTTTGTGCTCTCTCTCAGCACCCTTTGCCATTTTGTCCTCTCCAGAATCCCCGTTGGACTCTAGATGTCCCACATCAGTTATATTCATTACATGTTTTACTTTGTAGCCGATATATTCCAAGGATTTCTTTAGAACATCTTCAAATATATAGGTTCTTAAGTTTCCTATGTGAGCGAAATTATATACTGTAGGTCCACAAGTATAAAGTCTTACTTTTCCCTCTTCTACAGGTATGAATTTTTCTTTTTCCCTTGTTAGCGTATTATAGATATAAAAATCCATAAAATCAACTTCCTTTCTCATTACCATTAACACAACAATAAAGCTGCAAAGACACACCCTGCAGCTAAATATATCCTATAACTAAAACATTATCAATAAAAATACAATTATCAATTTCAATTGCTTAATGCCTGCAAGTGCCTCTCCATTATATTCTATTTACCATCTTATAATTTTGACAAAAATAACAGCACCTAAACATAACACAAGCCTCCTAAATTTATAGATATATTTATTATATATTAATTAACCCGTTGTTAACAAGTGGTGGCAATAAAAAATTGAAATAACTTCAGTCTGAGTATTAATTTTAGAATATACTATAGAAAAGAAATTGGCCTAGGAAAAAATATAGCCGAATTTGAAACAGACTTTATTGGGAGCAGCTATGAAAATGTTTGAAAAGATTTAAGCATAGGTATAGCTCACTGGAATTTAACACTAGTTCAGCAACTCGTTTACATGGACTTGCTTTTAGCCATCTTTGGTAACAATATAAAGCTGCTCATCTGCTTGCATTCCCATATAAGCTACAGCTTTTAGATTATAAATATTTTTTGTTTTTAATTGGTTAATTATCCAAGCTTCGTTTTTCTCAATTTGTGATAAATGATTATATAGGATATTTCCATCCAGTATGATATCAATCATCATGCCAGCCTTAGGCTTTTTTATATTCATATCTTCTACTGTTATTGAAGCTTTTTCTGCTTTTTTTAAAACGCTTAGCTTGCCATCAGGTTCTAATACTGCCGCTTCTACATCAGTGATGTAGAAAATATCTTTGTTTCTAAGTTGCATTAATAAGTCTCCGATATTATACCTGGCTTTTTTCATATTTTTATAAAGTACCTTCCCTTTATCTATAATCAATAAAGGTTCGCTGTCAATCCATAATCGTAATTTAATATTTTTTAAAGTGACTACAGAAATTAATATGTTGAGAATACTCCAAATAATAATTGAGAAAAGTCCTTCTGTAATATTAATATCTTTGCCTAAAGATGCTGCTACTGCAATAGAACCAGTAGTTATTCCAACTATATAATCAAAGTATGTCAATTGGGACATTTGCTTTTTGCCCATGATCCTTGTAAAAAAGAGTAAAACAAAATAAGAAATCGTAGACCTATAAAGGATAACTAAGTAAATATTCATTCAACGCACTCCCTTAAATAATATATAGATAATTCATATATATTATTTACTTAGTTCTCCAATTTAATCAAACTACTTAAAATATCAGCTCTCAATTTTTTTCTAAAATATAATTTACCATAGGAAACCAAAAGCAGTCTAGACTAGGCGGTAACCTATCAAGACTGCTTTTATTTTAGGCTCTTTTCTATAATCCCACTGCTTCAAAGGCCTGTTTTAAATCAACTATTATATCCTCCGCTGCTTCCAGACCTATACTGAATCTGAGAAACCCTTCCCTAAATTCTTCTGGGTAAAAATGAATTCTCTCATCATTAGGTCCAGTATATACTATGAGACTTTCATCATGCCCTATGGACACAGCTGAAATTATAAGCTTTAAAGAATTAACAAATTTATTGTGAGTATCTACATCAGCTTTAAGCGCAAAGGAAAGCACTCCAGAATACATGCTCATCTGCTTTTTGGCTATATTATGCTGAGGATGGCTCTCAAGACCTGGATAGGCAACAAATTTTACTGCTGGATAATCTTCAAGAAATTTAGCTACCTTAAGAGCTGTTTCGCTGTGCTGCCTCATACGAAGCGGCAAGGTCACTACTCCTCTTGTAATAAGCCAAGCGTTGAAAGGACTTATGGCTCCCCCTACATTTACCATAGCCTCTCTTTTAATCTTGTCTATGAGTTCCTTTTTGCCAAGAACGGCTCCCCCCATGGCATCGCCATGGCCGTTTATATACTTGGTTAGGCTGTGTACAACAAGATCTGCTCCAAGCTCTAAAGGTCTTTGAAGATAAGGTGAAGCAAAAGTACTATCTACTGAAAGCAAGGCTCCTGCTTCCTTAGCTATTTTAGCTATTTCCTCTATATCACTTACTCTTGTAGTAGGATTTCCAGGTGTTTCAATATGTATAAGACGGGTATTAGGTCTTATTGCACTCTTTATTTGCTCTAAGTCCGCAGTATCCACTAAAGTAGTTTCAATGCCGTATTTATCAGGAAAATACTCATTCAGCAATCTATAAACCGCTATATAGGACACATTAGAGCAAACCACATGAGAATCCTTGCCTAGGAATGTAAAGAATACAGATGATAGAGCAGCTACTCCTGTGGCTAGTACCACACAATCCTCAGCGCCTTCAAGAGCAGCTAATCTCTCTTGAAGGTATATCTGATTTGCTGAGGTATTTCTTGTATAAACCAGATTATTTGGATCGCTCCAATTAAGTGTGGAAGCATCATCAGGAAGCCTATAGCTGTTTGCCATTATTATAGGTCTCCTTATAGCACCAGTTTCTTTATCTATATCATTTCCAACGTGGATGCATTTAGTTAAAAAGTCAAAATCATTTTTTTCAGGCATCTGGATTCCTTCTTTCAAACGAGTTCAAAATTGTTAAGCTTTAGCAAGCGCCTGTTCCAAATCGTAAATTAAATCATCAACGCCTTCAACACCTATTGAAAGTCTTATTAGGTCTGGTGTAACTCCTGCAGCCTTCTGTTCTTCTTCATTTAATTCTGCATGAGTAGTGCTGGATGGATGTATTACTAAAGATTTAGCATCTGCTACATTCGCAAGCAGGGAGAATAATTCAACGCTGTTTATAAATCTTTTACCAGCTTCAAGTCCTCCTTTTATTCCAAAGGTAAATATGGATCCGGCTCCCTTAGGAAGATATTTCTTAGCTAGCTCATTATATGGACTGTTTTCAAGTTCAGGATAATTCACCCAAGCAACTTTTGGATGCTTACTTAAATATTCAACTATCTTTCTTGTATTCGCTACATGTCTCTCAACTCTTAATGACAATGATTCTAAGCCCTGTAAGAAAGTGAATGCGCTCTGTGGACTTAAGGTAGCGCCAGTGTTTCTAAGAAGCTGAACTCTTGCCTTCAATGCAAAAGCTGGAGCTCCTAAGTCAGCATATACTAGTCCATTGTAACTCTTATCTGGAGTAGTAAAATCAGGGAACTTTCCGCTTGCTCTCCAATCAAACTTTCCTCCGTCCACTATTACTCCTCCAATGGTAGTACCATGTCCGCCTATAAATTTAGTAGCTGAATGAACTACCACGTCTGCACCATATTCTATAGGTCTTACAAGATAAGGAGTTCCAAAAGTGTTGTCTATTATTAATGGAATTTTATTTTCATGAGCTATTTTAGCTACAGCTTCTATATCTAAAACATTTATTCTTGGATTTCCTATAGTTTCTCCATATAAGGCTTTAGTTTTATCAGTTATAGCCTTTCTGAAATTTTCAGGATCATCTGGATCTACAAAAACTACTTTTATTCCAAGCTTCTTTAAGGTAACACCAAATAATTCGTAAGTTCCACCATAAAGTGTGCTTGCTGCTACTATTTCATCTCCTGCACTAGCTACATTTAATATTGCATAGGTTATAGCTGCAAGTCCTGATGCTGTTGCAAGTCCTGCAACTCCGCCTTCCAATGTTGCTATTCTCTGCTCAAATACATCTGTAGTTGGATTCATTATTCTTGAATATACATTTCCTGGTTCTTTTAATTGGAATAAATTTGCTGCATGATCAGCGTTTTTAAATACATAGGAGGTTGTCTGATAAATTGGCACTGCTCTAGAACCTGTAGTAGGATCTGGAGTTTGTCCTGCATGCACTTGTAATGTTTCAAAACTATAATTTCTTTCACTCATATTGTTAGTCCCCTTTTCATTTAATTTATTTTATATATGTAGTAGGCTCCTTGGTAAGCGCCTATTTTCAGCTAAATAAAAAATCCTCTTCTGATAAGAAGAGGATTAATACACTTGTTTTAGTCTTAAAACGCGTTCTCCTCTTATCTCTCAAAATCAATTTGCAGGATTTAACACCATACATTAAAAAATGCTGGTTGTCGGGTTTCATAGGGCCAGTCCCTCCGCCACTCTCGATAAGACGACAATATTCAATTATTACAATTATGATAGGAATTGTTTAATTCCTTTATTGAATTTGATTATATCACATTGATTTTTCATGTCAATATATTTTTTGAAAATTCTTTAATTAACTTTATGGAAATCAGAATTGCTTCCAAATAATAAAGCACCGCTTTGCAGTGCTCTTTATTATTTTTATATTAGTTTTTGTTTTATAGTGCAAGTATTCCTGCCCAATATCCTAGTATACCAATTGCAAATAATCCAAATATCAACCAAATTGCTCCTATTTTCTTTCTTAGAAGGTACATGCATAGGAAAGTTAATAGCAATGCTGGAAGTCCTGGCAGTAATGAATCTAAAATACTTTGAATTGTTGTAACACTTTTTACTCCCTGCTGATTAGTAAACTCTGATATCTTTACTGGGATCTTAATTGTTGTCCACTTTGAAACAAGTGCACCCATTACGAATAATCCAAGTATTGAAGCTCCTTCAGTAAGCTTTTGAAGCCTGTTTCCTGCCATGTCCTTAACTATGTCAAGGCCTTTTCTGTATCCGTATTTAACGCCGATCCATCTAACTCCTAAACGAACAACGTTGAATAATATGAAGAATATCAATGGTCCTATTACGCTTCCAGTCATAGCTATGGATGCACCAAGCGCAGCTAAAACTGGTCTTAAGGTTCCCCAGAATATTGGATCACCAACTCCTGCTAGAGGTCCCATCATACCTATCTTTATTCCGTTTATAGCACCATCATCTATATCTGCACCGTTTGCTCTTTCCTCTTCCATGGCTGCTGTAACACCAAGTATTGGAGCAGTTACAAAAGGGTGTGTATTGAAGAATTCCAGATGTCTTTTAAGAGCGGCTTTTCTCTCATCGCCCTTATAAAGTCTTTTTATAACAGGTATCATAGAAAAGCAATACCCTAAGGCCTGCATTCTTTCAAAGTTCCAGGAAGCTTGGTGAAAATTAGAACGTATAAAAACATTAGTTAAATCACTATTAGTAAGCTTTTTTGTTTCGCTTGTATTATTCGCCATTTATTTCCCCCCTCTTAATCATCTAATTCGTCGTCGAGATTATCGTTACTGCTTGAGCCCGCTGCTGATGCAACTGCCTTTGGCATATTATACTTAGGATTTAACTGGATATAAAGTATAGCTAATACTGTACCTATTATACCGAAGCCTACAAGATTTACTCCTGAGAATGCGGCTACAACGAAACCTAGGAAGAAGAAATGCATAAGGTATTTAGCCTGCATCATGTTTATAACCATAGCATAACCAACTACAACTATGAATCCACCTGCAACTTGCAATCCTCCGATTATAACATGAGGTATTGAATTTAAAAGTGATTGTACTACGCTAGTACCTGCAAAGGCTGCAACTATTACTGCTGGTATTGAAACACGAAGTCCCTGAATTGCGAGTCCACCTAGATGGCAGAGGTCTATGCCCCTTAAGTTACCCTCTTTTGCATATTTATCAGCTTGATGCTGAAGTCCAACGCTTATGGTTCTTGCTATTATTGTAAGTACCTGTCCTGCTGCTGCTATTGGAACTGCAACTGCAATTCCTGTTGCAATGTTTTGGTGTCCCTCTACAACTAATATGGTTGACACTACGCTGGCAAGAGCCGCATCTGGAGCCATTGCCGCACCTATGTTCATCCAGCCTAAAGCCATCATTTCAAGAGTAGCACCTATTATAATCCCCTGTGTCATATCTCCTAAAATGAGTCCTGTTACTGTACATGCAACCAATGGTCTATGTGTCTGAAATTCATCAAGCACACTGCCCATACCTGCTATGCTGGCAAATATGAATATTAATATAATTTGAAATATTGACATGGTTTTTTCCTCCCCTTGTTATATATACTATTTAAATTTTAGACTCTGTTTTAAATCAGTGTTGATTTTTACACTGATTTAAAACTTCATTTAGCTTGGGAGGCTATGTTTTAAAATGTTTATATTATCTTTGGAGCTCCAGAAACTCTTAGGAAGTGCGACTCATAATTAGCGTAATTTTGCCAGGAAGGGCAAAGCCTTTATCAACATTATTTTAAAACATAACCAATTTTTGTTATGAAACGATTACAGTAAATAAAAAACCATTAATTTATTATTACCATTTCGCTGGTGAAAATCTTGATTTTAAGGGTTCTCCCCTCAGCAAAATGATTTTTCAAGCTTAAAGCTTTGACATAATATCAACTTTTGGATCTGAAGTGACCTTTCTAGCTTCAAGCTCTATTCCTTTTTCATGAAGCTTTTTAAATGCAGCTACATCTTCATTATTTACTGATATAGCTGAGTTTATTTGTCTCTTTCCTTCCTTGAAAGCCATACCGCCTATATTTACGCTCTTAATATCTACTCCGCCTTCTACCATTCTTAAAACATCAGTAGGATTTGTAAATAAGAAAAGAACTCTTGCTCCATCATATTTAGGGTTTTTATAAACTCTTATAGCCTTTTCTACATCAACTACACTAGCTTTTATTCCTGGAGGTGCAACTTGTACTAAAAGAGTTTTTCTTATCTCATCCTTTGCTACATCATCATTACAAACTATTATTCTTTCACATCTTGTTTCTTTGGACCATATTGTAGCAACCTGGCCATGTATAAGTCTGTCATCAATTCTTGCTAAAACAATATTCATCATTTTATAAATCCTCCTCTTCGCTATTAGATAGCATTTCTTTTAATGTTTTTATGCTTGCGGCTGCGGCTTCTTTTGATAGATTAATTAAATTCTTCACATCCATACTTTCCCTTGAGACAAAGGTTTCAAGAATCATTGGTATATTTACTCCAGTAACTACATCCATATCATCTTGCTTAGCTGCTATAGCGCTGGCAGCGTTAAATGGACTTCCTCCGAATAAATCTACCATAAAAATCACTCCAGAACTCGTATCTAGTTCATTAAGTTTTTCATTATACTTTCTTATGAGATCATCGGTGCCTTCTCCAGTTTCAAAAGTAACTGTGGCTACGTTTTCTTGTTTTCCAAATATCATTTCCGCGGATTTTAATATTTCTTCAGAAGCTCTTCCATGGGTCCCTATTATTAAAGCTACCATTAAACTTCCCTCCTACGTTCGATTGTTTTTTCCACTTTCTTTTTGCTTATATATTAGCAATTATCGTGCCAAATATGTGTATTAAAGGTAAAGGGGCTGTTGCACAATGAAGATGAAGTTATTTTAATACACTTTATTTAATAATATCAGCGACAAAACATATCTCATCTTCGCTTAAAGAAACATTTATTGACTTTTTAAACATTTCATTAGCCATATTTACGGCGTTAACTATGTTTTTATCAAAATTATTTTTATCATCTCTGTATACAAGTCCATCATTAATAACCATTCTTTCAAGTGCACAAGCTGTATGAACAATAATTCTGATACACATTGCATTATTAAATTTTCTATTAGTTTCTTTCTCCAATATACTTACTGCATTCATTAATACACTTACAATTTTATTAGGATTAAGAAATGTTAAAAATTGATTCAAGCTATCAAGACACATTTCTTTAACCACCACATTATTCTTGCTTTCCTTAACTATTAAATTATTATTTTTTACAACATTTTCAATAACTGCTTGTCCTTCACCGCCTATAAGATGTTCCAAGGATACAAATGGCACATCTATTTCTGGTTTTATCACTCCAACAGAGGCAATTATCTTATATTTAGCGCCTATTTCTGCTATTTTCCCATTTATATCCCTAATGCTAACTGGGATTATAGCAATTTTATCATCAGTTATATTTTCAATTATATCTCTAACCAATTCCTTAAGCTTCATGGCAGTTCCTTGTCCAGTAGAGCATATTGTTATTATGGCTTTGTCTTTTGGCTCATCCTCGGTGCTGCCAATTTGAAGATGCCCATATCCACTAAAGCTTTTTAGTGAATCATATATAGTATCCAAATCCATATCTAGAATATTGGCTTTTCTTACTGCTTCTAAAACAAGCGGAGTTGATACCATCTCTATGGTTCTAATTCTGGTACATGTTTTTTCTTCAATTATACCTTCAAAATTTGCAAGTGATCCCATGTCAACCAGTAGAAGCACGCCCTTACCCATATCTATTTCCTTAACTTTTTCAATCATTTTGCTAAGTATCTCCTGAGGACTTACATCTAACGGCATATCAATTGCATCTACATTTCCTTCTCCTAAGAGCTTTTTAACCACATTCACCATATCTGAAGCTACTCTATTTCCATGGGCAGCTACAAGTACAGCCACATGATCTGAGTTTTCATCATTTATAGTACTTATGAGAAGAGTAAGATATATAGTCTCCATTTCTGGTACTTCCATCTTATATCGTTTTTCTATAAGCTCTTTTATTTCTAATGCTATATTATATTCTTCATTGTTATCTTCTATAATATCCTCTATATTAGTATATCTAAGAGGAATATTGTCTTCTGTTCTCTTAAAGAAGGCACTTATATGGAGAGTCAAAGCATATAAAAATTTTTCATTCAGCTTTTTATCTATTTTTTTCTCTACCAATGCTTTTATCTCTTCGCAAAAGTTTAAAATATCCTCATTCACAATCTTAAGTATATTTTCTCTATCATTACCGCTGTTTTTAAATTTATCATAAAAACATTTTATATGGATATTTATATCTGTGGTAATAAACTTCTTTATATATTCTTCATCTACGCCTTCTTCTTTTAGTACAGCTGCCTTATCTTCTATTATCTTGTACAGATTGAAAGGCGGCTCATAGGAATCTTCCTGACTGAGGCTTATATATCCTTCAGGAGACACCACCAGCTGCGAATCAATATAATTTGAAAGTTCTTCTGCCTCTTTTCTCTTAGAAGTTATGCTAAATAATCCGCTCTTTATATCTGGCGGCAAGGACTTATAATCAATATCTATATATTCCTTATTATCTATACAATTTAGAAATCCTTTAGCGCAAACTAACTGTACATTAGATTTCATTTGTCCTACGTTACCATAGGATACACTTCCCATAAGAGCTTTTACAGCATCCGCTTCGATTCTTATTTTTTTATTAACTCTGTGTGCTTCATTGGATAGAAGAAATTTTACTATATCAAGTCTATCCTTTATAGGCCTCTCATCTAAGCTTGGTATATTAATGACTATAGGAATTCTTCTCACAAAAGTTTTTAGCAGGGAAGAGCCAGGCTCTTCAGTGGTAGCCCCTATTATGAGTACATTGGACTTTCTCTTTCTATCCGAATCTCCTAATTTGTTATAGGTTCCTGTATCCATAAAATAGAATATCATTTCTTGCCCTTCTGGAGGCAGTCTATGAATTTCATCCAAAAATAGAATCCCGCCATTAGCCTTCTCAACCAATCCATCCTTTTCTGAGTCAGCTCCTGTGAAAGCTCCCTTAGCATGTCCAAATATATGTGATATTAAAAGCTGTGGATTGTTATAATAATCCGCACAATTAAAGACTACAAAAGGTGCTTTCTCTTGAAGCCTCTGAGCATACTTAGCATAGTTATACATCATGGTGGCAAACAAGGTTTTTCCTACACCAGTTTGTCCAACTATAAGGGTATGAAGACCATTAGGAGGATAGAGCATTGCTGCTTTTGCCTGCTCTATCTGGTTCTTCAAGCCACTCTCCGCTCCGATTAAAAGTGCAAAGGGACTTTCCTCTTTCTGCTGCTCTTCTTCTACTCCAGTAATAAGCTCTTCTATGCTTTCAATCTCTACTGGGGTCTCCTGAATATTGCATCTTAATACTTTTTCTACATGTTCTCTATCTAAATAGACTACTGGTCTTCCTTTTATTTTGATTATCTTTCCCTGCCTTAAAAGCGCATTTAACTCCGCACTTACATTATTTCTCAAAATATTTAATTTTTCCGATATATCTATTGCCGTAAACCCATCTTTATTCTTTAGATTCTCAAGTGACAGCTCTTTAGAGTTTTCCTTTATATATTCATATATTTTATCGATTCGTTTCATATAATTCACTCCTTATACGGTAGTTACAAATCACTATCAATACTCTAATAATACTCTAAAGTGATACACTTATCAACATGCTTTTATTGGTTAGGCTGCAAGTTAAATGTGTATTAAAAACAGGCTGTTATTTATGGCAAGACCCTAATATTATTTTCTGTGAAAGTATATGTCTTTCCCTCTTCAGGAAGAAATCTTACACCTTTACCTATATGAAAGCACTCTGGATTAAAGCCATGAATAGGCATAAAAATATCTGCCTCTATCTTTTCTGCAACAGTGATCAATTCATAAGGATTAGCGTGACCGCTTACTCCTATATATCTATACTCTATATCTAATTTATCTAAGAAATCCATCATTGAATTATAAGCTGGATCATAATCACCTAGAGGTGCACCATTTGAATGGATGTAAATTCCATTTTCTGTGGTTATATATAATAAACTTATAATATTATCAAAGCTATTTTCTAAAATATACTCTCCTGGTTTTTTATTTATTTCACTAATAGACAGCTTGTTAAAATTATTATAAAAATCTATAACTGCCTCATGGTATTCCAAAGCCACTAAATCCTTTTCTTCTATTATGTAAAAATCCTTAATTCCCAGTAATTCATAAGCTAAATAAGCAGTGCTTAATTCTAATACAAGTTTTCTGTTAGTTTTTATAGCTGCTTTATGGAATTCAGCTATTCTATCTACATTTCTATGATATGTGTTAAATATAGCAATTCCTTCATGCTGCTCTATAGCTTCAATTATTCTTTCAGCCAAATTTTTTTCTCCATTAGTTTCTTTGCTGTATCTTTCAAGTGCCTCTTTTTTTATTACACTCCCAATGGTGGTGGATTCAAATATTAATACATTTATACCTTCTTCCCTAGCTCTTTCAGCCATGTTTAATGTCCACTCAGGGTGAAGTCCTTTTAATCTAAGGTCACCAGAGTACAGTATTTTTAAATCTGGAGTTTCTACAATATATGAGCAGGCTCCCCTTACATCATGATCCACTCTCAGTGCAGTGACCTTTACGTTATTAAATTCAAGCTTTTCATCATAAGCAATAGCTTTATACTCCCTTGTGCCAAGGACTCCTTCCTTTACTTTGTCTAAAGCCTTATAGAGCTTCAAGCTGTCTTCTGTCATATATACATCTACTTTTTCATCTACAAGCCCCATGTATTCCATATGGTCTAAGTGCAAGTGAGAAATAAAAACTTTAGTTTTCATGTTAGTTTCTTCTAATGGTAGAATTTCAGTCTTTTCAGGTATGTTTTTTTCAGAATAAAAACCATCTATCTTAGGCAGCATTCCTAAAGTTAAATATTTTTCAACATAGTTATCCAGCATTGCATTTTTCTTGTCCAGTATAGCTGCCGCTGGAGTAAAGCCTCTCCCAAAGTCTATTATGATCCTTTCATTTTCATATTCTATGCTGACTACTGTACCTCCTATTTTCCTTGTGCCTGAATAAAATTTTATTTTAGTTTGTGATTCCATAAAGTTCCTCCTAAATTATTAGGCTATGTTTTAAGCCGCTGATAAACCTCTTAGCTTCTATCCGCATAGCTTTAAAACATAGCCTTTTATTCCTATAGTTCTATTGTTGTATATACTTTAAAAAATCTTACTGCTGCAGATCTTGCTTTGCTGCCTTTTCTGCATCGCTCAAACCGTCACTTACAGATTTCTTTCCAAGTAATACATCATTGAATACTGAAGATATATCAGTACGAGCTTTAGTATATCCAGCTACATGAAGATCACTGAAGCCGCTGTTATACTGCTCTTCAGCAGCCTTTTGAGCAGGATTCTTTTCTATATATGATGTCCATTCGCTAGATTTTAATGCAGACTGTCTTACAGGAACATAACCAGTTTTCTCTGCCCATTCTGCTGTAACATCAGGTGAAGCTAAGAACTTAGCAAATTCCCAAGAAGCTAATTTTTCCTGATCATTTGCAGTCTTGAAAATAACTGCATTAGTTCCCTGGAAAGGTGAAGCTGCCTTTACTCCCTTAGGAAGTACTGCAGTAGACCACTTAAAGCTGTCTTTTACAGCAGAGCCAACGAAAGAAACTCCTGCAGAAGAACCTATATACATAGCGACATCTCCACGACCAAAAGGTGTTGACATATAGTTATCTTCGCCAGCAAGTCTTGCAGTCTTGCTTGTTATTAACATATCAGTTAAGAATTCCATAGCCTTTTTACCTTCAGCAGAATTGAACTTAACTTTTCCATCGGTAGTTATGTAATCTCCGCCAGCCTGTTTTACATAGGTAGCAAAATCTCCTGTTACTGAATTTTCAAAGCCTAAGCCTGTAACTTTTTTACCATTAATAGTAGTAGTAGTCTTTTGAGCCACGTCCTTAAGCTCATCCCAAGTTGTTGGAACAGCTGCTCCTACCTTGTCTAAATAGTCTTTGTTATAGAATAAAACTTCTGTACTTTTATTAAAAGGTACACCATAAATCTTGCCATTAAAAGTATTATCGTCTAAAAAGGATTTTACAATATCACTTTTATTATCCATGCCTACCTTCTTATCGTCATAGTAAGGAGTAAGATCTTCTATAAGGTTGCTGGTAACATAATCCTGCATCCAGTTAGAATAAGCCTGAGCCATTGCTGGAGATGTTTTTGCCTTTGCTGCTGCCATAAGCTTTTGCTGAAGAGTTGTATAATCTCCCTGAGCTACAAGCTTTACTGTTATATTAGGATTCTTTGTATGGAAATCATCTGCTAATTTCTGAAGTTCCTTTTGAGTAGCACCTGTCATAGCATGCCAAAATTCAATAGTTACAGGTTTGTCAATCTTTATCTGTGATAAAGAACTTGATGAGTCAGCGCCGCTTGATGAATTCTTACTAGCGCATCCTGTTACTCCTACTAATAAAGTTGCTGTTAATGCTAATCCCATTAATAATTTTGATTTCAAATTATTCACTCCTTAAAATTATATTGTTTTAATCTATATTAATATTGAGCCATATCTGCAAACTACTTAAATCAAGCATTTTTGCAAGATACATCCCCATATATTAACCTTTTATTCCTGCATGAGATACTCCTTCAATTATGTATTTCTGCATAGCTAAAAATAATATTATCATTGGCAGAATTATGAAGGTAGATGCAGCCATAAGCAATTGATAACTCGTCCCAACATCCGTTATAAAGGCAGTCAGTCCTACTGAAAGTGTTCTCATTTCATCTGAATTAGTTACTATAAGCGGCCACATAAATGAATTCCAGCTCCCTATACTTCTTATTATGGCTATAGTTATAATCATAGGCTTTGATATAGGAACTATTATATTAGTCAGATATCTAAAATCCTTGCTTCCATCTATTTTCGCCGCATAATACAGTTCATCACCAATGGTTGAAAAATATTGAGTAAACATAAATATTGAAAACACGCTAGCAATCCAAGGTACTATGAGGGCTTTATAGCTATTCATCCATCCCAAATTAGTCAAGGTTACAAAATTCGGCATAAGAAGCATTTCTCCAGGTATCATCATAGTTCCCATCATTATAGAAAATATAATCTTTTTCCCATAAAACTCTAGTCTATAAAAAGCATAAGCTGCTAAAATGCTGGTTATAAGCTCTCCGCCTGTACTTAAAAGAGTTACTATCACACTATTTAAAAAGTATCTTGGAAATGGAGCCGCATGCCACGCCTCTACAAAATTGCTCCATTTGAAGCTTATAGGTATCCACATAGGCGGCATCTTTACAATTTCTGAAGGAGTCTTAAGCGAGGTAGTAACCATCCAGTAAAAGGGAAGAACCATAATGATACTTCCTATTATGAGCAGCAAATAAAGCACAATCTTTGCCACATGCCGTTTTAATTTTTTTTCCATTTAATCATCCCCTCCTTCTAGAATAGTAAAATTGAATACCAGTAAAAATCATAATTACTACGAATAAAATGAAAGCTGCTGCAGAGGCTACTCCAAAATTCCATTCACCGTAGAATTTTCTAAATATATAAAACACAACCGTTAAAGCACTGTCCGATGGTCCTGCCATGTTTCCCCCAGAATTGAAGAGAGTATAAACTTCATCAAATATTTTGAAGGAATTTATTACAGACACTATTGCTACGAAAAATGTGGTTGGAGACAATAGCGGAAGTGTAACATACCATACCCTCTTGAAATAGTGAGCTCCATCTGTTTGAGCTGCCAATTCACACTGCTTGTTTATAGTTTGAAGTCCCGCTAAAAATATAATTACGTTATAGCCTATATTCTTCCATATCGATAGTATTATTAATGCTGGCATAGACATATTAGGATCATTCAACCACGCTATAGGATGTATACCAAATACTCCTAAAACATAATTCAATATTCCATAATCCCTGTGATATATCCATCTCCAAACTATCGAAATAGCCACTAATGAAGTTACATAGGGCATAAAGAAGAAAGTTCTAAATACTCCCTTAAACTTTATTTTACTGTTAAGCATTAGTGCTATAGCTATGGATATGATTATGGATATAGGCACTACCCCTACCACGAAAATCATGGTGTTTTTCATAGCCTGCCAAAACTTAGGATCGCTCAATACAATTTTATAATTATTAAGTCCATAGGAATAAACTTTATCATTAAAATAATCATATTTTGCATAAAAGCTCATTTCAAAGGATTTTATCAGCGGATAGATTATAAACACGATTATTATGAGCGCTGCCGGAAATAGATACATATATGCTTTTAATGAAGATTTAATAGTTGCTTTCCTATTCATTTGCTGCCTCCATTAAAATTTCTTAATAAATTCTCATACCAATCCTTCTCTGGCTCTATTCTTTTCTCACTTTCTTTGTCAAACCAGTGAATGCTTCTCTCATCAAAGCTTACATTAACCTGATCATTCAAGGCTATATTCGATGTCTTGTCACTAAAGGCTGCTATATCATTCCCCTGACAATCTATTTTTACCAGTACATCTTTACCCAATCTCTCTATGTACTTGACTTTACCAGTAAATATAGTTTGCTGTGAGGAATTAATTTTAACGTCCTCTGCTCTTATGCCAACTACAAGCTCTTTGTTATTTATTTTTCCTACATCGATGGTATTTATTTTAGGATTTCCTATAAACTGAGCTACAAACAAATTTTCTGGCTTGTTGTATAATTCCTGAGCTGTGGAATACTGCTGTATCTCTCCCTTATTCATAACTATTATTCTGTCAGATATGCTCATGGCTTCTTCTTGGTCGTGAGTTACAAATATGGTAGTAACCCCTGTCTGCATTTGGATTCTTCTTATTTCTTCCCTCATTTCTATACGAAGTCTGGCATCTAAATTAGAAAGAGGCTCATCCAGCAATAATACCTTAGGTTTTTTAACCAATGCTCTAGCTATAGCCACCCTTTGCTGCTGTCCACCGGAAAGCTGCTTTGGCTTTCTATCCAGCATTTTGTCCACTTGCACAATTTCTGCCATGTCCTGTGCCATTTTTATAGCTTCTTTTTTATCAACCTTTTTCATTTTCAGGGGAAACATTATATTTTTTAGTACTGTCATATGAGGGTACAGTGCATAGTTTTGAAATACCATGCCTATTTCTCTGTCTTCTGGCTCCTCGTCTGTTACACAATCATCACCGAAATATATATCTCCTGAAGTAGGCCTATTTAGACCCGCTATCATAGATAAAGTGGTGGATTTTCCACAGCCGCTTGGCCCTAACAGTGACACTAACTCGCCCGACTTTACAGTAAGGCTGATATCATTGATGGCCAATGCATCACTAAATTTCATTGAAAGATTTTTTAAATGAATGTCCACTATAATTCCTCCCGATCATATGCTTACTTCTAATATAAGTAGTGAGTGCTTAACAATTGAACTTATCCACGTACTTATTCATGTTATTACAGGTAAATTTATTTTTATTTACCTTTTTATTAAAATCAGGTTAAATATTTCATATTATTCAAATATTGTACTTAAGCACACTGATATTTAACTAATATAAGAATGTTAATAAATATTTACCCGAAGCATTACAGTATAACACCGATTTTATTTCAAAAGATAAAATATTTTTAACTTTTTACATTATTAACACACTTATAACATTCTTTACTAAAAATTATTTAATCCCTAAATTTTTAAGTTGTTTTTGTTTTTATCACAAAGTTGTCACAATTGGCTAATATAATTGCTACAGAAACAATGAAAATATAAAATCATAAAGTAAGGGTGATAATTATGAAAAAAGGTAAGCTTATCAGCGCTGTAATTTCTTTAATAATTGTAGGCTCTATTCCTATGGTAGCTTTTTTCGGCTGTTCTAAGAGCAGTAGTTCTGATAAAAACCAAACAGCTCAGGCTAACAGTTCAGGAAAAAGAGGAAACTTTGATCCAAGCCAAAGAAAGACTCAAATAGAAAGTGGCTTGAAAGAATTAGTTACTGCTGGAACCATTACTCAAGCTCAATCTGATAAAATATTAGAGGCTCTAACTTCAAACATGGGAAATGGTGGTCAGAGATCTAGCGGCAGCAGTGAATCTGGCAGCAATTCTGGCAACAACGGTAACAGTAATAGTAATAGTAATAACAATTCTGGTTCTTCAAAAGGCTCTGGTCAAAGAAGGGGAGGCGGAAATTTTAAAAACCCTCTTTCAGATTTAGTTAGCAGCGGTGTTATAACTCAAGATCAGGCTGATGCTGTAATGAAGAAAGTCTTCTCTAACTTTGGAAACAGAGGAGGAAACCCAAGCCAAGGACAGAGTGAACAACAGGGTCAAGGACAAGATCAGCAAAATAGTAATAACAGCAGTCAAAGTGATAGCAGTTCATCATCAACATAGTTTAAGCTATTGACATTTCCTCCCTCTAGACCTAATATTTAAAATATACAATTTGGGGAGGAATGATAAGATATGACAGATGAAACATTTACCAGAGAAGCAGCTTTTGATATACTTACTGAGTTTAATAAAAGCGAAAGTCTCATAAAGCATGCGCTAACAGTGGAAGCTGTTATGAAGCATTTTGCTGGGCTATATAATGAAGATGCTTATAAATGGGGAATTGCAGGACTGCTGCATGACGTAGATTATGAAATGTATCCAGAGGAGCATTGTGCAAAGGCTAGAGAAATTTTAGAAGGCAAAAATGTACCTGAGGAATACATCCATGCGGTTCAAAGTCATGGTTATGGAATATGCTGCGATGTGGAGCCATCAAATGATATGGAAAAGGTTCTATTCACCATTGATGAACTTACAGGTTTAATTTCAGCAGCCTGCCTATTAAGGCCAAGTAAAAGTGTATTAGATTTAGAAGTTAAATCTGTAAAGAAAAAGTGGAAGCAAAAAAGCTTTGCTGCTGGTGTAAATAGAGAAGTTATAATTCAAGGGGCAGAAAAGCTTGGTATGGATTTAGATAAAGTCATAGAAGAAAGCATAAAGGGTATGCAAAAAGAAGCTGAAACTATTGGTTTAAAGGGTAATTTATAATATTAAACATAAAGAAGCTGGATATGATAGAAGTAATCATACTCAGCTTCTTTTTTATAATCTTACCGTGTTATTTATCTCCATCTTTTTAAAAGATATTTTATCCTTTAAGATAGGTATGGTATTCTCCATATGATATACAAACAGCCTATGCATGGTTCTAGTCATAGCTACATATAAAAGCTTAATATCAAGTTCGTCCTGTATATAGCTTTCATCCATATTTACGATAAATACTGTATCAAATTCAAGACCCTTGGCAGCATGGGAAGGAACTATTATAATTCCAGCTTCATATTGACGCTGCTTTTCACTAAGTATCTTGCACTTGACATTCCCTCTTTTATCAAGAGCCCGTTTTACCTTTTCGCACTCTTTCTGAGTCTTGCATATTATGGCATTAGATTTATATCCCGCATTTTTCATTGCCAATAGGTTTTCTTCTAGGGTTTCTATAAGCTCATTCTTATCTTTAAACTCTTCTATATCTGGCTTTTCGCCATGTCTTATAACTGGCTTAGCCAATATAATGCCTTCTTTGCCAAGCTTACTTATTATATTGTTAGCCAGCTCCATAACTTCCACTGTGGTTCTATAGCTCTGCTCCAGAGTCATATAGCTGCATTCATCTTCAGCAAATACCTTGTTTAAAACCTCCTGCCAATTATCTATCCCTCTATAGGCGTGTATACCTTGGGATAAATCTCCTAAAAGAGTTATCATTCCTGTATTTAGCACTGTTTTAAGAGTAAATATCTGAAATAAGCTGAAGTCCTGAGCTTCGTCCACTACTGCACTGTTTATTTTTATCTTTTTATCAAAACCAAATATTTTTGCTTTCAAATATACCAGCCCAGCATAATCCTCTAACTCATATTTGTCTTCTTTGAATAATTCTTTAGCTGTATCTGCTAAATACTGCAATTTATCCTTAGCCAGCTTTTTCTTGGAGTATTTCTGCATTTTTGATGGATTGGTTATCAATTCTATATAATAATCTTCTACAGTTTTTTGAGGACATTTGCTAGTATAATTTTTTATGGCATTATTGAAATCATTAGTGAGCTTCGCTAGGGATTCGTCTCTCTCTTTAGCTATTTCAGTTATAAGTCTGCTCTTTTCCTCCGTATCAAATACAGTTCGCCTAACCTCTTCCATGCTTTCATAATAATAATCCTGCAAAGCCTTGAACATATTATCTTGAACCAACTTAAGCTTTCCCTTAAAGCTCTTCTTTATCTCTTCTATTCTCTTCTGGAAAGGATGCACAGTGAGATCTTCCGAGAATCTCCTTTTTATCTCTCCAGCCTTCATCAGCAGCTTACCACCTACTTTGAAATCTACCTCAGGAATATAGTTTTTCTCAATATCTTCTATATAACTTTGTATTATATCCTTAAATTCCATGGAACCTTTAAAGCCCGCCGCCCACTTCATAAAGTCGGTATCTTCATTATCTCTGTTGTGAATTATCTCCATAAGCTTATCGTCTTCTTTAAGCTTCAGTTTCTTACCTAAAAGCAGATTCATAAAATCCATGAAAGTGCTTTGCTGAACCCTTTCAACCCCAAGTTCTGGCAAAACTTCGGATATGTAATTTATGAACAGGCTATTTGGAGCTATTATAAGAAAGTTTTCTGGATCAAAGGTTTTCTCATAATTGTATATGAAATAAGCTATTCTATGTAGAGCTATAGTAGTCTTTCCACTTCCAGCTACCCCTTGAACTATCAGAGGCTTATACATAGGAGCTCTTATTATTCTGTTTTGCTCTGCCTGTATTGTTGAAGCTATGTCTTTTAACCTGCTCTCAGCTCCTGCTTCCAAAGCTTCTTGGAGCAATTCATCATTCGTAGTTATATCTATATCAAAAATCTTTTCTAATTCACCTTCATTTATGGTAAACTGTCTTTTTAGTAGAAGTTCACCTTCCTGAAGTCCCTCTTCAGCTTCATAGGAGGTATCACCAAGTCTTCCTTCATAATATAAGGTAGCTACCGGAGCTCTCCAGTCTACTATTAGTGGCTCGTTATCTTCTGCCTTCATTACAGAAGTCTTTCCTATATATAATTGATTTATCTTATCCTCATCTTTTCTCTTAAAATCAATCCTGGCAAAGTAAGGTTTAGCCTTAGCCTTTTGATAATTATAATAGTTTTTTTCAGCAGCATGTATAAGTTTTTCGCTTACCAGCATGCTGACAAATCCCATACTAGCATCCTCAGGATCAAATCCTTCCATCGCCTGCTGAACATTGCCTTTATAAACTCTTCTAAAGGTTTCAGTAGCTTTCAAGGTTTTATCTATATAGTCTACTGTATAGTCCAATCTTTCTTTTTCTTCCTCATATTGCGGATGATCCTTCGCTGACATTTTTCCACCTTCCTTTGAATCATTTCAACATAACCCTAACATTATATACAAAACGGATAATTTACTCAAGAGTTTGTAAATATTTTCTCCTGTTTATACGAATCCTATAAAAAAACAGCCTGCCCACTAACAGACTGTTTTAATTTTAGAGTTTTGGTTTAAATCGGTATGGAATTTCACACTTATTTAAAGCATAGCTCAATTTTCTTAGCTTCTTATGCTATACCATGCCAAATTAGCCAAAATTTTTAGCACCACTAATGCTATTACGGATATTAACGCCTTGTTATGCTTCATATCAAAACAGATTTTTAAACCCAGATACATTAAAAATACACTCCATATATTAAATGGATTCAGATTACTTAAAAATATTCCTGAATATCCTGAGGAAAAGGAAGTAAAAGCCTGCTTTGTAATGCCATCTAAAAGCTCAATTATTATACTTCCTAAAGTGTACACTATATATGACAAAGAGCAAATTCCAATAATCTTTTTATAGTTGCCTTTTTTGTCCACCATTTTTACTATAATATAATAAATTAAAGCAACAAATAGCACTTTAAGCATGATCACAAAAATTGCTATCATTCCAGTTTGAACAGCTCCTCCTAGAGACTTTCCTGTGTTCATGACCTCATTTAGCATGTCGCTGCCTTGACTTGATTTTACTATATCACTTACAGCTTTTTCATCCTGCCATATATAGTTCATTATTCCAGAAATAAAGCTTAGCAAAATCAATACAATAAAGAAAATATAATGTATTTTTGTATTTTTGTATTTTTCATATAAATTTCTGGGCTTTATGAACAATTCCTTTATATCATAAATAGCACTTAAATTGTTTTTTCTATTATTCTCCATATCTTCTCCTATTTCCTGATGTTTTAACATTTTCTATGTTTATTCTTGTCGAAATGTATTATATAATTTAATAAATAAAATTTTTCTGTCAATATATCTTCTCCGCTTATACTATGCAAATATTAAAAGAAATGAGGTACATTATGCCGAAAAAATTAGGTCTCAGTGCAAAAATAGTTTTCATTATGTCTTTACTAGTTATTATTTCATTTGCTTCAATTTTTTCCATCCTTTTAAAAGCTTCATATGATGATAGTATAACACAATCTGAAACACTAGCCAAAGAAGTATCTAAATCTTATGCCGATCAACTTGTATCAAATTTTAAGATCATTGATTCTGCAGCTACTGTTTTCGATAAAAATATATCCGATATGATGAAACATAATATAAAGGATAGAAATCTCATAATAGATATGCAGAAGGATATATTAAACAAATATCCAAATATCTATGGAGTCACAGTAGCTTTTGAATCCGATGCTTTTGATGGTAAAGATTCACAATATGCAAATACTCAAGAATACGGAGACAAAGGTCTTTTCATCCCTTATGTTACACGAGACGGAAATTCTTTTCACGTAGAAGCAGCCTATAACTCGGAAACAGACATGACTTGGTATAATGAGCCTAAAAATAGCAAACAAGTATTTATTACGGAGCCAACAGTTTATAAGGTTAATGGAAAAGACGTTACTATGGCATCTCTTGTTTTACCCATGCTTGATGATAACAAAAATTTTATAGGGGTTATATCCCTAGATTATCAGTTAGATACATTGCAGGGTATCATAGAAAAAATAAAACCTATGAATGGTTTTTCTTATTTAATTTCAAAAAATGGACTTTATATAGCTAATGGATATAATGGAAAACTATTGATGTCAGATGCAAAAAAGCAAAGTACTTCCTTAAGAGATTTAGTGTCTCAGACCTCAAAGGGATTATCCGTTAAGACCTACATGAAATCTAGTACAGGTACAGGCAATTCTCTTGTAGTAGCTTCACCCGTAACTTTAGATGGAAGCAATACAAATTGGTCCCTATTTTGCGAAATTCCAAAATCATCTATACTCGAAAGCTTCAACAAACAGTTGACCATTACATTAACCGTAGCATTAATTTCTTTAGCCTTAATAATCATTTTAGTAGGTCTGCTAATCTCTTACCTAACTAAAGGTTTAAAATATGCTGAAGCTCATTTATCAGTAATAGCTAGCGGAAACCTCGGTGAAAGCATCGATCTGAAAAAATATAAATCACAAGATGAAGTTGGAAGAATAATACACTCTATAGATAAAATGCAGAATTCTTTAAGAAATATAATACTTGGAGTAACTTCTGAAACTAAAAACTTATATACTGTCTTTCAAAATATGCAAAATAATATAGATGGTTTGAATAATAAAATTAACAATGTGTCTGCTACTACCGAGGAATTATCTGCTGGCATGGAGGAAACCGCAGCATCAGCTGAAGAAATGAATGCTTCTGCAGCAGAAATAGAAAGAGCAGTAAACGACACAGCTAAAAAAGCTCAAGACGGATTAATATCTGCAAAAAAAATCTATGATAGAGCAAATAAGCTTAAATCTTCAGCTGAATATTCTCAAAAAAACACTAATTCTATTAGGTCAGAATTAAACTCAAAATTAAAAAGTGCTATTGAAGAAGCTAGGGCTGTAGAAAAAATAAGCTCACTAACAGAAGATATTTTAAATATAACAGCTCAGACTAATCTGCTTTCATTGAATGCCGCTATCGAAGCTGCCAGGGCTGGAGAAGCCGGAAAAGGGTTTGCTGTTGTAGCTGACGAAATAAGATCCTTAGCGGAGATTTCAGAGAGCGCTGCCACAGAGATTCAAAACATTTCTTCTACAGTTTTGAATTCGGTAAACAACTTAAAGAATGGTTCTGAAGAAATCCTAAGCTTTATAGGAAATCAAGTAGTGAATGATTATGGTGCCTTTGTTAATACAGGCAATATATATCGTGAAGATGCCTTAATGGTTGAAGGGTTAGTAAGTGATTTCAGTGCTACTTCAGAAGAGCTTTTAGCTTCTATACAAGATATTCTAACTGCCATAACAGAAGTTACATCAGCTTCTTCAGAAGGTGCTGATGGTACAAATAATATAGCAGAAGAAACTGCTATATTAAATGACCTAGCTGAAACCGTAATGGACAATACTTATAGATCCAAAGAATCTTTAGATAAGTTATTGAATATCATCGATGAATTTAAACTATAATACTCATTAATACGCTTTGTTATTTTTATATTATCCTTACCATAATAATTTTTTACGCACAAATAAGAGCATATTTCTACGCTCTTATTACAAACACTTTTATTTTTAATTATGGACGTCTTATAGATAATCTATGTTATTTATGAGTATCTCTATTCTTTTTTATATTGTCATATTAATACCTACTTAAACTAAATTAATTATCTATACCTATATTATTTCTAAACTACTCATTATATTTTAAGTATTTTGGATAAATTTTTTTATTTATTTTTTGTACAATTAGCTATATTAATTTAAAAGCTACCAAATTCATCAAAATATTTTTCACGTATATAAGAAATTATTACCAATTTTAATCCAGGAGTCCAACAACTCTCCTTATTTACGAACGCAAGCATTTCACGGAAGTATTTTCTAGAATTTTCTGCTCTAAATCTATTTTTACAGCCAAAACAATCCTTGTGGCTATCTAAATCATTTTTGCAAATCTTTATTTTGTATATACAATATTATTTAAAAACTTTACATCCAAATCCACTTTCGGTATCAAAACATTTATTACACGAAATACATTTTGATTTTCTTCTATCTCCAGACTTCCATATATTAGGTAATTCAGGTTCACAGATAAGAGGACGACATAAACTTATTGCCTTTATTTCTCCTTTATTTAGCCATTCTTCAATCATATCTGGTGTACGATAACATCCAACGCTTATTACTGAAGCATTCACTTTATCTGCAATCTTCATTGCATTTTGAGCAAACACTCCTTCTTTATCAAGATTTGTCATTCTTCTTGCTGAAGATGTTTCAGGAGAAATTCCTACACCACCACTTATTTCAATTCCATTTATGCCCAACCTATCTAACTCTCTACATACCCATAAGCATTCTTCCTGACTAAGTCCTCCATCTACATAATCCTCCCCATTAATTTTAATCCAGATGGGATAGTCATCTCCAACCTTTTCTCTAATAGCAGCATACACTTCAAATATAATTTTTGCTCGTTTAACAATATCTCCGCCATATTCATCGTTTCGCTTATTAAAAAATGGACTTAAAAACTCGCTAAGTAAATAACCATGTGCTCCATGTATTTGAATTCCATCAGCACCCGCTTCTTTACATCGCTGTGCAGCAATTGCAAAACTCTTAATAACATTTTGTATTTCCTCTTTTGTCATACTTTGAGCTGACTTATTTTCAAATAATGTTAAATTAGATGGAGCAAGAGGTGTATTCCCATTATCAGGACTTGCTTTCGCACCACAATGCACTAACTGTACAATAATTTTGCAATCCCATTTGTGAACTTTATTAACTACCTCACCTAATTCAGAAACAAAATTCTCTCCATAAGCTTTTACCATATGTGGATATACTCTTGAATTTTCATCAATCCCAATCATGGAGGTTATTACTGCTCCAGCCCCACCTGCTGCAACTCTTTCGTAGATAGATTTGAACTTATCAGTAATCCCGCCTTCATTATCGGCAGCTCCTTCTTGTGTTGCACTACGAATAATACGATTTTTTAGATTTATTCCTCCTACATTAACTTTCTCAAAAATTGTTTTCATTATGAAAACCTCCTTTATTATTAACTGTAACTTTTAAAGTTACAACTATCTTTAAAAAATTTGTAACCCCACGGTTACAAATTTTTTCATGCTTTTTCAAATATTTTTATTTATATTTTTTACTATATCAAAAAGAGTATATTTCTTAAGAGTATCTTCCAAGCTCTTTTGAGCAGCATTGAAAGGTTCTGATAATGCTTCATGTATATTTGCTCCAACTTTACATTTTTCAGATGGATTAGAATGTAAATCGAACAAAGGATCCTGCTCAGATGATTTAACTGCATTATAGATATCCAATAATGTAATATCTTTTGGTGCTAAATTTAGACGGGCTCCTCCCACACCAGCTTGAATAGTAATGAGATTTGCCTTTTTTAGCATAGCATTTATTCTCCGAATTACAACCGGGTTTGTATTAACACTTCTAGCAATTAACTCTGAAGTTATATTTTCCTCTTTATTGAAAGTTAATAAAGCTAATATATGAACTGCAACTGGAAAACGAGTATTTATTCTCATAATATCACCTGTAACAATTGTAGTTCCATCGAATCTTTTTGTCAAGAGTTTTCAGATTTCAAAATGAGTATTCCAAGCTACAGTTCTCTTGGTACTATGTCAAGAAAAAGTACAAGTTAAACATGAACTTTTTTCGGTTAATCTACCTCTATTTTAAATCAGCTTACAATTTTATATAATTTCACCAATTCATTTTTAT